>NZ_JAAVJB010000002.1 GCF_012034385.1 Streptomyces spiramenti
GCGCCGGCGTGCCGCGCGTGGGAAGCCCCCGCACACCGCAGCTTCCCGGCCGACCCGACCTGCCGCAACGCAGTCGACAGCAGCACCTCGTCCCCGAACTGCGCACGGAGACCCCCGTGTTCGCCGCCGGCGGCGGGGAGACAGCGGTGCACGACCCGGGGCTGATGGCCGCGTTCCGCCGGGGCATCAGCCTCGCCGAGCCCGACGCGTGAGCGGACGTACCACCCCCCACCCCCACCCCGGCACCGGGCCGGGACCGCATCCGCGGCCCCCGCCGCCCGGACCGACGACCGGTCCACACGAGGAGACGAAGGAGACAGTGGCGACGATGGTGACCGACGGCCCCGACGGCCGGCCAGCGGACCTCTCCTGGCTGCTGGCCGGCCTGCTGCAGCGGGTCCCCCACGCGGACAGCGCGGTACTGCTCTCCAGCGACGGCCTGGTGAAGGCCGCGGACGGGCTGGGCAGCGACGCCGCCGACCACCTGGCCGCGCTCGCCTCGGGCCTGTACTCGCTCGCGCGGAGCGCGGGCGTCCGCTTCGGCGACAGTGGCGAGGTCCGGCAGGTCGTGGTCGAACTCGACTCGACGCTGCTGTTCGTCGCCACCGCCGGGCACGGCGCGGTGCTCGCCGTGCTGGCCGGCCGTGAAGCCGACGCCGCCGTCCTCGGCTACGAGATGGCGATGCTCGTCAAGAGCGCCCGCCCGTCGCTGGCCACCCCGGACCGCCGGTCGGCAGGGCGGTGAGGGCGGCGGCGCGCGCGCCCGAACCCGTCCTCCTCGACGACGAGGCGGGTCGCCTGATCCGCCCCTACACCGTCTGCGGGGGCAGGACCAGGCCGACCTCCGACTTCGACCTGCTCACGCTGGTACGCGCCACCGGTCGGGGCACCCACGGCTACCTCGACCCCGACCACGGCCGGGTTCTGCTGCTCTGCCGTGACGCGACCCCGGTCGCCGAGATCGCCGCACACGTGCGGCTGCCCGCGACGGTGACCAAGGTGCTCCTGTCCGACCTGGTCGAGTGCGGCGCGGTCACCGTGTCCGCACCGCCCGACCCCGACGTCGACCCCGACCGACACCTGCTGGAGGCGGTCCTGCATGGACTCCGTACGCGGCTCTGACGCCCCACCGCGACCCTTTCCCACCCCGCTGAAGATCCTGGTGGCCGGCGGCTTCGGCGCCGGCAAGACCACCCTGGTCGGGGCGGTCAGCGAGATCGAGCCGCTCTCCACGGAGGAGCTCCTCACCCAGGTGAGCGCGGGCACCGACAGCCTGGAGGGGGTGGAGGACAAACACACCACCACCGTCGCCATGGACTTCGGCCGCATCACCCTCAACGAGCGCCACGTGCTGTACCTGTTCGGCACACCCGGCCAGGAGCGGTTCTGGTTCATGTGGGACGAGCTCTGCGCCGGCGCGCTCGGTGCCGTCGTCGTCGCCGACACCCGACGACTCGCCGACTGCTTCCCGGCGGTCGACTTCTTCGAACGGCGGGACCTCGGCTTCGTCGTCGCCATCAACGAGTTCGACCAGGGCCACCGGTACAGCCCCGAGGAGATCCGGGCGGCGCTCGACCTCTCGCCGACGGTTCCCGTCATCAACTGCGACGCGCGGCTCTCCTCGTCCGGGACCTCGGTCCTCGTCACTCTCGTCAAGCACCTGATCGAGACAAGGAGCGACCATGAGGAGACGGTACGACCCTTCGAGCCGTCTGCTGCTCACCCCTGACGACCCGCAGGCCGCGGACCGGGTCGGGCGGCTGGCGGAACTCGGCCTGGGACCGGGCGCACCGGGTGGCGCCACCACCTCGGCCGGGTGCGACGCCTTCGACGCGTTCGCCCGCCGGATGGCGACCGAGCTGTCGGCGCCCCTGGCGATGGTCAACTTCATCGACGAACGGCGGCAGTTCCTCGTCGGGCTCCACCCCACGGGTGGCGGCGGTCCCCCCGGCGGGCGCGGGGCGGCGGAGAGCGAACGCGACGTCCCGGGCCGGTCGCTGCCGCGCAGCCACGGCTACTGCCCGCACGTCGTGGTCCGCCGTGCTGCGCTGGTGCTGGAGGACGTCCTGGACTACCCGCGCTTCGCGGGGAACCCTGCCGTCGAGGAGCTGGGGATCCGGGCCTATCTGGGCGCCCCGCTCCTGGAGGCCGCGGGGCCGGCGCTGGGAACGGTGTGCGTCGCCGACGTCCGGCCGCGCCCCTGGGGCCGTGGTGGGCTGGAGACGATCAAGGAGTTCGCGGCGGAGCTGACCGCCCGCATCACCGCCCCGCGCGTCTGGGCCCAGGGCCCTGTCCTCACTCCTGGCCGGCGCCGAACCGCTCCTTGAAGCCGTCGAGGTCGTCCTCGGTGATCTTGGCGAAGAGCACCGGGGGCACCGTGAACGGGGTGCCGGCCGGAACGGCGTCCAGCGCCCGTGCCTGCTCCGGCGAGACCCACGACGCGGTGTCGCCGGGAAGGTCGAACGCCTGTCGCATGGCGCGCGCCGAGGCGGGCACGAACGGCTCGGACACCACCGAGTACAGGTGGATCAGGTTCATGGCGGTCCGCAGCGTCAGGGCGGCGGCGTCCTGGTCGGTCTTGATCTCCAACCAGGGGGCCTTCTCCTCCAGGTAGGAGTTGCCGGCGCTCCACAGCGACCGCAGCGCCTGCGCCGCCTTGCGGAACCGCAGCGCCTCCATGTGCTCCTCGTACTCGGCCAGGAGGCGGGCGATCTCCTCACCCAGCTGGGCCTCGGCCTCGCCCGCGGGCGCGCCGGCGGGGACCTCGTCCCCGAAGCGCTTGCGGGAGAACGAGAGCACCCGGTTGACGAAGTTGCCGAGGATGTCGGCCAGGTCCTTGTTGACGGTGCCGGCGAACACCTCCCAGGTGAAGCTGGTGTCGTCCGACTCGGGGGCCTGCGCCATCAGGAAGTAGCGCCAGTAGTCGGCCGGCAGGATCTCCAGTGCGGCGTCCGTGAACACCCCGCGGCGCTGCGAGGTCGAGAACTTGCCGCCGTAGTAGGTCAGCCAGTTGAATGCCTTGACCTGGTCGACCTTCTTCCACGGCTCCCGGGTGCCCAACTGGGTCGCCGGGAACATCACGGTGTGGAAGGGGACGTTGTCCTTGGCCATGAACTCGGTGTAGCGCACGTCGGCGGCTGCGTCGCCGTACCACCAGGACTGCCAGTCCCGCTCCTGCGGGGCCCGGTCCGCCCACTCCTTCGTCGCGGCGATGTACTCGATCGGGGCGTCGAACCAGACGTAGAAGACCTTGCCCTCGGCGGCCAGCTCCGGCCAGGTGTCGGCCGGGACCGGGACGCCCCAGTCCAGGTCACGCGTGATCGAACGGTCCTGGAGCCCCTCGGTCAGCCACTTGCGGGCGATGGAGGACGACAGGGTGGGCCAGCTGTCGCCCACCTCGTCGATCCAGCGCTCCACTTCGCCGGCCAGCGCGGACTGGAGCAGGAAGAGGTGCTTGGTCTCGCGCACCTCCAGGTCGCTGCTGCCGCTGATCGCGGAGCGCGGCTCGACCAGGTCCGTCGGGTCCAGCACCCGGGTGCAGTTCTCGCACTGGTCCCCTCGGGCCTTGTCGTAGCCGCAGTGCGGGCAGGTCCCCTCGATGTAGCGGTCGGGCAGGAACCGGCCGTCGGCGGGCGAGTACACCTGCCGGACGGGGCGCTCCTCGATGAAGCCGTTGGCGTGGAGCGACCGCGCGATGCGCTGCGTGATCTCGACGTTCTGCTCGGAGGACGACCGACCGAAGTGGTCGAACCGCAGGCCGAACCCCTCGTAGATGGCCTTCTGGGCGTCGTGCTGACCGGAGCAGAAGGTGTCGACGGGGAGCCCCGCGGCCTTGGCGGCCAGTTCGGCCGGGGTGCCGTGCTCGTCGGTGGCGCAGATGTAGAGCGTCTCGTGGCCGCGCTGCCGCAGGTAGCGGGCGTACACGTCCGCGGGGAGCATCGAGCCGACCATGTTCCCCAGGTGCTTGATCCCGTTGATGTACGGCAGGGCACTGGTGATGAGGTGTCGGGTCATCCTCGGATGCTCCAAATGTTCGAGTATCGGCGGCCGGTCCGCAGACGGGGACCGGGCGGTAGGCGTCCGCGTCGCGCGGGCCGGTGCGCGCGCGGTGCGGGGCGGCCGTGCTCCCGGGACGGGGCGGCGCCGCCCTCATCCTAACGATCCGGGAGAGGCGCCTCCCGCCGTTATCCGCAGGGTGGGCGCCACGGGGCACCACCGGCCGGGGCCGCGGGTGGCCGGAGGGTCGGCGCGCCCTCACCCGCGCCACAGGGCGCGGGGCGTCCCGCCTCGCATCCGGGGCCCCGCTTCTCCCCCCCCGGGACGGGCCTCAGACCGCTTCCGGCAGCCGCTCCGGCGGCCCGGGCCGCGCGTAGTACCAGCCCTGGGCCGAGTCGCACCCGAGCTCCCGGAGCCGCTCGGCCTGGTTGCAGGTCTCCACACCCTCCACCGTCACCGACAGCTCCAGGGCGTGCGCCAGCGAGACGATGCCCTCGACGATCTTCATGTCGACCGGGTCTGCCGGGTGCTGCTGCAGCCCCTCGCTGAACGACCGGTCCAGCTTCAGCGTGCTCACCGGCAGCCGCCGCAGGCTCGCCAGGTTGGAGTAGCCGGTTCCGAAGTCGTCCAGGGCGATCCCCACGCCGAGGTCGGCGAGCTGCCGCAGCGGCTTCAGCTCGTGGTCGTCGGCACGCACCATCGCCGACTCGGTGATCTCCAGGCAGAGCGAGCCCGGCGGCAGCCCGAACTCGTCCAGGACGGAGACGGTCTCTTCGACCAGGTCCGGGTGGTTGAGCTGCCGCGGCGAGAGGTTGACGTTCAGCCGCAGCGGCCGGGACCCGCCGATGCCCTGCACCTGCCACTCGCACGCCTGCCGCACCGCCTCCCGCAGGACCCACCGGCCCAGCGGAACGATCAGCCCGGTGTGCTCGGCGAGCGGGATGAACCGGTCCGGCCCCAGCACCCCGTGGCGGGGGTGGCTCCACCGCACCAGCGCCTCGGCGCCCTCCAGCGACCCGTCCTCCATCCGGATCAGCGGCTGGTACTCGATGAAGAACTCCGAGCCCTTCAGCGCGGCCGGCAGGTGGTGCGTGAGGTGGTGCCGACTGATCGCCCGTGCGTCGGAGTCCGGGTCGGCCAACGCGTACCGGTTCCCGCCGTCGGCCTTCGCCCGGTACATCGTGATGTCGGCGCTGCGGAGGATCTCGTTGGCGTTGAGGTCCGCGGTAGGGCCCTCGACCACGCCGATGCTGGCGCGCACCATCAGCTCCCGGCCGTCGACCTCCACCGGGGCGGCCAACTCGTCCAGCAGCGCCTGCGCGAGGTCGGTCACCGCGTTGCGCGACGGCGGGTCCACGTAGAGCGCGACGAACTCGTCGCCGCCGATGCGTGCGATCAGCTGGCCCGGCTCGGTGGTGCACATGCTGAGCCGCTCGCCCACGGCGATCAGTAGCCGGTCCCCGACGGCGTGGCCGAGGCTGTCGTTGACCGCCTTGAACCCGTCCAGGTCCAGGTAGCACAGCCCGACCCGGCGCTTGCCGGAGGAGGGGGAGACCGCCTGCTCCAGCCGCTCGAAGAACATCGCCCGGTTGGGCAGCTCCGTCAGCGCGTCGTGCGTCGCCTGGTAGCGCAGCCGCAGATTGAGGAGCCGTCGCTCGGTGATGTCCTCCACCATGGCAAGCATGTACTGCGGGCGCTGGTCGGCGTCCCGCAGCAGCGACACGGTCAGGTTGGTCCACAGCGAGGTACCGTCCAGCCGCTGGTACGGCTTCTCCACCTGGTAGTGGTCCCGCTCGCCGCGCCGCAGCTCCGCCTGCATGCGCCACACCTCCGGACCGTCGTCCGGATGCGTCCAGTCCCCGATGTTGCTGGCCCGCACCTGGTGGCGGGCGATCCCCAGCATCCGGTTCATGGCGCGGTTGGTGTCCATGATGTGGCCGTCCATGTCGGCGATGCCGATCCCGACCGCCGCGTCCTCGAACACCGCCCGGAACCGCGTCTCGCTCTCGTGCAGCGCCCGCGCCACCGCCGCCTGGGCGGACAGCGTCGCGCGCGACAGCGCCTCCTGCTCACTGCGCGTGCGCTGCTGCAACGATGCGGCGTAACCGGCCGCCATGGCGTGCTGGAGCCGGCCGCAGCGCACCCGGATCTCCTCGACGTCCAGTCCGCTGCCAGCGCCGCAGTACAGCGGCAGGTAGGCGTCGATGATCCCGAGGATGCGCGGCAGCGCCTCGGCGGTCGTGCAGTGGGCGTCCACCAGTGCCTCGCCCACGTGCCGGCCCGCCTCGGGCGAGAAGTGCCGGGAGTGCAGAGCGTCCGTCAGTTGTTCGGTGAGGCTCACCAGGTGCGCCTCGAACTCGTCGCGCGTCATGGAGGTCGCGGTCTCCGGGTACACGGCGCGGCACCAGATGCGGGCGAACCGCTGCGGTCCGTCGCCGTGGCGGCCGGTGTCCCCGCCGGCCGCCGGAGGTTCCTCCTGCGGGGGGTTCACGCCTTGCGCCCTGCCCCCGCGAGCCCGGTGAACGCCGCCGGGTCCTCCTTGTCCACCGGGGTGTCCGGGCGCCAGTTCGGCAGCAGGACGACGCCCGGCTCCACGAGTTCGAAGCCGTCGAAGAGGGCCTCGATCTCGGAGCGGTCCCGCATCACGAAGGTCGACCCGCTCTTGCGGTAGACGTCCGTGACGGCGTCCCCCTGCTCGGAGGTGCGCGGCCCGCCATCGGTGGAGGCGTGGCTCAGGATCAGCATGCTGCCCGGAGCGAGCCGCTCGCGGTACTCGGCGATGATCTGCGCCGGCTTGTCCGACTCCTCGATGAAGTGCAGCAGCGCCACCAGCATCAGCGCCACCGGCCGGTCGAAGTCCAGCAGCCGGCGGGCCTCCGGGCTGTCGAGAACGGCACGCGGCGAGCGGAAGTCGGCGGCGACCACGCCCGTGCGCTCGTCACCGTCCAGCACCGCCTGGCTGTGGGCGACCGCGACCGGGTCGTTGTCCACGTAGACGACCCGGGCCTCGTCGCTGGCGGCCTGCGCGACCTCGTGGACGTTGCCGAAGGTGGGTATCCCGGAGCCGATGTCGAGGAACTGGGTGATGCCCTCCGAGACGGCGAAGCGCACGGTCCGCCGCATGAACGCCCGGTTGGCCTGCATGATCTTCGGCAGCCCCGGGAACGCGTCGACGGCCCGCCGGGCGGCGGCCCGGTCCACCTCGAAGTTGTGGGAGCCCCCGAGGTAGTAGTCGTACATGCGGGAGACACTCGGCACCGACAGGTCGACACCCTGGGGTGCCCACGCGGGTCGCTCCATCAACAGCTCCTGATCATCAGTGAATTGGCGGCGCTTGCCAGAGCGTACTGACCATACGGGAGCGGTGGGAAGGAAGTGGCCGACCGGAGGCGCGTGACAGCCGTGTTCCGGGCATCGAGCGGGCGTCGACGGCGCGCGCGCCCGGAGCCGCGCGGGCGGACCGCACCGAGGTCGGGCGCGCTCCGGGAGAAACCGGGCGCGGTGACGCGCCGGGCAGCACCGCTCGTCGGGCCGCGCGCGCCGCCCGGACCCCGTTCTAGTCGTGAGGGGGTGCGGAAACCCCGCTCAGAGCGGTACGCCGTTGCTTCGCAGGTAGCCGACCGGGTCGATGTCGCTGCCGAAGCCCTGACCGGTCCTGATCTCGAAGTGGAGATGGGGGCCGGAGGAGTTGCCCGTCGACCCCACCCGGCCCACCTGCTGACCGGTGGTGACCTTCTGCCCGGCGGACACCGAGATCGCGGAGAGGTGGGCGTACTGGCTGAACCTGCCGTCGTTGTGCCGCACGATCACCTCGTAACCGAAGGAGCCGGCCCAACCGGCGGAGACCACGGTGCCGTTGGTGACCGAGCGCACGGAGGTCCCCATGCCGACCGGGAAATCGACCCCCGTGTGGTAGCCCTGGGACCACGAACTGCCGGTCGCGCGGTAGGAGGTGCCCGTGCCGCCGGCCACCGGCGAGGTGTACGCCGCCGTCGACGCCCGTTCCGCGTCGCGGGACGCCTTCTCGGTGGCGGCCTTCTCCGCCGCGGCCTTCTCCTCGGCCTTGCGTCGTTCCTCGGCTTCGCGCTGTTCGGCGCGCTCGCGCTCCGCCTTCTCGGCGGCGGCCTTCTCCTTCTCGGCAGCCTTCGCCGCGGCGGCCTTCTCCTTCTCGGCAGCCTTCGCCGCGGCGGCCCGCTCCTCCGCAGCCGCGCTCTCCGCAGCCGCCCGCTCCTCGCCCCGATCGGCAGTGGCACCCGAGCCGCTCGCTGTCACCGACCCCGAGCTGCGCTGTCGCTCGGTGGGAACAGGCTCGGCCACGTCCTTCGAACGGACCGGGCCCGAGGCGTCCTTGACGGTGAGCCGCTGACCGGGGTGGATCAGGTGCGGGTCCTTCCCGATGACCGCACGGTTCAGCTCGTAGAGCGACTGCCAGCCGCCCGGCACCCGGTGGGTGTCGGCGATCTCGGAGAGGTTGTCACCGGCCTCTACCTCGTGCAGCGCGGTCGCCGCGCCGTCGGCGCTGCCGCTGCCGCTGCCGCTGCCGCGCTCCGCGACGGGCGCGGTCGTCGCCACCTGCTGAGGGGGCGCCGCCCGCTCCGTACCCGGCGCCGGGCCGGCGGCGGTGCCGGCGGTGAGCCCGGCGCGCTCCGAACACGTGGGCCAGGCCTGCGGGCCCTGGCCGTCGAGGACCTTCTCCGCGACCGCTATCTGCTCCTCGCGGGTGGCCAGGTCGGCACGGGCGGCGTAGGCCGTCCCGCCGAACTGCTCCCAGGTGCTCTGCCGGAACTGGAGGCCGCCGAAGTGGCCGTTGCCGCTGTTGATCGCCCAGTTCTCGTCCGACTCGCACTCGGCGACCTTGTCCCAGGTCGCCGAGGACGCCGCTCCGGCCGTCGCCGCGCTGAGGAGCGGGAGGGCGAGGCCGGCGCCGCCGGCCGTCACCGTCAGGGAGGCCCGGGAGACGGGGCCGGGGCGGTAGCGGCGATGGCGTCCGCGTGCAGTCATCGAGTCCTCCGGGCATGGGGCGTCCCTGTGGCGCCCTCAGCATATGGCCCGATGAAGCGAGTTGTCCGTAAGTCCGGAATAATGCCCGGGGTGCCGGGCGGTATCCGGCCAGGAGCCGGCGCCGCGCCCGCCGCCTACGGCCGAAAGCTCCCTGGCAGCGTCGACCGAACCACCTCCCGCCGTCCGGCCGAGGTGTCCACCTCGCCTCCCGGTACGGCCGGAACGAGGCGGTGGGGACCGCGCCGCGGCGGGTAGGCGACAACGGGAACCGGCACCGGGCCGGGCCCGCACTCCATACCAGGGCCGCCGGCAGCGGTGGCCCGCCACCGGCCGCAGCGTCATACTTGACCCTGCTCGCCGTCCTGCCCCGGGAGGCACCGTGACCACCGCCACCAGGACCACCCCGCTCGCCCGGCTGCGGTCCGCCGCCCTGGCGATGCGCCCGGCGTCCTTCGGGGCCGAACCCGGCGGGGAGCGTCTGGAACGGCTGCGGAACTCGCCGCACTATCGCGAGGGGGGCTTCCACAACGAGCGCACCGTCTCCACCGTGCCGAGCGGCGACGGCACCCCCTCACTCCTGCGGGCCATGCTGCGCCGTGAGGACCGCCGGCGCCGGCGCCCCGCAGGGGAGCTGCCGCTGCACCGCGCTCTCCCCTCGGAGCCGCCCGCCACCGGGCTGCGACTCACCTGGCTGGGCCACGCCACCGTCCTCGTCGAGATCGACGGCCACCGCGTGCTGTTCGACCCCGTCTGGGGACGCCGCTGCTCGCCCTTCTCCTTCGCCGGGCCGGCGCGTGTCCACGCCGTACCGGTGGACCTCGCCGACCTCGGCGCCGTCGACGTCGTGGTCATCTCCCACGACCACTACGACCACCTCGACATGCCCACCGTGCGGGCCCTGGCCGCGAGCGGCGCGCGGTTCGCCGTGCCGCTGGGCGTCGGGGCGCACCTGGAGCACTGGGGCGTCCCGTCGGCGCGGATCACCGAGCTGGACTGGAACGAGTCCACCGCCGTCGGCGAGCTGACCCTCACCGCCACACCGGGCCAGCACTTCTGCGGCCGCGGGCTGCGCCGCCGGGCGCTGACCCTGTGGGCGTCCTGGGTGGTGGCGGGCCCGGAACACCGCGTCTTCCACAGCGGTGACACCGGCTACTTCCCCGGCTTCGCGCGCATCGGTGCCGAGCACGGCCCGTTCGACGCCACCATGATGCAGATCGGCGCCTACAGCGACTACTGGCCCGACGTCCACATGACGCCGGAGGAAGGGCTGCGGGCCCACCGCGACCTCGACGGCGGAGTGCTCCTCCCCATCCACTGGGGCACCTTCAACCTGGCGCTCCACTCCTGGGACGAACCGGTGGAGCGTACCGTCGCCGCCGCACGGGCGACGGCGGTCCGCTGTGCCGTGCCCGTGCCCGGCGGGTCGTTCGAGCCCGGCGGGCAGCTGCCGACCGAGGCGTGGTGGCGGCCCCACGCCGTGGCGCGCCGTCCCGCGGAGCGCGGTGCGCGACCGGTCGGCGGCGACCACGCGGGCGGTGACGGCTCCGCGACCCCGGCCGGCCGGCTCGCGCCGGGGGAGACCACCGGGAGCGCGGCCTCCGGCTGAACCCCGTGGGGACGGCCGGCGGGCCGGGGCCGCCGGTGGTCACTCCCCGCCGGTCCAGCCGTAGAAGCCCTGACCGCTCTTGCGGCCCAGCTCGCCGCGGGCCACCTTCTCGCGGAGCAGCCGCGGTGGGGCGAACCGCGGGCCGAGGGTGGCATGGAGGTGGTCGGCGATCGCGAGGCGTACGTCGAGGCCCACCAGGTCCGTGAGGCGCAGCGGCCCCATCGGGTGGCGGTAGCCGAGCGTCATCGCCCGGTCGATGGCATCGGCGTCCGCCACCCCTTCCTCGACCATGCGGATCGCCTCCAGCCCCAGCGCCACCCCGAGGCGGCTGGACGCGAACCCCGGAGAGTCCCGGACGACCACGTCCGCCTTGCCCAGGGCGGCGGTCCAGGCCAGCGCCGCGTCCACCACGTCCGTCGCCGTGGCGTCCGTGGTGACCAGCTCCACCAGCGCCGATGCGGGCACCGGGTTGAAGAAGTGCATGCCCAGGAAGCGGTCGGGCCGCCGCAGCGCCGTCGCCAGCTCCGTCAACGACAGCGAGCTGGTGTTGGAGGCGAGCACCGCCCCGGGGCCCACCGCCGCCTCCGCCGCCGCGAGCAGCCGGGCCTTGAGCGCGGCGTCCTCCGGGACCGCTTCGACCACCAGCTCCGTCTCGGCGGGGAGTTCGGCGACCGCGGTGGTCGCCGACAGCCGTCCGGCCACGGCTTCGGGGTCCTCGTCGAGATGGCCGCGGTCGTGTGCCCGGCGCAGGCTCTCGCCGAGCGACGCCAGCGCCGCGGCGGCCCGGCCGCCGTCGCTCTCCACCAGGACGACCCGGGAACCGGCGGTCGCGAAGGACTGCGCGATGCCCGCGCCCATGCGTCCGCCCCCGATGACCGCGGCCACGCGGGGCGGGGCGGGCGGTGTCCCGCTGCCCTCCCCGGTGATGCCGGTGGTGGTGTCTGCGGGGGGTGGTCCCTGCGTCATCTCTGCTCCGTCCGATCGGCGGTCCGTGCTCCGGGCCCACGCCGTCGGCCGTCGGCCCCGGACTGCGGGGCCGATCCTGCGGCGGGTACCCGGCGCCGACCCCGCCGGGCTGCCGAACACGGGCACGCACACCGGCGGGATCCGCGGTGGCCCCAGCGTAGCGGCTGAACCGAATGTTCGGTCGGGTCCCGGGCGGGGGAGTTCCGGCGGACGGTCCAGGGACGGCGCGCGGGTCGGTAGGGTGCGGGCATGGCCGCCGAGGACCGAACCCCCGCCGCAGCCGATCCCGCCCTCGCGACCTGGGACCGGCTCGCCGACGTCGGAACGTTCTTCGCCCTCCGCACCACACGCCCCCCGGCCGCCGCCGTCCCCCTCGCAGCCCTGTACGCCGGGGACCCCGACCCGTGGGAACGCCGCCTCGGCCACGTCGCGTCCCGACTCGGCACCGACGAACGCCGCGTCGCCGCCTCCCTCGCCCACCAGGGCCTCGCCTCGCGCCTGTGGTCCGTCGCCCTCGCAGCCACAGCCGTCCTCGGCACCGTCCCCCGACTGTCCCCTGATCGCCTGTACTGGCTCCCCGAGGGGAGCACGCCCGACGACCTCTGGACGACCGAGCAACTAGCCGCCCCCGAAGGTCGCGAGCGGATCCGGCCCCCGACCGGGAACCCGCCCCCGGCCGGTGCGCGGGTGCCGCAGCCATCCGCCGCCGACGCCGTCCACCGGGCCGTGCACACCACCCATCTGGCTCCACTGGCGCGGACGCTACGCGCCCGCACCCCGGTCGCCCCGGCGCTGCTGCGCGGCAACTCGGCGTCCGCCCTGGCCGGAGCAGGCCGACAACTGATCGGCTGGGCGCGGCGCTCCGCCGCCCCGGAGGTGGCGGAGCGGGTCGCCGAACTCACCGCGACGTTGCTGCACCACCCGCAGGTCCGCCCGGAGTGGACGGAGACCGCCGGCGTTCTCCGGCGCCGCAGCTGCTGCCTGTACTACCGGGTCCCCGGCGGCGGGCTCTGCGGCGACTGCGTCCTCGACAGTCCGCCCCGCACCGGCCGGGCGTGACGCGGCGTCGGGGGAGCGGACCCGGGCCCGCGGCGCGCTCGTTCGGTGGCGCAGAACAGCCCGTTCCCGCGACGCGACCGGCGGCGGTCCGCACCGGCTGCGCTAGTGTCACAGCGGTCCGCGCGCCCGGCTCCGGCCCCGCTCGCGGCCACCACATCCGGGGAGGGACACCGCGCACCGCACGCGAGTGACGCGTGGCGGCGCGGTAGGAGGGGCGGGCCATGCGGACACCTCCGGAACAGGGGCGCGGTCAACGCCCCGCCGACCACGCGGCAGGGGGGACCCCGCAGCCGGGTCGGGTCCCCCCGCCGCAGGAGACTTCGGGCGGCGGCGGAGCCCGCGAGCCCCGACCGGTCGCCGACCCGGACGGGGCGGCGGCACCGGCCCCCACCGCGCTGCCTCGGCTCCACCGGGCGGTGCTCGTCTCCGCCACCGGCGCGGCGGCGCTCGCCGTGGCCCTGCACATGGGGGCCACTTTCCTGCACGTCGCACCGGAGAACGTGCTGCGCCAGGAGCACGGGCCCGCGATCCGCGGCTACCTCAACCCCGAGTTCCGGCAGGCGTGGAACCTCTTCGCGCCGGAACTGCCCACCACCGACGTCACCCTGCACGCGCGAGCGACCGTGCGCGACGCCACGGGGGAGGTGACCACCACGCCCTGGACCGACGTCTCCGCGCCCGACCTGGCCGAGCTCAGCTCCGGCCCACTGCCCAGCCGGGGCCGGCACCAGCTCCGCAAACTCTGGAACGACATCAGGGCGCTGGGAGCCGAGGACGGCCGGGTGACCGGTCATCGCGCCGACGACCTGCGGGCCGCCACGGCCCGGATCGCGCTGGACCGCATCGCGCTGCCCGACGGCGAGGTCGAGTCGATCCAGTTCCGCACCGTCACCACCCCCATTCCGCCCCCGCCATGGGCCTCGGTACAACCCGGGGGTGAACCCGTCGTCTCGGAGCACGACTCGTGGCCGCTCCCCGTGGGCCGGACGTCGGACGCCGGAGAGAACCGCGGTTCCGCCCCGCAGCCGGAGGCGGGCCGATGACCGATCACGAACGGGCCTCCGGCAGCGCTGAACGGGACGGCACCCCGAAAGACGGGGGCATCGCCGCCGCCGGGGCCGCCGAGCCCCCCGAAGCGGCGGGGGCCACCGGCCCCGCCGTCCCGTCCGGGCCCGTCACGACCGCCGCCGCTCCGCCGCCCGACCCGCCCGACGACGGCTTCAGCGGCGGCTGGACCGACCGCGCCACCCGCCTCCCGTACGCGACCCGACAGTCCGCCGTCGTCCGCATCGCGGTCGGGATGATCTGGCTCGCGATCCTGCTGCGCGAGTGGCCCAACCGCCACCACATCTGGGGCCCGGACGCGCCCTGGGCGCAGGACGCGGCGCGCCGCGCGGTCGCCGACAGCGGCGGTTTCACGTTCCTGACCTGGGTCGACGGCCTCTGGTGGTTCGAGCTCTGTTACCTCGCCGCCATCGGCGTCGCCGCCTGCGTCGTCGTCGGCTGGCGCGCCCGGGCGGCAACCGTGCTCCTCGCCCTCTCCGTCATGTCGTTCCAGCACCGCAACGACTTCGTGCTCAACGCGGGCGAGAACATCCTCCGGATCGCCGCCGTCTACCTCGTGCTGACCCGCTGCGCGCACGTCTGGTCGTTGGACGCACGCCGGGCGCGACGGCACCGGTCAGCCCCGCACACAGCGACGGACGACCGCACCGCCGCCGCCGTCTGGATCGTGCTCGGCGGCCTGCTGACCGTCGCGGCCCTCACCGGCAACCTCACGCCCGTCTGGACCGCGCTGCTGGGCGGCGTCTGGGCGGCGCACGGTGTCGCTGCCCGGCTGCGGTCGGCCGGCTCCCCCGCCACCGGCGAACTGGTGGAGCGGCTGAGCAACCTGCTGCACAACGCCGGTGTGCTGCTCCTGATGGCTCAGGTGTGCCTCGTGTACGCTGCCGCCGGCTGGTACAAGATCCAGGGCAGCGCCTGGCAGGACGGCACCGCCGTCTACTGGTCCCTGCACATCGGGTTCCTCCAGCCGTGGCCCGCGCTCACCGACCTCGTCACCGCCAACAGCGGCATCGTGCTGCTGCTGACCTACCTCACCGTCGCGGTGCAGGTCGCCTTTCCGTTCTGCCTGCTCAACCGGCAGGTCAAGAACGTGCTGCTCTGCGTCATCGTCGCGGAACACCTCGGCATCGCCGTCCTCATGGGCCTGCCGTTCTTCTCGTTGGCGATGATCGCGGTCGACCTCGTCTTCCTCCCCACACTGTGGCTGCTGCACGTCGAGCGACTGGCCCGGTCCGGGCGCGAGTGCTGGTGGCCGCCGCGGCGCGGTGCACAGCCCCGTCTCCCGGGCGCACCCGCCCCCGGCCGTTCCGCGTCGACGCCCGGATCGTCAGCCGAGGAGCCGCCCGCCGAGCGCACCGGAGCCGCTCCGCCCCGGTCCGTTCCCGAACCGCGGCGGCAGGACGCCCCGGGAACGGGAGACCGCCGGGAGTAGCTCTCCCGCTCCCCGGTGCCTCCGGCCACGAGTGCGCAGGTCGCCTACCGCTGACCGCTGACCGCTGACCGCTGACCGCTGACCCTGACCCAACGGCCACCGGCCGCGGCGCGGGAAGACAACCGCCGTGCCGGGCGTTGCCGACGACATGGACACCGACACCGGCACGGCCCAGGTCATCGACAGCGAGGTCGTGGTGGTCGGCGCCGGGCAGGCCGGGCTGTCCACCGCCCACCATCTCGCCCGCCGAGGCTACGCACCGGGGTCCGAGCTCGTCGTCCTGGACGGTTCCCCCGCCCCCGGAGGTGCCTGGCAGCACTCGCCCGGATCGTCAGCCGAGGAGCCGCCCGCCGAGCGCACCGGAGCCGCTCCGCCCCGGTCCGTTCCCGAACCGCGGCGGCAGGACGCCCCGGGAACGGGAGACCGCCGGGAGTAGCTCTCCCGCTCCCCGGTGCCTCCGGCCACGAGTGCGCAGGTCGCCTACCGCTGACCGCTGACCGCTGACCCTGACCCAACGGCCACCGGCCGCGGCGCGGGAAGACAACCGCCGTGCCGGGCGTTGCCGACGACATGGACACCGACACCGGCACGGCCCAGGTCATCGACAGCGAGGTCGTGGTGGTCGGCGCCGGGCAGGCCGGGCTGTCCACCGCCCACCATCTCGCCCGCCGAGGCTACGCACCGGGGTCCGAGCTCGTCGTCCTGGACGGTTCCCCCGCCCCCGGAGGTGCCTGGCAGCACCGCTGGCCGACGCTCACCTACGGCCAGGTCCACGGCATACACGCCCTCCCCGGGATGGAGCTGACCGGTGCCGACCCGCAGCGGCCCTCCTCGGCCGTCCTCGGCGAGTACTTCTCCGACTACGAGGACCGCTTCGACCTGCGGGTCCGGCGGCCCGTCCGCGTCCACGGCGTGCGTGACGACGGCGCGGGCCGACTCCTGGTGCAGAGCGACCACGGGACGTGGCGCACCCGGGCGCTCGTCAACGCCACCGGGACCTGGGAGAGCCCCTTCTGGCCGAACGCGGCCGGTAGAGCGGCGTTCCGGGGGAGGCAGCTCCACACCGCCGACTACCGCGGACCGGAAGCGATGGCCGACGCGCGCGTCGTGGTCGTCGGCGGCGGCACCTCCGCCGTGCAGCACCTGCTGGAGATCGCCGCCCGCGCCCGCGCCACCACGTGGGTGACCCGCCGGCCGCCGGTCTTCCGCAGCACCGACTTCGACCCCGAGGAGGGGCGCCGGGCGGTCGCCCTCGTCGACCGCCGGGTCCGCGCCGGGCTGCCACCCCGCAGCGTCGTCTCGGTCACCGGCCTGCCGATGAACGAGGCGGTACGCCGTGGTCGGCAGGACGGCACGCTGGACCGGCTCCCGATGTTCGACCGGATCACCCCGGACGGCGTCACCTGGGCGGACGGGCGGTTCGTCCCGGCAGACGTGCTGCTGTGGGCCACCGGCTTCCGCCCCGTCGTGCGCCACCTCGCGCCGCTCGGTCTCCGCGAGCCGGGAGGCGGCATCAGCATCGACGGCACCCGGGCCGTCCGTGACGCCCGGGTCCACCTGGTCGGCTACGGGCCCTCCGCCTCGACCATCGGCGCCAACCGCGCGGGGCGGACCGCAGCGCGGGAGATCGATGCGCTGCTCGGCGGTCGCGCTCCGGGACGGACGACAGCCCCGACGCGACGGCCGGTGGCGGCCTGAGCCGACCCGGCCCGCGCACCGGGCGCGCGCGCCTCCGCACGGTCATCCCGTCCGGTCGTCCGGGGCGGTCCCGGACGAGGAGCCGACCTCACTCGTGCTTGGCCCGGCTCGGCTGCACGCGCTTCGGCTCCCCGGCCATCTTCGGGTGCTCGGGCGGGTAGGGGAGGTCACCGAGACCGTGGTCCCGCGCATCCCGCTCCGCCTGCTCCAGCACCTGCTCCAGGCGCCCCGGGTCCTCCGCCATCACCGCGTGCACGTCGCCGACCGAGGCGAACCGCTTCCGCATCGTCATGATGTCGAAGTCTCCCGGCTCGACCCGCGAAACCTCGTCCCACCGCAGGGGAGCCGAGACCTGGGCGTGCGGGCCGGGCCGCACCGAGTAGGCACCGGCCATCGTCCGGTCCCGCGCCATCTGGTTGAAGTCCACGAAGATCCGCTCCCCGCGTTCCTCCTTCCACCACGACGTCGTCACCCGGTCCGGCTCGCGCCGCTCCAGCTCCCGACCGACCGTGATCACCGACCGCCGCACCTCCACGAACGACCAGTCGGCGACGATCGGAACGAAGACGTGCAACCCCCGCCCGCCGGAGGTCTTCGGCCATCCCTCCAACCCGAACTCCGCCAGCACCTCACGCAGGGTCAGCGCCACCCGGGCCGCGTCGGCGAACGCCGTCCCGGGCTGCGGGTCGAGGTCGATCCGCATCTCGTCGGGGTGGTCCGGTGCGTCCCGGCGCACCGGCCAGGGGTGGAACGTCAACGTGCCGAGGTTCGCCGCCCACAGCACCGCCGCCGCGTCCTGCGGGCAGAACTCCTCGGCCGTCCGCCCGCTGGGGAACGTGACCTCCCCGGTGGGAATCCACTCCGGCAGGTTCCGCGGCGCCCGCTTCTGGTAGAAGGACTCGCCGTCGACCCCGTCGGGGAAGCGCTCCAACGTGGTCGGGCGCTCCCGCAGCGCGCGAGCCACGCCGTCGCCGACCGCGAGGTAGTACTCGACCACGTCCCGCTTGGTCCACCCGCGCTCCGGGAAGAACGGCTTGTCCGGGCTGGTGACCCGGACCGCACGGCCCCCGACCGTCAGCTCCAGGGGATCTCCGTAGCGCGCCATGGCCTAAACGGTAGACGCGCGCCCCCGCTGCCGCCTCCCGGCGACCCCGCAGCCCGGGCCGCCCGTGCCCGCCGGTTTCCCACCCGTGACCTGGCCACCCCCGGGCCGGCCTGCCGCAGGGCGGCGGCCGACGCGCGAGCCCGCCGCCGCACGCGCACAATCAGCCGGTATGGACCTACCGGTGATGCCCCCCGTGCTTCCCATGCTCGCTCGCGCCGCCGACCGCATCCCCCTCGGCATGAGCTACGAGGCCAAGTGGGACGGATACCGGGCACTCGTCTTCCGCGACGGTGACGAGGTGGAGATCGGCAGCCGGACCGGCAAGTCCCTCGCCCGCTACTTCCCCGAACTGCTCCCCGCCCTGCGCGACAACCTCCCCCGGCGCTGCGTCGCGGACGGCGAGATCGTCGTCGCACGCGACGGCCACCTCGACTTCGACGCCCTGCAGGAACGCATCCATCCGGCCGAGTCGAGAGTGCGACGGTTGGCCGCCGAGATCCCCGCCGCCTACATCGTGTTCGACCTGCTCGCCCTCGACGGGAGGTCCCTCCTGGCGGAACCCTTCCGCGAGCGCCGGGCCCTCCTCACGGAAGCCCTTCGGCAGACAGCCCCGCCCGTCCACCTGGCGCCCGCGACCGACGACCACCGACTGGCGCAGCGGTGGTTCGAGGAGTTCGAGGGCGCCGGTCTCGACGGCGTCGTCGCCAAGCGCCCCGACGCCCCGTACCGGCCGGGGGAGCGGACCATGGTGAAGATCAAGCACGAGCGGACCGCCGACTGCGTGGTGGCGGGGCTGCGGCTGCACAAGAGCGGCCCCGTGGTGGGGTCCCTGCTGCTCGGACTCCACGACGGCCGGGGCAGGCTCCAGCAGGTCGGGGCCTGCGGTGCCTTCCCGATGCGACGCCGCGCGGAACTGATGGACGAGCTGCGCCCCCTGCTCATGGACGACGACCCCACCGGCCACCCCTGGGCCGACTGGCGGAACGCCGACGCCCACACCGAGGACCGCATGCCGGGGACGCCCAACCGGTGGAGCGGCCAGAAGGACCCCAGCTGGCTGCCGCTCCGGCCCGAGCGGGTCTGCGAAGTGGCGTACGACCACCTCCAGGGCGACCGTTTCCGGCACACCGCCCAGTTCCGGCGCTGGCGTGACGACCGCACCCCGGAAAGCTGCACCTACGCCCAGCTCGACCGCCCCGTCGGTCCGGACCTGGGGGCTGTCCTCGGCTGAAGCCGGGGTCGCGCCGCCGCGCCCGGCGCCCGTCGCTGCGCGGCCGTGCCGGGCTCTCCCCGTCATGACCGCCGAACCGTAGGGTTACGGCATGAGCGACGGCGCGGATGCACGCAGCAGCGAACTGGAACGACTCGACACCGGCAAGTACGTGCTGGTCACCACGTACCGCCGCGACGGCAGGACCGTGCCCACCCCGGTCTGGAAGGTCCGCGACGGCGACGCGCTCGGGGTGTGGACCAACGCCGGCTCCGGCAAGGTCAAACGCATCCGCAACCGCGGCGACGTCCTGCTCACCCCGTGCGACGTCCGCGGACGCCCCACGGGCGACGAGGTGCGCGGGTATGCGGAGCTGCTCGACGACGACGGCAACCGCCGGTACCGACGGCTGATCGCCCGCCGCTACCCGCTCGCGGGCCCGCTCGTCCTGCTCGGCAGCCGCCTCCGGTACGGCGTGCGAGGCACGGTCGGTATCCGCATCACCGTCGCCGACTGACAGCGCCCCCACCCACTCCGGAGCCGGTCCGATGCCGGTCCGGAGCCGGTCCGGAGCCGGTCCGGAGCTGCGGACGGGCACCCGAACATGCCCACGAGGGGCGTGCACGGGCCACCACTGAAGTGGGGTATTGTTCTTTGTGCACGGAGCGCCGGGAGACCGGCGGGACGAGCACGGGACGTGGCGCAGCTTGGTAGCGCACTTGACTGGGGGTCAAGGGGTCGCAGGTTCAAATCCTGTCGTCCCGACAGCAGCCGAAAGGCCTGTTGGACTGGAGAAGATCCAGCTCAACAGGCCTTTGGTCGTTTCTGCGACGGGTCAGGGAACGCTCCGCAGGTGGCCGCTGGCCGCCTGTCGTGGGACCACTGTGGGACCAGACGGGTCCGCGGCGCCGGGGGAGGCTCCCAGGAAGCCGCTCAGCGACTGGCCCGCCCGTTCGACCGCCCGCAGGTCGGGGTGGAGGTAGCGCTGTGTCGTGGTGAGTGAACCGTGCCCCGCGATCTTGCGCAGAACGTGCAGCGGGACGCCGGCATCAGCCATCCAGGTAAGACCGGTGTGCCGAAGATCGTGACGCCGCAGGAACTCGTAGCCAAGGCTCAGCACGACAGCGTCCCAGTGGGTGGCATCCCGGAGCACGGCCGTGGTGATACGGCCTCCGCGTGGTCCGGTGAAGATCCGAGCATCCGGTCGGCGACCGACAGCGGTGATCCGGCGCGACAGTATCGGGCGAATCTCCGGGATGATCGGAGCGACCCGGCGGCGCTTGCCCTTGGTCCCCTTGTCGATCAGGCCGCCGGGGCCGGGCGTGGTCTGCCGGCAAACGGTCCACAGCCAGGAGTCGGTATCGATGTCGCGGACCCGGACGCCGGAGACCTCACCGATGCGGGCCGCGGTGCAGGCACTGAACTCCACGGCGTCGCCCCATCCGATGTACTCGCCAGCCGAGCGCGCCACCAGGGCGGAGGAGAGGCGCTGTAGGTCCGCCCAGTTGCGTAGAGCCAGCGAGCGCGGGTCGTCCAACTCGTCCTCAGCCTGCTTGTACTGCTGCTGCCAGCCGACGACCCGTGCGGGGTTCACGTCGATGAGCCCGTCCCGGACTGCCTGTTCCATCACCCGGACGAGTACAGCAAGGCTGTTCTTCACCGTCGAGCGGCTGTGACCGTCGGCAATCCAGGAGTGCACGGCACGGTCAACGATGCCGTTCGTCACGCCGGCAACCGCGATGTGCCCAAGCGTGGGCACCACACGCAGACGCCAGCCAGCCCGGTACGGGTCGAGGGTCTTCGCCTCCAACCCGCGCATGGCCAGGGGCCAGACTTCGGAGTCCTCAGCCCCGTACTCGGCCAACGTCATCGTCGCCGTGTCGGGCGTGACACCCCGGGCGGCGAGCCGACGCATGCGCTTGATCCAGTCCTCAGCGGCCTCTGGCGTCGGCAGCATCTCGGAGCGGGACAGGCGGCGACCCGACCGAGGGTCGAACCAGCGAACGCGTGCCCGATGCGGGTTGGGGCCGCCCGGCCGGTGCTCGATGTCGCCGGAGACTTTGACCCCGAGAGGTGGAAGCTGTGCCTTCGCCATCAGGCCGCCTCCGCCGGGTCCACACGGCGGGACTCAAGCCACCGCTGAACGTCAGGAACGCTGTACATCGTGACTCGCGAGGTCAAACGAACGAAGGGCGGACCCTGCACAGGCTGGGAGGTGCGCCAGCGACGAAGGGTGGAGGCGTCGACCCCGAGCAGTGCGGCTACCTCGTCGGTCGTGTACCAACCGTCGTGCAACAGGTCGACGGGACGAGGTCCGGGCGATGCCGGGGCTCCAGCGCGGAGCAGGTGCGCGAGGTGATGGAGCGTCACAAGCTGAGTCACGATGGGTCCCCTTGGGCGTCGTGGAGTGCTTCGTAGGCGGTTTCGCGGTTGGTGCGGATGGCGTCGGCGATGGTGGCGGCGAGCCAGGATTCGCCGGGGGAGTGGCCGTGTCCGGCGTAGGTCCAGTCGGCGAGGGTGAGGGTGGTGGGGTCGGGTCCGGTGTCGGGGTCGAGGCCGAGGGAGGCGCGTTCTTGGGCGGCGCGGTAGTCGGCACGTGTCTGGCGGAGGGCGCCGAGGGTGGTGGAGTAGGCGCGGGATTTGGTGGAGAAGTGGCCGCGGAAGCCGAGCATGTGGGCCCAGTCCCAGAGGCGGCGTTCGGGGTAGTGGGGGTCGAGGTCTTTGCAGGCGGTGATGAGGCGGCGGGTGTGGTCGGGGACGGCCTGTCGGTCGAGTTCGGCGATCTCACCGATGCGGCGGTCGAGCCCTCCGGCGGTTTCTGCGGCCTTGGTGGCGTACTTGGCGACGTAGGCGGCGACGGCCTGTTCGGTGAGCTGCGTGCCGGCGCCGAGGGCAGTAATGGGGCGTATGTCGAGCTGCTGTCCCCAGCGCAGCGTTCGGGCGGAGTGGGGGCCGCTGCGGGGGGCGGTGATGGCGGTGTAGGTGTGGTGGGCGGCGGCGCGGATGGCGTCGGTGAGCAGGGCGACGCTGGCCCAGTGCGGGGGCGGGGTGTCGGCTCCCTCGGGTCCGTCGAGGCGGATAACGGCGTGGAAGTGGATCGCGCCGCGCTTTTGGAACTCAGCGACCTTTCCGAAGGAGAGCCGGGCGGTGTCGGCGAGTTCGCGTTGCGTGATGCCGGCACGGGCGGCGACCTCGCGGCGGAGGCGATTGGTGAAGCGCCGCCACAGGTCCCCGGCGTGGTTGTTGAACAGCACGGCGGCGGCGTAGTCGTAGGTGTCGGGGTTGAGCGGGGTACCGAGCGTGGCGGCGTCTGCGGGGTGGTGGGTGCCGCAGCGGCAGGGGCCGGTGTCGGGGCGGTTGTGGACGGGGCCGAAGGAGGGTGCGGTGAGAGTGGCGAAGACCCGGGGGTGTTCCCGCACGGTGAGCGGGACGTTCTTCGTCGGGTCGCCGGTGAGTCCGGCGCGGATGAGGTGGAAGGTGTCTCCGGCGTAGGTGCGGGCGCAGGAGGGGCAACGGGTGGCGCGGCGGTTGCCGCAGGCGATGCGGAGCCTGCCGCCGGGTTCGTCGCGGGTGGAGTAGTGATGGAGGGTGGCGCCGGTGATCCGGTCCTTGGTGAGGGTGAAGCCGCGCAGGTGGATGGGGTCGGCACATCCTCCGGTGCGGTGAACCTGCTGTTCCCAGCGGCGGTAGTCCGGCTGCCCGGTCACCCTCAGCGCGTCAGCGAGGGTGACCGGGCAGGGGCCCGCCGCGGTGGCGGTGTGCATCAGGCCGCCACCTTCCGCAGCGCGGTCGGCACGATCGTGCCGGTGGCTGCTGCCGCGACAGCGGCGGCGACCGGGGGCGGGACGGCGTTGCCTATCTGTTCGAACTGCTTGGTGCGTGAACCGTGCCAGGGGTAGTCGGCGGGGAAGCCCTGGAGGAGGGCCGCTTCGGCGACGGACAGCCGGCGAACCTTGTGGCCGTGTTCGTCGTGCCAGGAGACATCTTTGAGGCTATGGCCGAATAGCAGGGTGGGCGCCGGCGAGTCCAACACCCGGCGCGTGGCGCGCTTCTGATTCCCGACCCGCAGTGTCCAGGAGCGCGCCCGGCCGGTGAGTGCCCAGGAGGGGCCGCCGGTGGGGAAACGGGTGCCGCCGGTGGTGTGGTGGCCCCGGGTGATGATGTCTCCGGTCGGGCAGCCGATCGCGTCCCGCATGGAGACCCAAGGGAGGCGCCCGGGGCCGAAGAGCGTCGGTGGGGTGCCCGCGCGGTGGTGAGTGGGTTCGGGCGGCAGCGCCGAGCGGTCGAGGGAGGCGATGAGGAAGCAGCGTTTGCGTGTCTGGGGTAGTCCGTGATCGGCGGCGTTGAGGATGCCCGTCCATGTCGAGTAGCCGACCGAGCCCAGGCGGCGTGCGGTGTGCTGGAAGAGCGGCAGTGCGGCGGGCACCTGTTCCAACGCGATCCAACGGGGGCGCCGGGCGAGGCTGTAGCGCAGTGGTTCGACGACCAGGAGCGAGCGGGGGTCGGCGCACCGGGCCCGCATCTCTGCCCGGGTGTCGCGGCCGGCGGCGAGATCGGAGAGCGCGGCGTGGCAGAGGGGCATGTCGTCGGCGCCCGCGCGGAGGCCGGCGGTGCTGAATGTCTGGCAGGGTGGCGAGGCGATCAACCCTTCGGTCGCGGGGAGGTCCCGGGGGTCGAGTGCGGCGACATCGGAGGGTTCGGTCGCGTGTCCTGCGGCGGTCCGGGTCGCCAGCGCTGCACGGTCGATCTCCACGCCAAGGTCACGCAGGCCAAGGGACCGTAGACCGTGGGACCAGCCACCGGGGCCGGCGAAGAGGTCGAGGACATCGAAGGTGGTCATGCCGCCTCCCCATCGAGACCGGGGCGCACCGGGTGGGCGTTGAGCCAGTTCTCGGCGCAGACCTTGTGGACGGGGGTGCCGTTGTCGGAGCGGAGCGGGGTCGAGGCGCCGCACAGGACGCAGGGCTTGTCGCCGCTGTGGTCGTAGTGCTTAGCCGCGCGCCAGTTCAGGAGGGTCATCGGGTGGCCGCCTGGGCCGCTCGCGGGGCGGTGGTGCCGGTGCCGTGGCAGGTGCCGCAGTGGACGGGCAGGGTGGTACGGGTGCCGTCGGGGGCGCGGGTGCCGGTGGTGATGTGGGCGGTGGCGTGTCCGTCGCAGCCGTTGCAGACGCGGCCGGTGGTGTGGGGCATCATGGGATTTCCCTTTCGCTGGGCTTCGGTCTGGTGTGGGAGGAGCCCCGGGGCGGCGGATGCTTGGCGGTATCGGTGCCGCCCCGGGGTTTTGCGCTGTTCAGGGGCGTCGGGTGTGGCCCTTGGCCGCGTACATGGCCTGGTCGGCGGCGGACAGGGCGTCGCTGAGGGTGGGGACCGGCAGCTCTGCGGCGTGGCTGGTGCCGATGGAGGCGGTCACGGGGATGAGGGCGCCGTTGTGGGGGACGGGCCGGTTCAGCAGCCGCGCGAGGTCGTCCAGACGGCCCGCGGTTGCGTCGGTGGTGATGGCGGTGAACTCGTCGCCACCGATTCGGCCGGCAAGTCCGGTGCGGTGGCACCAGGCGGCGAGCCGCTGGGCGGTCGCGGTCAGGGCGGCGTCTCCGGCGGGGTGGCCGTAGGTGTCGTTGAGCTGCTTGAAGTGGTCGAGGTCGACCAGGAGGACCGCGGCGCCGGGCTGGTTCAGGAGGCGTTCGGCGCGGGCGGACCAGCCGCTACGGGTGTGCAGCCCGGTGAGGGGGTCGCGGCGGGCGGTCCGCAGGCGGTGGGTGAGCCATCCGCTGTGGAGGAGCCAGCCGGAGAAGGCGAGCGCGGTGAAGGCGTAGGAGTACACGTTTCTCCTTGTCGCAGAGCGCGAGTGAGGTGGGGAGGATGCGGGGCGCCGGATGGGTGGCGGTATCGGTGGCGCCGGGTGTCGAGGGTCAGCGGCGGCGGTTGCGGCGCTTGCTGCCGGGGACGGCCGGGAGGTTGTCGTATCCGGCGCGGCCGTGGTCGAAGGAGTCGCGGTCGGTGTCGGTCATGCCGTTGTCGGCGAGGGTGCGGTTGATCTCGCGGACCTTGCGGCGGTCGCCGTGGCGCTTGGCGATGGCGAACTCGCGGCCCAGTTCGGCCATCTCCGGGTTGGAGGGGCCGTTGTCGGTGTTCTTGCGGAAGAAGCCCATGGGGTCGGTTCCTTTCAGCGCTGGTTGCGGTGGTGGTCGGTGTTCGGCTGCTGGGTGGTGAGGGTGCGGGCGGTGATGGCCAGGGCGAGGGCGATGACGGCGAGGGAACCGGCGACGATCGCCACGGCCAGCAGGAGGGAGGTGAGGATGACGCCGACCGCGACGACCAGGACCGTTCCGCCGACGGTGATGGCGAGGATGCCGCCGGTGGAGATCTGGATCTGCGGGCGGCCGATCGGCGCCGGGGGAACGGCGGGGTGGTCGCAGCCGCAGATCTGGCCGTGGTGGATGGCGTCGGGGAGCCGCGGGGTTCGGTCGTGGTGAGTCATCGAAGACGCTCCGGTGGGTGTCAGCGGGCGGTGCACTTGTGGTGTCGTGCGGCGAGGTCGGCGGCGTCCTCGGTGTCGAAGGTCGCGGACCAGCCGCAGGCGTTGGCGGTGCAGGAGGCGAGGTAGCCGCGCTTGTTGGTGCGGCGGTTGACTCCGGTGGCGATCTCCACGGGGCCGATCGAGCGCAGGCGGCGGAAGGCGGTCATGAGGTTCTCCTGTCAGGTGAGTTGGGCGGTGATGGCGTGGATCATCGGTGCGGGCAGGTTCAGCCGGGCCGAGAGCGTGTCGGGATCGATCGAGGTGCCGGTGGTCTGCCGGTGGGAGTCGGCGATCTGCTGGGCGTGAGCTACCAGGCCGGGCGGGACGCTCACCGCCGGAGCCGGAGCCGGAGCCGGATCGGGTTCGGGGGTGGTGTCCGGGGGCGGCGGGGCCGGTTCGGGTTCGGTGTGGTTGGCCGCGGTGAGTTCGGGCCGGGGGTCGGTCGGTTGGGCCGGGGTTTCTGCCGGCAGTTGCTCGACTTCGATGGGCGGGGTGTCCTCGGTTGCCTCGGGTCGGGCCGGGGTGTGGGCGAGGAGGGTTCCGCCGAAGAAGGCGAGCGCTGGCCATCCGGCGACGAGGATCGACAGCCACTGGGGCACGTCGTCCAGGTTGATCATTCCGGCGGTGCCGATGTTGGCGCCGAGCGATGCCGCGAGGGCGATGACGAACCACAGCCAGGGCAGAGCGGCCGAGTGGCCCGCTTCGCGCTGGATGTGAATGCGGCGCCAAGCGGCGACTAGCAGGAGGTCAACGGAGATGGGGTAGGCCCAGGCTTTCCAGCCGGTCTGTCCGGCTGCCTCGGCGATCTCGTGGAGGTGGGCGAAGGACAGCGCACCGGCGATGACGGCTTGGATCAATACGGCGTCGATCCGGGCCAGGTACTCGCGCACGGCCATCTCTCCTTCCGTTGTGCGGCGGTTGGGCGGGGTCAGGTGGGGTTGCCGGTGCCGAGGCAGGACAGGCACAGCGAGGTCTGCTCGCCGACCTTCCGGCGGGACCGGCCGACCAGGACGGTCGTGGTGACGGTGCCGTCCTTGCAGTCGCCGCAGTTGTGCTGGGTCGTGTCGTTCGGCGGGGGCGCGGGCGGGTTCTTCTTGCGGGGCATGGCGGGCCTCTTTTCGTCATGGGAGGGGTAGGGAGGCGGCCCATGGCGGGGCCGGAGCGTTCGAAGAGGAGGGGTTACGCGGGGGTGGCCGCGGGCCGCATCGGTGCCTTGTTCAGGGAGACCGAGGGCGAGGGCTGCCAAGCGGCGATCTCGTTGATGCGGGGTGTGGCCGCGGCGTGCTCGGCGCAGGCGCTGACCGCTTCGCGCATCGTGGTGTGCGGGGTGCGGATCAGGGACCAGCCACCGGCAGCGGTCGCGGCGACGGCGACCCCGGGCCGGTCCGGGGAGATGCGGACAGCCGCAGCAACAGCATCAGGGGCGGCGTCGGAGAGCGCCATCTTCGCGGTGCCCTCATCGTTGACGCGGTGCACGGTCCGGGCGGAGAGCTGAGCGCGCAGCATCGTAATGCCGGAGCCAAGATCGGCGCCGAAGCGCTGCCCGCACACCTCCAAGTAGATGCCCGCGGCGCGGCCGAGCTGAGCCAGCCGAACCAGAGCGGTGATGATCGCATCGCGGCGCTTCTCCTCGGCTTTCGAGGCGACCAGGGCCAGTTCGGCGACCTCATCCACGATCACCACCACCGGAGTCGGCCGCAGCCCTGCGGGCAGACCCCAGATATCGGAAGTGATCTCAGCCGCCGCGGTGTCGGCGCTGATGCGCTGCTCGCGCCGGATGAGCTGGTAGACCGCCTCCATCCGCTCCAGCAACCCGTTCAACAGGCCAAGAGCGTCCTCGGGAGTGGAGACCAAGGCGGACAGGCGGGGCGCGTAGGGGGCAAGTTCGACGCCTTCCTTGCAGTCGATCCCGACCAGAGCGACCGGCAGCGGCGCGAGGAGCTTGACCAGGCGCCGCTGGTAGACCGACTTCCCCGACTGCGTCGCGCCGATCGTCAGCGCGTGAGGGATACGGCGGTAGTCCCGCCAATGCGTCGAGCCGTCCTCGACCACCGCGACAGGCAGCCGCAGACCATCCCCAGAGGTGCCGGCAACCTCGCTCATCCGGACTCGGGCCAGCACATCGAACCCGGTCATCCGCAACTCCACCAGCCCCGCCCGCACTTCCCGGCAGGTCACCTGCTGCATCGCGAAAGAGTGCCGCAACCGATCAGCGGCCGACCGGAAGTCGTAGGCATCCTGCCCCGGCAGCAACCGGACCCGAACCACCAGCCCCGTCGAAGTGACCCGTAACCGGACCAGCCGAGGAACCCGCGGAGAGGGAAGAGGCCGATGTACCCACCGGGCCACCGCCAGCCGCATCCGCGAGGGGTCTTCCACCAGCCCGCACGCGTCCATCACCGACGACCACCGACGCAGCACCCGCACCACCGCCAGCACCCACCCGACGGTGAGCCACCACCACGCCGGACGCACCCACCGCAGGGCAACCAGCGCGGCAACCAGGACCAGGACGAGCACCAAGCCGAGCACGACTCACACAGCCTGCGTGATCGCAACGGCCCGGAACGCGATCCCGTGGCGCTTCTGGCCGTTGAACTCGTTCTCCCACGGCCGCGCGATCAACCCCGTCAGCGACACCCGAGCACCCGAGTCCAGCTCACCCGAGACCCCCGTCTCCGGGACCGTGACGGTCACCAGTTCCGCGTTCCCGTCCCGGACGAACAGCACGTCCGCCGTCATCAGCTTCGCGTTCGTCTCACGATCCAGAGCGATCTCACCCGTCTGCCGGTTCGCGATCTTGATCTGCGGCGCCTGGGCCAGCACGACCATCGCGCCGCTGGTGTCCACCGGGATCTGACGCATAGCTGTCTCCTCAGTTGTGTGCACGAGCACTCATGTGCATGAGTGCTGATTCGAGAGTGCCCGACTCATGTACATGAGTCAAGTCCTCTCGTTGAAGGGAGACTTGCGGCTTTGGCCGAAGCGGCAGCGGCTCAGTCCTCGGCGGGCACGATGTAGTCGAGAGACCACAGGTCAGCGGCCATGACGGTGTCGCACACCTCGACCGCCTGCCCTTCCTCGGTCTTCGCAACTCGGGTCAGGTGCAGGATCGGGGCGCCGGGGCTGAGCTTGAGTCGTCCACGCTCTTCTTTGCTGGCGAGACGGGCGCGCACGGTCTCATGAAACGAGCCGAGGGTGTGGCCGTGGTCTTCAAGGCGCGCATAGATGCCGCCGCCGCCGGGGTTGTCCTGGTGCATCTCCGGGATGTCGCTTACGACGTCCCATGGCAGGTAAGAGGTCGCTTCCTCCGTTGGGGTGCCATCCCGGAAGTAGAGGCGCCGGCGGACGAGTACCGCCGAGGCGGGGGAGAGGTCGAGCAGTTCAGCCACGGAGTCAGGTGCTGGCATCCTGCCCACATGCAGCACCTCCACCGAGGAGGACGAGCCCATCTGCTCGCTCTCGGCGAGGAAGGCCGCCTTGCCTGCCTTGCGATGCGACCGGCGGAAGCGGTCCGCGGCCTTGCGCTGGTGGGTGGGGCGTCGCTTGACGAACGTCCCCTTGCCGTGGTGTGTCTCCGCGAGGTCGAGCGACCTTAGCTCTGCGACGGCGCGGCGAGTGGTTCCTGCGACGACGCCGTACCGCTTCATGAGCTCTGACTCACTCGGCAGCTTGTCGCCAGCGCTCAGGGTGCCGGTCCGAATCTGTTCCGCCAGGTCGTCGGCGATCTGCAAGTAGACCGGCTTGCCCGAGTCCCGCGTGCTGGGGGTCCCCATTGAGTTCGACTCCTTCTATGCTCCTCTACATGAGTAACAGCCGCCCATCAACGAGGTCAACGCCGCTCCACTCCGTATCGGTCGCCGGTGCAGTCGTACGGGAGGACGGGCGAGTCCTCGTGATCCGGCGCGCCGACAACGGAACGTGGGAGCCTCCGGGAGGCGTGCTCGAAGTGGACGAGTCCCCGGAGGCCGGGGTGGCACGCGAAGTCTGGGAAGAGACCGGCATCCGGGTCGAGGTCGAGCAGCTCTCGGGCGTCTACAAGAACATGAAGCGCGGCGTCGTCGCCCTGGTCTTCCGCTGTAGTCCCGCAGGGGGAAGCGAGACGTTGAGCGACGAGTCAACAGCCGTCGAGTGGCTGACGGCTGACGAGGTCTCGCAGCGCATGTCCGAGGCCTACGCAGTCCGGGTACTCGATGCCTTGCGCGAAGACGGCCCGCACGTCCGGAACCATGACGGAGTTCGCCTCGTAGCTGCCTGACGGCGAAGCCGGTTGGCCACGCGGTACAAGTTTCCCTACTTCATCAAGGCTCGCTCCGCTCGCTGCGCGGCCCGGCTCCCCCGGGCCGCCGCTCCTGTCTCCGCCCCGCTCCGGCCCGGTCCGCCGGCCGCGCGGGTGCGGCGGCGCGGTGGTGGGGAACGTGGGTGGCTGGGGCGGTCGGCTCCAGGGCTTTAGGCAGCCACCATGGGGCGAGCCTCGAAGATCATGGCCCAAGATCGGGCTATTGCGGGCAGGTCCAAGGACTGCCCGATTCGCGGACCAGCTTAAAGGGCCATGATCACTCGCCCCATGGCAGCTCCCGCCCAAAGCCCCTCCGCCGACCTATCGCGGAGCAGCAACGGGATACTTTGGCGATTCCGTTGCGCCAGTTAGCAGGACCGCTGTGCGGCGAGCGTGAGGACGGAATTGCGCTCCCCTGACCATCGATTGCACGTCGAAGCAGGTAAAGAAGGAAAGGAGGAGGTAGTTGAGTGAGGTCTTAATCTGGATCATCAATTGATTAGCAGCTCCGGGATGTCTCTGAGTCGGCTCGTCACCTGCGTTCGAAATTTCTTGTCCAGTTTAGCGACTTTGAAGAGATGGCACCATTGGCGTTCGGTCACTACGATATCGGCGTAGGGAATCGCGACGGCTAGTGCGGCTAGGTCGATGTGGTCGTGCTGCTGCCAGGGCCACTGTGTGTTGCGGTGTTTGAGGCGGCGAGCCTCGAAGACTGTGGCAGATGCGGGCATGGCGCGCAGAAATCCCTTAACCGCTACGGGGCCTCCCATCTCGATCAGTTTTCCGTAAATTAGATTTGAATCTATGTCAAACTCTGTAGCTACCTCGTGGAGGCTCTCGGAAATCTCCGTGATCTCTTGTGCGGCGATCAGGTCATCGAGACGCTTCTTATATTCGGGGTTGGCGGCTAGGTGCTCCGAGAGGGCTCTCTCTTGGTGTGCGAATGAGTCGCCGATGCGGTGCTGGCCCCGCGTCTCCCAGTCTTCGTAGATCATGGGGTCGTTTTCGTTCCCCGCCAGGGACCACCACTCGTATGCATCGTCAGGCAAGGCGCGAGCCTTGTCGATCAGCTTCAAAAGATCGGGTTCTGGATCGAGTTCTTCTCCTTCTTGAACCGTATCGGAAGCAATATTACTCACGAGTCGCAAGCGGCCAGTCGGTGACGCAAAAGCGTGGTTTACGCCCCGGCCGAGGACTCTTTCCGTGGTCGGTCGAGCATCTTCGTGGCTGATTGGCATGTCGAGGTACTCGGAAAGAGCAAGTTCGATTTCCCAGCGCCTTACGTGCTGAATTGGTGCCATGGACTGAAATCCTGAGAGTGTGCGCATTAGTCGCGCTAGGGCGTGCCGTGATTTCCAGTCTGATCGATGCCATGTTTCGAGATAGTGGGCGGCTGAGATTGGGACTACTGCAGCTCCTGATTCTACGGCTCGATGGAGGGACCTGCTTGCGGACAAGGTGGGTGAATCGGTGCCGTCGCTTTCGGCTTTGAGTAATTCGACCCATTTGTTTTGGTCAAGATAAACGATCTTCCTCGGTGTCACGAGGAGAGTCTGTCATGGGGTCTCGTGGCGCGGGCGGAGATCGGTTAGTCAGTAGTCGAGAGAGTCTCTCAGTGAGGGTACTGATTGAGTCAGGAAAGATGCATATCTGCTGATATGCGGGTTTCGGTATATTTTGAGCCACTGGGGTCTGCCGGTTGACGGATTGGCATCGGGTTCTGTCGTGCTGCGAAGTGTTCCGAGCCGATCGCTAGTCAGCGGCGGACGCCTTGACGGGCAAGTGAGAGTCTGGCTATGAGGCCTGTCAGGAGGGGAACCGCGCCTTGGGACCAGCTTGGGACCACACGCTGTGCGCGCTGCCGAACATCTGCAGCTCGTAGGAACGGTGCGTGGTCGGCTACGCGCTGTCCGGCCTGCGACAAGGTCATCCCTAACGATCTGGGGGTCAAGGGGTCGCAGGTTCAAATCCTGTCGTCCCGACAGGAGCGCAAGGCTCCATCGCAGGTCAGGGCCCTGTTTCACTCATGTGAGACGGGGCCCTGTTTTGTGTTTCAGGGCTACCTCTCACAACTTCTCACATTCGTCCGCGGTGCCGCCTCAGGCCTGGTCGAACACGGCATTGAGCCGGTCCACCGCGGGTTGGAGGTGCTGTACGTCCGGGTGTACGTAGACCCGTTTGGTAAAGGACAGATCGCTGTGTCCGGCCCAGGCGGAGACCACGACGTCCGGTACCCCCGAGGCGGCCAGCCAGGTGAGGACGGCGTGGCGGGCGTCGTAGGGGCGGACCCGCCGTACTCCGGAGGTCTCCATGAGGCGGTAGCAGCGGCGTCGAAGCCAGTCGGTCTTCACCGCCCCGCCGAGCTCGTCGACCACGACGCGACCGCTGGCGGAGTATGCCTCGCCAGCCGCGAGCCGCTCCTCCGCCTGCTGGGTACGGAAGCTGCCCAGGGCCTCGGTGACAACGCGGGGGAGGAGCAGCCTTCGCCGTCCCGCCGCTGTCTTCGGAGCCTTCTCGACCACGATGCGTTCGACGTTGGTCCGGGTCATCGCTACCTGCAGCGTCCCGGCCTTGAGATCCACGTCCTGCCAGCGAAGGCCACATACCTCGGCCGGGCGCAGGCCGAGGAGCAGGAGCAGCATCGGAGCGTGCAGGCGGTCCCCGGCGATGTACCGCAGGAAGGGGAGTGCTTCCTCCTCCGTCCACGGTTTCCGCTCGGCCTTCGCCTCCAGCGCGGCGTCGCGTGCCTTCCGGGGGATGGTGACGTACTGCGCGACGTTCCGGGGCACGAGCTGGCGGCGCACCGCCATGTTCAGCGCTGCACGGAGCCGGCCCAGAGTCAACCGGACCGACCGGACTCCGAGGCCGGTGCCGGGCTTTCCTCCCCGCACCCGGCCACTGGTCAGCATCCAGTCGACCAGGCCCTCGACGTCCTGCTCGGTGAGCGCCTGCAGAGCCTTGTCACCGAGGTGGGTCCGCACCGGCCGCAGGGCATCCTCGTAGTTCGCGGCAGTCGCTGCCTCGACTTCGCGAACGGCGCTGGTGAGCCAGGTGTCGAGCCACTCGTCCACCGTCAGCTTGGTCGGTGCGACGAAGGTGCTTTGGTGAACCTGGTGCCGGATACGCGAAAGCTCGGTGACCGCCTGCTTCTTCGTGTCGAAGGTGCGCGTCAGCTGCTTCCGCTTGCCGTCCTCGCTAGTGCCGACATCCACCACCAGGCGATAACGAGTGCGACCGTCCTTGTGGAGCACTTTCCGTATCGGATCCTTCAAGAGAACTTCCCTTCCGCTACTGGTCACCGCCCTGCGCGGCACCGCGGAACGTTAGCCCGATGATGCGGCCGTACCCAGCGGGGAGTGGCAAGTTCGCTCGCAGCAGACGCGGTGGTCTCAGTAATTGCTCGCCTGCGGATGGCCTCAGGAGGGGCGAGACCCCCTTGGAGGGTGCAGGCGATGGATTTCTCTGATGACACCTCGGGCGAGGGAGTGACGGCGGGCGCCGGCTGAGCCCCAGATGTTGGGGCTGTCTTCGTGGGACGGTTCCGATGCGTGGACAGGGCCCGAGCCCTCCTGGCTCAGGCGCGTAGATAAGTGGCGGTCGCTGTTGGCCAGCGGCCCCGGGGCCAGTTACGGTGATCGTGTCCCGCCATTCTTTGACGGCTGAGGGCCGGTGTGAGTCATGCCGCGGCCCCGTCGGTATGGCGTTTCGGGCTTCCGTGGGCGACCTCTACGCTCCGACTCTCTCCTCGGTGCTGCCCCTTCTCGCAGCGGCTCCTGATCATCTGGAGCGCTCTTCGGCTGCAATCTCCCCGCCAGCAGTGTTCGTGCCGGTGCTCGACCCCGCTTCGGCGGTGGGAGCGCCCTTCAAGAGGTCGACTATGCGGAGGAGTTGGTGATCGTGGGCAAGAGTGTGGCCCTCGGAGACGGCGTCGGGGAGGGGGCGACGTCACCGGTCGCATCTCGCCGATGGGCGCTCCTGGCCATGTGCGTGGGCGTCTTCTGCATCCAGCTCGACGCGTTCGGGCTGAATCTCGCACTGCCGCAGATTGGGCGCGACCTGCATGCGGGCGGAGACGGTCTCCAGTGGGTGATCAGCGCGTACCTGTTGTCGACCGGCACATTGATGCTGGGGGCAGGACGGCTCGGGGACCTCTTCGGGCGGCGAAGGCTCCTGATCGCGGGGCTTGTCCTGTTCGGCGCCTCCTCCCTGGTCTGCGCACTCGCCCCGACCCTCCCCGTTCTCGTGAGCGCCCGGGTGGTGCAGGGCGCCGGCGCAGCGATGATCATGCCGGTGGGGTTGTCCCTGCTGACCAACGTCTACCCGGCCGACCTACGGGGCCGTGCTATCGGCTTGGCCCTCGGGATCGGCGGGATCGCCACCGCGAGCGGCCCCTTCGTCGGTGGCGCCCTGACCGAGCTGGTGTCCTGGCGAGCCGTGTTCTGGCTGAACATCCCACTCGCTGTCCTTGGCGTGCTCTGTGCCTCCCGTACCGCTGAGAGCTTTGACGGGGGGGCGCCGCGCAGCGTCGATTGGCGTGGCCTTGTCGGCGCTACGGCCGCGCTCGCCGTGCTCTGTGTGGTCATCGACCGCGGACCGGGCTGGCCGTGGCCCGCCGCCTTGGCCGGCGCCGCCGTGGTGGTAGTCCTGCTGATTCTCTTCGTGCGGCGAGAGCGGGTCGCAGCCAATCCGCTAGTGGAGCTCAGCCTGTTCCGCAACGGACCGTACATGGCGCTCACCCTGGCCGGCGCCGCGGCCAACACCGCCACGGTGATGTTCTTGTTCGTCGTACCCCTGACCCTCCAGGGGCAGTGGGATCTCTCGGTAGCCCTGGCGGGCACCGCGTTTCTCCTCCCCGCGGTGGCAATGGCGATCGCCGGACCACTCGCCGGTCGAGTGCCGCAACGCGCGGCAGTACGGATGATGGCGGGCTGCCTGGGCGGGGGAGCGCTGGTTCTGGTGTGCCTCACCCAGGCCCCCTCACTCACCGCATACCTGGCCGTCGCCACCGTCGGCGGTGCTGTGCTCGGAGTGGCGAACTCGTTGACACTCATCGCCACCCAAGCAGTGATCCGGCCCGAACGGGCCGGGGAGGCGTCAGGGGTCACCAAGACGATTATCACCGTGGCCGCTGGCCTCGGCGTCGGGCTGGCCGGCGCCGTCACCGACCAAGAACGCGGCGTGGGCTCCGAAGCGGCAACGGCCACGGCACTATTGCTCACCGCGTTCGGTGCACTGGCAGCGAGCGCGGTCCTCGCCGTGTGGATGAGGCGCCGGGAAAGTGCGGCGCGGGCCGCTTCGCAGAGATCGGAGGGGTGACTGTCTTCTCGGGCGGGGCTTCGGCGTAGTTCGACCGTCTCCCTTTTGGTCTGTCGAGGCCGAGGAGGGTGAGGGAGCGCACCTGGTAGCGGGCTGTGCGGGGGAGCCCGGAGGAGAGGTTGCGGATTCCGGCGATGCGGAGGGCGTCGATGGCGAGGTTCCGGTGGGCGGCCGTGGCCCGGGGCGCGTTGCCGGTTCCCAGGGGGAGGCGTCCTTCCCGAACGTCACGTTTTCTCTGGGGCGCGGGGACTGGATTGTCCAGTGCCCGTGGATCAGAGCGGCGGAGCGGGGTCGGGACGGCTGGCTCGGCGGGCGTTCGGGCGGCATCTGGCGGAGGCAACACGTTGGCGGGATGCGGTCCGGAAGCCGGTGCAGTTGAAGAGAGCGGCCGCGGAGGTGAGGCGCAGCCGCTTGGCAAAGCGGGCGTAGCCGGCCTGACCCTGGGGCAGTGAGCGCCCAGTAAGTTTCAGGTGGTTGCTGGTAGTGCGGTATACCTCGACCGACTCGGGGTCGGTGGGGTGGAGCCGGGTGCGTGTCGCCTCGATGGTGAACGTGTCGCTGCCGGTGGCGAACTACATCAACATGAACGGTCCGTCCATGCCCGTGTGCGCGCCGGCGCTCAGCGGTAGGACCTGGATCGTGGTGTTCGGATCGCCCCTCAGCCGGTCTATGAGGTGCTCGACCTGGGCCTTGGCGACGGCCCGGCCGCCGACCTCCTGTCGCAGCAGTCCTTCGGGGATCACGGACCATATCTTCAGGGGCGGTTGGCGCTCGGTCATGGCCTGGTGATGCTCGGCACGCATGGCGATGAAGCGCTCGATGTCGTCGGCGGTGGACCAGGCCCGGCTGCCTTCGACGATCGCCCGCTCGTCGGCGGGGACCTGGAACAGGCGTACGGCCCGGGCCAGTACATCACCAGCCATCTCGACGGCATTGCCCCCGGCCCGCTTGCCTGGCCCCGCCAGATCGCCGGCATCAGCGTCGTCATCGCCCAGGCCGACACCGGAGGCGGCTTCTGGGTCTCCTCCAGTGACCGGCTCTGGCCCCGCCAGGCCACGGCCGCGGCGACCAACGGCTACGCGGAAGGCATGTGGCTGGCCCACGACCGCGCTGACAACTCCGCCGCCTCGGCACCCTGCCGGTCGCCACCGGGCGGTGCGCGAAGTTCATCAGCTCGCTCGCCGCCGAAGAACCGAGTAGCTGACGCCCCGTGCTCGTGGCCCTGGAAGGATTACCCGGCGCCGGCAAGAGCACCCTGCGAGACCGACTCCTCGCCTACGTCCGGCTGCGACCACCGTGACGATCGAAGCCGCCGTCGGGGCTTGCCCCGTTTTCACGACCACTCCGTCGAGGGGCGCCGCGACAGTACGACGAGACGAGAATACCGATCATTTCTGATCGTGCCCGGCCGTCAAGTGTCCGAGGTCGTGGCCACTAGCGCCCGAATCCGCACCACCTCAGGCAGTGAAGTCCCTTATGTCGGGGGAGTCGCCAGTCACACTATTGAAAACGGAAGCCATGGTTCCGTTTTCATGGTTTGGAAAGCGCGAGCGCGGTGGGTTAGCTTCGGGCCAACGCAGAGAGGACCCCGAACGGCAATTCGAGGCCCCCGCGCTCTCTGCGATCCGGTTCCATCTCTATCCATCTCATCGAGAGGCACATCGCGTGAAGAACGCACGCCGCCTGCTGCTCAAGGCGTTTCCGGCGCATCGCGAAAGTATCATCTCGCCCCCGCCATAGATTGACGTGGGCACGTGGTCCGCACTCGCCGTGCAGGCCCACTGGACGCCGATCATGGCGACGGTCGTTGTGCTGTCCGGCACGGACAGCCTCGTCTGGGCGCTGGTCCCCCTCGCGCTCGCCGATCGCAGCGTCATCGCCTATCTGCGGGTTCGCCGCCGCTGACGCGCATATGGGGTGCTGGCAGGCGCAGCCTGCCTGTCGGCATCCCGCTCGAAGCACCGTGAGCGCGCATCCCTCTCTGTGTTCGAAGAGTTTCAGGGAGTAACTGTGGTGGATGAAGTGCCTGGCGGATACGACTACCGCCGACGCAGGTTCGTCCCTCCACCGGGACCACATCGTCCTGCACGAGATCGGGCACATCCTTCATGGCCATGTCGGCAGCGACGCCACCGGTCCCGGCGCCAACCTCGATGCCCTGTTCACCGGGATCGACCCGGCGACGGTCCGCGGCGTCCTGGGTCGGGCAAGCTTCAGCAATCACCAGGAACGGGAGGCCGAGGAGTTCGCCACTCGCGTTGCACGCCGTGCCCTGCTGCCGCCGCTGAAGCGAAAAGATCCCGAACTTGCCCGAATCGACACGGCGCTGCGTGGGGAGTGAATCCCGGTGAGCACCGTTGAGTTGACCATCACGACTCTTTTGTGGATCAGTGCGACGTGGCGGATGGCCAAGGATCACCGCCCCGGTCGTAGTCGGGCGCTCTCGTGGGCGTTCTCCGGGCTGGCTGTGATGATGACGTTGCGGCTTCCCCTCGGAGGCGTCCTTGATCGGGCGACCGGAATTGAGGACCTCTCATACCTCTTGAAACACCTCTTCGGTGGCGTTCTGGCCGCGGCCGCGGTATCAGCCTTCCTGCGTGAGGTCGCGGGTCCAGGTCAAGCCAGACGGTCGAGAGGGGTGACGTGGTACGCACTCCCGGCTTCGACCGCGGTGGCGATGGCGGCGCTGTTCTTCGCAAAACTTCAGCCGTACAGGACCTCGGTCATCTACCAGGACACCGCTGCCCACCTGGCTCTCCTGGGATATACGGTGATTTTCCTCGGATACCTCAGCTACGTGCTGATCGCCGGCATGCGTGTGTGCTGGCGTTGGGGTCGTGCATCCGGGAACGGCGTGCTCGGCTGGGGCCTGCGTCTGGTCGGGATCGGCTTGGCTGCCGGGGTCGGCTATGCAGTGGTGCGGGTCGCGGTTCTGACGGCTCAGTTGGTCGGCGAAGGCATACTGCCTCGGAACCAGGAGGACGTACTGGCCACAGGCCTTCTTCTCGCAGCCCTTCTGCTGATCATCAGCGGCACCTCGCTGCCGCTTCTCGACAAGGCGGGTGCGTGGCGCCGGAACCGGTTGGCGTTGCTGCGCTTGCGTCCCCTGTGGCGCGAGCTCACCGACGCGGTCCCTGCGGTTCGCCTCCACTCCCTGCGGCACCCCGTCGTCGAGCGGTTGGACCCGCGGTGCCCCGGTGAGAGGCTGTACCGGCGAACCATGGAGATTCGCGACGCCAGTCTTGTTCTCAACGACTACGCCTCACCGTGCATTCGGCGATCTGCTTACGCACATGTCACCGCCGCGGGCCTGATCGGAACACAGGCTGAGACCGCCGCCGAAGCCTGCCGGCTCGCATCGGCCCGTGCCGCGTGTCTGCGCGGTGATATCGGTCAGCCCCAACCAAATGAACCGTCCGGCGGCGGGCGCGATCTTCCCAGCGAAAGCCGCGCCCTCGAACAGCTGTCCGCTGCGTACTTCTCCGATCTCACCCACGACTTCCTTGCCGCCTCGGCCGACGCTGAGACCCGCGCTCCGGAGCCACCATGAGCAACTTCTCGGCCCCACCCCCACCGACGTACGCACAAGCATCTTCCCGGGTTCGTGCGGCGAAGATCATCACAGACGTCTTGGCCCCCGCGCACCTCGTGATCTGCCTGCTGCTTCTCGTCGGATGGCACAGCACGCCCGGAAACAGCGGACTCGGGTGGGGGCTGATAGCAGCGCTCTTCTGCGGCGTCGTACCTGCATGTTTCGTGCATCTCGCCGTCCGTAGCGGGCGCGTGACAGACAAACACATCCGCGTCCGAAGGCAACGCCTGGTGCCCCTTGCGGCAAGCGTGCTGTCGGTGACATCCGGAGTCGTGCTGCTCCTTGCAACAGGCGCCCCCGTCGATGTCACGGCGCTGGTTGTCGCCATGCTCACAGGCTTGGCCTGCACCCTCGCGGTCACCGTCCGGTGGCAGATCTCCGTTCACAACGCCGTGGCCGGCGGCTCGGTCATGATCCTCGTGCTGGTGTTCGGCGCGCCTGCGCTCCCGGCAGTTCTCCTCGTGCCGCTCGTCGGATGGTCGCGCCGCGTCCTCAAGGCACACACTGTCGCCCAGCTCCTATGCGGCACTGCGCTAGGAGCGGTGTCCGCCTTGGTCTTCATCCTGCTCCGTTGACAGGCGCCCTGGCGCCTGTCGCCCGGCCCTGCTGCAAACCATTCCGCTGGACTCGCCCGGGGCCGGCCGAGTTCACTGGACTGTGATGGGGCCGAGGCGCTCCGAGATGACCCCACTACCCCGGACGGTCCCCACCGGTGCGCTCGCGTCGAGGAATGGCATGGCCCCGGCGGTGGACATCTCCGCCGCCGGGGCATCGGCCGTGCCGCCTGTCGCACTCGTGCCGCAGGCCACCTTGCGGAGACCGCCCCCGCCCCGTCATCACGGAGATCAGCGCATCATCGCGATCTTCGACCACCCCGGAGGGCGGTCGCCACACCGTCTTCGACCCCGAGCGCGGGCTCACCGCGCACGAGTTGCGATCCTCGACCACCCCGGAGGGCGGTCGCCACGACGCCGCCCGGGACAGCTGCGACTCGATGCTGGACGAGTTGCGATCCTCGACCACCCCGGAGGGCGGTCGCCACCCGGGACCCCCTGCGACGGCCGATCTTTCACAACTGTTGCGATCCTCGACCACCCCGGAGGGCGGTCGCCACCCGGGACCCCCTGCGACGGCCGATCTTTCACAACTGTTGCGATCCTCGACCAACCCGGAGGGCAGTCGCCACCGGGCGTGGGTGGCGACGATCGCCCCGGCGACGACGTTGCGATCCTCGACCACCCCGGAGGGCGGTCGCCACCCGACACGCCAGAGGGCCACGTCCAGCACCACATCGTTGCGATCCTCGACCACCCCGGAGGGCGGTCGCCACGTGCTTCCTCCGGAGGATGTTGCACTGGTCCCGGTAGTTGCGATCCTCGACCACCCCGGAGGGCGGTCGCCACCGGGGCGACGCCGTACCGGGCGAAGCCGCGCGGCGTGTTGCGATCCTCGACCACCCCGGAGGGCGGTCGCCACACTTGGTGTGCCCCCTCATGTGCTCCAAGGCCGCCGCGTTGCGATCCTCGACCACCCCGGAGGGCGGTCGCCACGTGCCTGACCTGCGGTTTCGCCCTGACGTGCCGCCCTGGAAGCGAGCCGACTCCGGGAGATATCGGTCATTGCTGGCATTCTGCTTCGGTGTGATCCGAGTGTCGTGTGTGCGCTTGTGGTTCCGAAGCGCGGCGGTGTGGGTGTTGCCTTGGTCAGTCTGGCATGCCGGGCAGCCTGAGGGCCGCGAGATTGTGCGGGCTCTTTACCTGATGAGTGGCCTGTTTCGTGCGATTTTCGCCGTGTGCGGCATGTGTGTCAGTGGCGTGCTTTACGGTGTGCGCGTCTGAGGGAGTGGAGTCTGTATGGGTGACAGGGCGTTGCATGCGCACAGTGTCAATGGGGCCGGAGTCCGCCATGAGTTGGCGGCGCATCTGCGGGGTTCGGCGGCGCTGGCGCGGCGGTTTGGTGAGGTGTTTGGTGCTGGTGAGGCTGCGGCGTACCTGGCTCTCGTGCACGACGTTGGTAAGGGCACGTGCGTGTGGCAGGAAGGCCTGGTCCGGGCGGAGGCGTGCAATGAGCGTGTCGGCGTGCCTCACAAGAGCGCGGGCGCGTTGCTGGCGTCGCGGTTCGTCGGGAGGTCCTTTGCTGCGCTGGTCGATGGCCACCATGGCGGCCTTCCTGACCGGAATCGGGTGCGGGATGTGTTGAGGGCTCTGACTACCGGCGGGCCGGAAGCGGTCACGGCGGGGGAGGCGACCGCCGCGGTGCAGCAGCTGGTCCCGGAAATCGTCCCGGCTACCAAAGTGGCCTTACCCGCATGGGCGTGCCGTCCTGGGGGCGGTGACGGTGCGTTGATGCTGGAGATGCTGTCGCGGATGCTGTTCAGCACTCTTGTCGACGCGGATTTCCTCGACACAGCGGCTCACTTCGCTGACCGTGCGCCGTCGGTTCGAGCTGACGCGGATATGGAGGCGCTGCGGAAGCGGTTTGAGGTACGGCGTGAGGGGTTTGTTGCGGGGCGCAGTGGTGGTTCGGTGGACGGGGTGCGTGAGGAGATCTATCAGCAGGTCGTTGCAGCGGGGGCGGGGGCGCCGGGGATGCATGTGCTGCACGTTCCGACGGGCGGCGGTAAGACGTTGGCGTCGGCGGGGTTTGCGTTGCGGCATGCGGCAGAGCATGGGCTGCGGCGGGTGGTGGTGGCGGTGCCGTTCATCAGCGTGACGGAGCAGAACGCGCAGGTGTATCGCGAGATGCTGGATCCGCTGGAGGGGGAGGTGGGGGAGCGGGTGGTGCTGGAGCACCACAGCTCGGCTGACCTGGACGGCGGTGGTGCGGCGCGGTGGGCGCGGTTGGCCGCGGAGAACTGGGATGCGCCGGTGGTGGTGACGACGACGGTGCAGCTGTTCCAGTCGTTGTTCGATCGGCTGCCGTCGGCGATGCGGAAGCTGCACCGTTTGGCGGGCTCGGTCATCGTGCTGGACGAGGTACAGGCGTTGCCCGACCGGTTGCTGGCTCCGATTCTGAGTGCGTTGCGGTCGCTGGTTGATCATTTCGGTGCCACGGTGGTGTTCGCGTCGGCGACGCAGCCAGAGTTCTGGAGCCTTCGGGAGTTGGCGGGGACATCTCGGTTGGAGATGGTCCAGGACGTCGAGGAACTGTTCGAGCGGCTGCGGAGGGTGGAGTACGTCTGGCGGCTCGAGGAGGGGCTGACGTGGGATGTGCTGGCGGGCGACATCCTTCAGGAGCCGGAGCGTCAGGTCCTGGCGGTGGTCAACACCACGGTTGATGCGGCGCGGCTGCACCGAGCGGTGAGCGAGGCGGTGGCTGACGATCCCGGAGTCGGTTCAGCGGGCGGCGTCGAGGGCGGGCTGCTGTTGGTGTTGCACCTGTCCACGCGGATGACGGCCGGCCACCGACGAGAGGTGATCGCCCAGGTGAAGAAGCGCCTGCTCGAGGGGCTGCCCACCGTAGTGGTGTCGACGTCGCTGATCGAGGCCGGGGTGGATCTGGACTTCCCGTGTGTGTACCGGGCGATGGCGCCGGCGGAGTCGCTGCAGCAGGCAGCCGGTCGCAGCAACCGCGAGGGCAGACGGGACCGAGGTCGCGTGGTCATCGTGAGGCCTGCTGACGGTGGTGCCCCCCAGGACAAGGCGTACGTGGCAGCGTGCGACGCCACGGGTATGTTCTTCGGCCCGGATCTCAGCGACCCGGATGACTTGGCTGCGTTGACCCGCTACTACCAGGACCGGTACAGCGCCCAGGGATCCGACGGTCACGCGTTCGGGGAGCCCATCCAGGCCCTGCGCCGGAATCTGGACTTCCCCAAGGTCGCCGAGGCCTTTCAAATGATCGAGACGGATCACACTACCCCGGTCGTGTACCTGCGGGACAGCGTGGACGACGCCGACCGTGAACGCACCCGGCAGGACATCGATCGGCTGCGTCGTGGTCTGCCGTGCGGCCCGGGCGCACTGCGCCGCCTCCAGCCGCACACCGCGTCGCTGCCCCGGCACGAGGCGGCGGCGGCCGTGGATGCGGGGTTGGCAAGCCCCATCACAGGCGACCTCGTCGAGTGGCTCGGCCACTACGACGAACACCGCGGCCTAGACCGCGACCAACCCGAGGACCGCCACCAGTACCTCGTGTGACCTCTCGCCGACCCGGCCTGGACGCTGCGGCTGTCTCCGCAGGCGCTCCAGTGCGTCGGCGGGGTCTGTGCGGACGGACTGGTGAACCGTTCTCGGAGCCGAACCTCGCCCCTGTTGTACTGACCGAATCCTTGGAGGACCTATGCCTGACACGACCGTCGGAGCTCGACGGCAGGCACGTGGCAATGACGGCTGGGCGTTTCCAGATCTGGTGGTGGAGGCGTGGGGTGACCTCGCATGCTTCACTCGTCCGGAGCTGAAGTCGGAGCGGGTCAGCTACCAGCTGATGACGCCGTCGGCGGCCAACGGGCTGCTGCAGGCGATCTTCTGGAAGCCGCAGTTCCAGTACGTGGTGCGGCGGATCGAGGTGTTGCGGCCGGTGCAGTGGCATTTGATCCGGCGCAACGAGGTCCGGTCGGTGACCTCGCTGGCCGGAGTGAAAGCGATGGCGAAGGACCGGGCACAGCGCTACGACGTCGAGGCCGACCGCGACCAGCGCTCCACGATGGCGCTGACGGATGTCTGGTACCGGATTCACGCCCAGGTCGTGGTCGACAGGGCCGCCAAGGCCGGCGGTAACGGGTTCCCGCCGGCGTCGGAGGAGAAGTACCGCGAGCAGCTGCGGCGGCGGGTGGAGCGTGGTGCGTGTTTCTCGCAGCCGTTCTTCGGCTGTCGGGAGTTCACTGCGTCATTCGGCCCCGCCGGCTCTGGTGAGAAGGCGCTGCGGGGTCGGTGTGTGGGGGAGGGGACAGGCCTCAGTGGGGTGGCGCCGGAGGGGTGGACGGAGGAGTTGGGGTTGATGCTCCACTCCATCGAGTACCCGGCCGGTGGTGGTGAGCGGTACCGGTGGTTCAGGGCCCAGGTGGTGAACGGGGCGCTGGATGTGCCGCGGGAGCCGTTGCCTCAGGAGGCTGTTGCCATGCCGCAGGGCCCGTGGCGCGCTGACGGCGCGGAGGTGTGAGGCGTGCTGCTGCAGAAGCTCAACGAGTTTGCTTCCCGTTCCGCGTCGGAGCTGCCAGCTGAGTACTACCGGGCGAAGACGATTCACTGGGTGCTGCGGATCGCGGAGGACGGCCTCAGCGCGGTGGTGCAGGGCGAAGGGCCGCTTCCTCCCGGGCAGGCCTTGGTGGAGCAGGTTCCACATGTGCAACGGTCGGGCACCAGGGTCCCGCCCTACCTGCTGGTCGACTCCGCGGAGTTCGTGCTTCAGGTCCCGAAGGCGGCGAGCGAGAAAGCGTTCAGTGAGGCCGGCCGGCGGCACCAGGCATGGCGAGAGCTGGCTCTGGCCTGGGCCAACCAGCGGCACGACGAGCCGGCGGCCGTAGCACTGCGCACCTACCTGACGGACCCCTCCGTATCTCGTGCGGTGGCGCCGGAGAAGGCCACGGCCAAGGACGTCGTCGCGGTGCGGGTCGGGCCGCAGTGGCTGCACACGCTGCCGTCCGTCCAGGCTCACTGGGCCAAAGAGGTGCGGCTACGGAAGAGCGACCGGACCGAACGTGCCGGCCTGTGCCTGGTGTGCGGCACGCGTGCTCCGCTGCTGTCGACGATCCCCGAGCCGATCAAGAAGGGCGCGGTACCCACGGCCGGCGGGAGCAACGAGGGCCAGCTGATCTCCATCAACGCCGCAGCTCAAGGCCGGCAGGGCACCACGCAACTGGTGAACACCCCGATTTGCCACACCTGCGGCGGGCGGGCCATGGCCAGCCTCAACCACCTCCTCGGATCCGACCGGCACAGCCGCCGCTTCCGCGATCACGGCGCGCTGGTGTGGTGGACCCGCCACGGCTTGAACGACAACACGTTCGAAGCACTCCTCAATGACGATGTCGACGAAGGCAGAATCACGGACCTGCTGAACAGCCTTCAGAAGAACCCGGGCCCGTTGGCCGTGGAAGACCTGGACAGCGATGCGTTCTACGGCCTGACACTCGGCCTGAACAACGCCCGCATCGTCGTCCGCGACTGGATCGACGTCGCCATCCCCACCCTCAACGCCACCCTCGGCGCCTGGTACCAGCAACACGGTGTCCACGACGGATGGACCGGCCGCACCCACTGGATGCCGATCTGGCGACTCGCCCTGGCCTGCGGCCGCTTCAACGGCGACCGGTACGTCAAAGACAGCGCCCCCCGCGGTCTGGACCACGCCTTCCTCCACGCAGCGCTGCGGGGCATCCCCCTTCCCGCACGCATCCTTCCGCTGGTGCTGCAGCGCATCCAAGCAGACTGCCACGTCGACCACCCTCGAGCAGCCCTGCTGCGCCTGATCCTCAACCGACCCTTCAACCGCGATGGGACCCCTGTGACCACGACCGGAAAGCCGGACCAGAGCTGCGACGAGAAGCTCGACGAGAACAGCACCGACCCCGTCTACACCGCGGGCCGGATGTTCTACGTGCTGGAGGAGGTGCAGCGGCTCGCGCTGCACAACCTGAACACCTCGCTTCGGGACAAGCACTTCCGCACGGCGATGATCGCGCCACGCACCACGTTCACACAGCTGACGGCCGGCTCTCTCGCCCACTTCAAGCGGCTCTCGCGTGACAACCCCGGTGCTGGCGTCGCGCTGATGAACCGGCTGACCGAGCTGCAGTCCAGGTTGGTTCGGCCGTTGCCCCAGCACCTCACCCCGCTGGAGCAGGCCCGCTTCGTCCTGGGCTACTTCCACCAGCGCCAGTCCGCGATCGAAGCCGCCGCCGCGGCCAAGCAGAAGAAGAACGACAAGAGAGACGGCCAGGCGCCCAACGGGGACACCCCGCTCACCACAGACCCGTGAGCCCCCCCACCGCTCAGAACTGCCCCGCCACCTCCCCGCCCCCGACGAACAGAGGACCTGCACCACCATGACCACCGCCAACGCTCACCTCGACCCCACCCGCAAGCACGACTTCGTGTTCCTCATCGAAGCCGTCGACTCCAACCCCAACGGTGACCCCGACAACGGCGGCATCCCTCGAACCGACCCCGTCACCGGCCAGGGTCTGATCACCGACGTCGCCATCAAGCGCAAGATCCGCAACGCCGTCGCCATGATCAACGACTACGAAGAGACTCCCGGCAACCACATCTACGTCGAAGCAGGCGTCGCCCTCAACGCCCAGCACGAACGCGCCTACACCGACGGTGCCGCCACCGACACCAAGAGTGCCCAGGCCTGGATGTGCCGCAACTTCTTCGACGTCCGCATGTTCGGCGCTGTCATGACCACCGGTAAGAGGGACAGGTGGGCCGGCCGCGTCCAAGGTCCCGTCCAGATCGGGTTCGCCCGCTCTATCGACCCCGTCACCCCCTTCGATATCGGCATCACCCGCCTCACCCCCACCCGGCAGGAAGACGTCGACGCCTGGAACAAGCCCGAGCCCGACAGCAAGGACAAGGGCGAGAAGAAGAAGACAAAGGAAAACACGGGCAAGGAGACCGAAATGGGCTCCAAGCACATCGTGCCCTACGGCCTCTACAAGGGCACCGGTCACTTCAGTGCGCCCCTCGCCAAGAAGACCGGCGTCACCACCGACGATCTCGCCACCTTCTGGCGCGCCTTCACCCTCATGTTCGAACACGACCGCGCCGCCGCCCGCGCCGGCCTCGCGCTGCGCGGACTCCACATCTTCACCCACGACGACGCCTTCGGCCGCGCACCCGCTCACGAACTCGCCGACCTCATCGAGATCACCGGCCGCGCCGACGCCACCGCCCGCAGCCTCGACGACTACAAGCTCACCACCCCGGCCACCCTCCCCCCTGGTATCACCCTCACCACCCTCCTCCCTCAGACCCAGCCGGCGTGACCACCACGACCGGCCAGGGCGGAGAGGGGCCCCTTCCCCAGGTGCCCCTCTCCGCTCTGGAGCACTACGCCTACTGCCCCCGCCAAAGCGGCCTCATCCTCCTGGAAGACGCCTTTGAGGACGACGCCTCCACCGTCCGCGGCACCCTTCTCCACCAACGCGTCGACACCCCAGGGAACCGGGGCCGTGGCACCATCCGCACCCTCCACCGCCTCCCCGTCTACCACGACGCACTCGGCCTCTACGGCTACTGCGACACCGTCGAACTCCACGCGAGCGGCCGAGTCCTCCCCGTAGAGCACAAGTCTGGCCGCTACCTCCCAGGCGGCCCCGCCGACCTGCAAACAGCAGGCCAAGCACTGTGCCTGGAGGCCATGTTCAACACGACCATCCAACGCGCCGCCGTCTACTCCGCAGCAGACCGCCGCCGCCACACCATCACCATCGACCAGCCACTACGCGACCGCGTAGCCGACCTCACCCACGAAATCCGCGACATGCTCACCACCAGTGCCCTCCCCACCCCCGTCGCCGACAACCGCTGCCGACGCTGCTCCATGGCCACCTCCTGCATGCCCCGCGTCCTCACCGGTACAGACCGCTTCCAGCGCGCTCTCCACGACCTCTACCACCCCGACCCACCGGCGGAACAGGAATGACCACCGAACTCCTCAACACCCTCTACGTCCAAACCCAAGGCATCGAACTCCGCCTTGAAGAAGACTCTGTCCGTATCCGGCACCCCGATCAACCCGGTCGACGCATCCTCCCGCTACGTCGAGTCAACGCCATCGTCGTCTACGGCCACGTCACCCTCTCCACCGAACTTCTCACTCGATGCGCCCAAGACGGCCGAACCGTCACCTGGATGAGCCGCACCGGTCGATACCTCGGCCGCCTCGACGGTGCGGTTCGAGGCAACGTCCTGCTCCGACACGCACAACACCAGGCACACGACGACACCGAAACCCGCGTGGCGATCGCCCGCCAGGTCGTCGCAGCCAAAGTTCGCAACAGCCGATGGATCATCCTCCGCGCGGCACGTGACGCAACCCCCACGCCACAGACCGCCATGCGCGCCAGAGCGAACGAGCTCGCACAAGCACTCACAAAAATCCCCGACGCAGCCGACATCGACGCCCTCATGGGCTACGAGGGCAACGCCGCGCGACTCCACTTCGAAGCACTCCGCCACGCGCTGCGCCCCGACGACGGGATCCCTCCCTTCGAACGTCGCGAACGGCGCCCACCTACAGACCCCGTGAACGCCGCCCTGTCCTTCACCTACGGACTGCTTCGCAGCCTGGTCCACGGCGCCACCGAACAGGTCGGCCTCGACCCCTACGTCGGCTACCTGCACGGCATCCGCCCCGGCAAGCCCTCGCTTGCCCTGGACCTGATGGAGGAGTTCCGCGCTCCGCTGGCAGACCGGCTGGTTCTCAGCCTGTTCAACCGCCGCCAACTGCGTGCCGAGCACTTCGACGCTTTGCCCGGAGGCGCTGTCAACCTCACCGACGACGGCCGCACTGTCCTCTTTCAGGCCTGGCAAGAACTCAGGGATAAACCTGCCACCCACACCTTGGCCGGCCGCGACGTCCCCACCGGGTTGCTGCCCACTATGCAAGCCCGTCTCGTCGCCCGCCACCTCCGCGGAGACCTACCCGCCTACCTGCCCTGGACGGCCACCTGATGGACCTCCTGCTCACCTACGACGTCGACACCACCACCCCCGAGGGCGCCCGTCGCCTCCGACGCGTCGCGAAGCTCTGTGAAGGCTACGGCCTACGCGTCCAGAAGTCCGTCTTCGAGATCGTCGCCGACGAAGCCGGCCTCCTGCGCCTCCTGGCCAGCATGGACGCCACCATCGACGCGGACTCCGACAGCATCCGGATCTACCGTCTGCCCCACAACGGCCTCACCTCAGTCGAGACCCGCGGCATCGCCCAGCTACAGTCACACCGTGACGACTTGGTCGTCTGACCACCCCCAGACCAGCTTCGGAACCCCAAGTGGACACACGACACGCGGATCGCACCGAAGCGGAATGTCGGGATTAACGGGAATGCCCCTGCAGAGTGCGAGTCGCCGCCGGCACCGTACAGACAACACCGCAGGTCAGATACTGTGGCGACCGTCCTCCGGGGCGGTCGAGGATCGCAACCACGAGGTCGACCGCATCTGCCGCCGCCGGACCCGCACGTGGCGACCGTCCTCCGGGGCGGTCGAGGATCGCAACCTCAAGGCACACGGCCACCCGCCCTGGAGCGACAGTGGCGACCGTCCTCCGGGGCGGTCGAGGATCGCAACCGGTCATGGGGTTGTCGCGGTCAGATGGGACGTAGGGGGTGGCGACCGTCCTCCGGGGCGGTCGAGGATCGCAACCATGCGCCGCCCTCCCGCCTGTCGGCGCCGTCGCCCCGTGGCGACCGTCCTCCGGGGCGGTCGAGGATCGCAACCTCACGACGATTCGTGTCTCCAAGCTCTCCACCACGGTGGCGACCGTCCTCCGGGGCGGTCGAGGATCGCAACGCGGCGCAGAGGACGGGGCGCTGGAACATGCCGAGTGTGGCGACCGTCCTCCGGGGCGGTCGAGGATCGCAACGCGGGGAGTCTCAGACAGGTGCGTCACGTACTCCGTGTGGCGACCGTCCTCCGGGGCGGTCGAGGATCGCAACCGCCCGGCGTGATGGCCTACGGGATCGACGTCGGGGGTGGCGACCGTCCTCCGGGGCGGTCGAGGATCGCAACCGCTCGCCAGACGCGCATGCGGGTCAGTCGGCCGCCGCGTGGCGACCGTCCTCCGGGGCGGTCGAGGATCGCAACTTCATCGAGCTGAGCGAGTGCACCGACGAGCAGGGCGTGGCGACCGTCCTCCGGGGCGGTCGAGGATCGCAACCAAATTTCCGACCGCCCGCGAGGCGGTCGGGGCGCGCGTGGCGACCGTCCTCCGGGGCGGTCGAGGATCGCAACTTGGTGGCGGTCAACCTGCACGATCCTCGCGACGGGTGGCGACCGTCCTCCGGGGCGGTCGAGGATCGCAACCAGGAGGCCGGCAACCGCACCGATGAGATGTACCACCGGTGGCGACCGTCCTCCGGGGCGGTCGAGGATCGCAACCGCTGCGAGCGGGACGTGGGGGAGCTGCGCACCGTCGTGGCGACCGTCCTCCGGGGCGGTCGAGGATCGCAACGCGTACGCGGTCCGGCGGTCCGCGCTCCACTCCGATGGTGGCGACCGTCCTCCGGGGCGGTCGAGGATCGCAACGATGCCATCCGTGCCGAGTCGCTGAAGGAGCGGCAGGGTGGCGACCGTCCTCCGGGGCGGTCGAGGATCGCAACGGCGAGACGGTCGCGGGCGGTGTCATCGAGCGGTGGTGGCGACCGTCCTCCGGGGCGGTCGAGGATCGCAACCGTAGAGGTTCAGGTTCAGGAAGTGGGTGGTTGTAGTGGCGACCGTCCTCCGGGGCGGTCGAGGATCGCAACGGCCATCACCTCGCGGCCGCCCACCATGCGGTGCAGGTGGCGACCGTCCTCCGGGGCGGTCGAGGATCGCAACCCGCAGATCGCAGGGCCCTGCCACGTGGGCAGCGCACGTGGCGACCGTCCTCCGGGGCGGTCGAGGATCGCAACTACGGGCCTGGCGAAGCCCGGTTCGACGCGCACGGCGTGGCGACCGTCCTCCGGGGCGGTCGAGGATCGCAACCGGGTGATCAGGGTGTCGGGGTGATCGGGGCCGAGCGTGGCGACCGTCCTCCGGGGCGGTCGAGGATCGCAACTTCACGGCGTGTCCTCTCTCTACGTCGGGACGGCGGGTGGCGACCGTCCTCCGGGGCGGTCGAGGATCGCAACTTCACGGCGTGTCCTCTCTCTACGTCGGGACGGCGGGTGGCGACCGTCCTCCGGGGCGGTCGAGGATCGCAACCCCCGGGCGGTCCGCGTGTGCGTGCGGCTGGTCACGTGGCGACCGTCCTCCGGGGCGGCCGAGGATCGCAACCTGAACCCCTTCCGTGGGTTGCCGGCGCCGCCCGCGTGGCGACCGTCCTCCGGGGCGGTCGAGGATCGCAACCACCACGACCAGGACCAAGAGCAGCAAGGGCGGCGTGGCGACCGTCCTCCGGGGCGGTCGAGGATCGCAACGGGGCGCGTCCCTTCGGGCGGCACCCGCCGACGGTGGTGGCGACCGTCCTCCGGGGCGGTCGAGGATCGCAACGGGCGCCCGGCCATGTCCAGCAGGTGGCGCAGCGTGGCGACCGTCCTCCGGGGCGGTCGAGGATCGCAACTCCGTTGGCCAGGATCTCGGCGTAGACGGCCGCTAGTGGCGACCGTCCTCCGGGGCGGTCCAGGATCGCAACTCCGATCCGAGACCACGTCGCCCCCGAGATCCGGGGTGGCGACCGTCCTCCGGGGCGGTCGAGGATCGCAACGACGGCACCCGGAGAAGCTTCGGGGCCTCACCCCGGGTGGCGACCGTCCTCCGGGGCGGTCGAGGATCGCAACCGGACCATCGGGTCGGGGAGGGTGTCGGACGTGACCCGGGTGGCGACCGTCCTCCGGGGCGGTCGAGGATCGCAACTCGTCCTCGGCCGCGCGCCGCGCCAGGGCGGCGGTGGTGGCGACCGTCCTCCGGGGCGGTCGAGGATCGCAACCGCTCGCACGGGTCGCCGATCTCGCTGGGCCCGATGTGGCGACCGTCCTCCGGGGCGGTCGAGGATCGCAACGAGTGAGCCAAGTTGACCTGCACCTACGAAGGTACATGGTGGCGACCGTCCTCCGGGGCGGTCGAGGATCGCAACATCGCCCACTGGGCGACGGCTGCGACGGCGAGCGCCGCGTGGCGACCGTCCTCCGGGGCGGTCGAGGATCGCAACTGCGGGGCGTAGGCGTCGCGGTGCTCGGGCGCTCCGTGTGGCGACCGTCCTCCGGGGCGGTCGAGGATCGCAACCTCCCGCTGCACGAATGGGTGGGGCTGGGGCCAGCGGGTGGCGACCGTCCTCCGGGGCGGTCGAGGATCGCAACGTCGAGTGCTGGAGGAAGGAGATCGGGAACGTCGTAAGTGGCGACCGTCCTCCGGGGCGGTCGAGGATCGCAACCCCCGACCCCACCACCACCGCCTGGTGGTGGGGCCGGGGTGGCGACCGTCCTCCGGGGCGGTCGAGGATCGCAACTGGGCCGCCGTGAACGGCGCCGCCGCCGCTGAGGCCGTGGCGACCGTCCTCCGGGGCGGTCGAGGATCGCAACGCGACGGCGGCGGCGCTGCCGGCGAGCAGACCCGCGTGGCGACCGTCCTCCGGGGGCGGTCGAGGATCGCAACAACGTCTCGCCGCCCTGTCCGCGCCTCCGCGCCGGGGTGGCGACCGTCCTCCGGGGCGGTCGAGGATCGCAACCGATCTGGTACGACCGACCACGACGCATCCTGTACATGTGGCGACCGTCCTCCGGGGCGGTCGAGGGTCGCAACCCCGTCGATGTCGACCGCGTCCACCTCGGTCACCGGTGGCGACCGTCCTCCGGGGCGGTCGAGGATCGCAACCCGACCGCGACGAGGACCCCGATCCCGCTGACGTTGTGGCGACCGTCCTCCGGGGCGGTCGAGGATCGCAACTTCTCCGTCCCGGTGGGGACCATGAGCATCTGGAACGGTGGCGACCGTCCTCCGGGGCGGTCGAGGATCGCAACCGGCGCGAAGTCGCCCGGCTGAAGGGCAAGATGCCAGGTGTGGCGACCGTCCTCCGGGGCGGTCGAGGATCGCAACCTCTCAGCCGATGAAATCGACCTAGAGTCATGGGTGTGGCGACCGTCCTCCGGGGCGGTCGAGGATCGCAACCAGCCGTCGGCGTCGTAGCTCGTGTCGTCCTCGATGGTGGCGACCGTCCTCCGGGGCGGTCGAGGATCGCAACGTGATCAACCGGGTCTACAACGACGGCATCCGCAAGGTGGCGACCGTCCTCCGGGGCGGTCGAGGATCGCAACGAGTTGCCAGCGGTGGCGTTGCGGCAGCACGCGATGTGGCGACCGTCCTCCGGGGCGGTCGAGGATCGCAACTCCCGACCCACCACCAGGCGGTGGTGTGCCCGGAGAGTGGCGACCGTGCCCCGGGGCGGTCGAGGATCGCAACCAGGAGAAGGTCGGCGCCTGGCTGCACCGCCGCTCCGGTGGCAACCGTCCTTCGGGACGGTCGAGGATCGCAACCATGATTTCATCTGCTGTCGCCACGGCGCGTCCCGCGTGGCGACCGTCCTTCGGGGCGGTCGAGGATCGCAATGTCTTCGGAGCCGCCCTCGGCGACGTCCTGCGACCAGGTGGCGACCGTTCTTTTGGCTGGCGACGGTCTGTCCGCCGCAGTTGCGCAGCGCGCCGTTCCCCTACCGGCTTATCAGTTGACGGGCTCGGCGGCGTGGGCCGGAGCAGCGTTCGCCGCTGAGTGGGCCCCGCGACCGTTCGGCCTAGCCGGTCGGCGGACATCTCGCCGACCGGCTCCTGCCGCGCGTGGTGCTGCTGACCGTGGCGCTGATACGGGTGCTGGCGATGGCCGGAGGAGTCATCGCGCTTGCCTCTGGCGCAGGCGTAGCAGTGGCCTTGGCCATCGCGGGTCATCGAATATCCCAAGCGGGGCTTCGCCATCGAACAGGATGTCTCCGACGACGTACGCACGCCAAGGCAAAACTCGGCTGCCGCGCCCAGGTTCTGCGTACCGTTGTCCACCCGTCTCGCGGGCGCCGACCACGTCTCGCGCGCTACTGCGCCGGTCTGCCAGCCTCGGCCAGCAGGCAGCCCGCTGCCGCTGGCCGGGGCCGTCTGGTGATCAACAGGACGGACATCGAGCGCCGCGGCCGGGGGCAGGTCGTCCGCGTGATCGTCGACGACCACGCACTCGTGGCCCGTCGAGTCCAGCCTCTCGAGGGAGCGCTGGTAGATGAGCGGAGACGGTTTCCGTACACCTTCGAGTTCCGACAGGATGACGAGCGCGTCGAAGAAGCCGTCGCACATGCCCAGCTCCTCGTACGGGTTGTACGGCTCGACGCCGAACGAGTTGCTGAGCAAAGCCAACTTGATCTCAGCCGCACGCGCCCGCCGAGCGGCGGCGACGATGGGCGGCCCCGACCGGAGGTTGGCCAGGGCGCGCCGCATCAGGCCCGGGGTGCGCGTGGTAAGCACGCCGCCGAAGTTGAGGATCAGGCCCCGCTAGGTAGCTGGCAATGCGGCCTCCTGGGGACTCGTGTAACGAGAGCGGGAGGAGGAGCGGAGCGGCTGCGGGGCGAGGAGGGTGTAGGGGGTCAAGGAGTGATGAGGCGGCTGGTGAAGCCGTCGCGGATCATGGACTCGTACGCGTGGCGTACGTCGTCGGGGACATCCTGTTCGATGGCGAAGCCTCGCTTGGGATATTCGAGGATTCGCTGGAGGTCGCCGACGAGCATGTCGATCACCAGCTTCTCGTCACCGATGCTTTTGACGTAGTGGTCGAGCTCCATGGGCTCCGAGGTGCAGATCGCCTCCACCCCGGGCCACAGCTTGCGTGCCGCGGCGAAGGAACGGCGCTCCAGATAGGGCTTGGATACCAGAAGCACGGCGGACGGCGTGACGCCGGCGGAGGCCAGGGCTGCGCGGGAGAACGTGATGTTCTGGCCGGTGTTCGAAGCCTTCGGCTCCAGCACGATCGACGCCTCCGGGACGCCGAGGTCGATCGCGTGCTCGCGGTAGTGCACAGCCTCCCCGCGGGGAAAGCGGGCCTTGGTGGTGGGGCTGTTGCCGCCGGTGAAGACCAGCACCGGGAAGAGCCCGGAGCGGTAGAGACTGGCGGCGAACGAGGCCACGCCGAGGTCGTGCCTTCCCAGGCCGATCGCTGCATCGACGGGGCGCACTTCGTGGTGCATCTGGTGGTAGTCCCACACCGCCCTGGCCCGATGCCACTGGTCGTCGGTAATGGGTCGGTTGCTATTGCGCACGCTGTGTCCCCTGGTCACCGTCGCTGCTGTCAGCTCGTCCCACTGCTGCCGACCATGATGCTCCTGATACTGCGCAGCTGGTGCACGAGGCCGTACCGCTCCGCTCTGGCCGCGGCTTTGTCGAGAGCGACGAAACCGTCGTCCCTGGTTGCTGGGTCGGACAGCAGGATGTGGCCATGCGCTGTGTCCAGGCGGACGCGCTGCATCGGGGAGTCGGCGTTGCCGCTGTCGCGGGCGATGGCGATGAAGCGCAGGGCGGCGGTGAGGTCTCCGGCCCCACGACGGGCGAGGGCGATTTTCTGATGGGCGACTGACCAGTCCTCGGGTTCGGTCAGGATTTCGAACTCGCGGGTGGCGGCTTTCATGACCCGGGTCGCGTAGTCGTGCTGCCCGTCCTTGCTCAGCGCCATCCGCAGACCGGGGCCGGAGGGCGCCGTCGGCGCTGGGAGGTAGAGGGCACCCTGCTCACCTGACGGTGGCCGTCCTCTTCGGGCGCCGAGGGCACCGCGCTCGGGCTATGCGCATAGGTCAGGGTCAGTGCTCACGGCAGTGCCGCTGTCGATGCTGAGAACGCGGAGCAGGTCCGCGGTGATCACGCGGTAGGCGCTGCCGAGCCGCAGCACCTTCACGGGGTACTGGTCACGCTTGGCCAGGGCGTAGCCGGTGCTGCGGCCGATCGCCAGCGCTCGGTTCGCGGTATCGAGGCTAATCACGACGGGCAGGGCGAGCAGCTCGTCGCGGGTCATGCCGGTGGAGGGAGCGGGGTGTCCGAAGGTGGTCATAGTCGCTCTCCGATCGTGTGGGGCCTCAGCTGACGGAGAACAGCTATCACGGATATGGCAGCATCACATTCTTGGTGCATGAATTGCATTCATGGCAAATGATGAGTGGTCCACCCAGCTCACCACACGGGTGGCCGAGCAGGTCCGCGAAGCCCGCAGGGTTGCCAGCCTCACGGTGGCACAGACCGCCGACGCCTGCGCCGCCCTCGGCGTTCCCGTACAGAAAACGACGATCACGAACCTGGAGACCGGCCGCCGGACCTCGGTCGATCTCGCCGAGTTCCTAGTGCTGGCCAAAGCTTTGGAAGTGCCGCCGATCGCGCTGTTGTTCCCTCTCGGCGCTACGGCGACCGTCGAGGTGCTCCCGGGCAGCCTGTGTCCACCTGGGAGGCGCTGGCCTGGTTCACCGGAGAAGCACGCGCGGACCGGGCTGCCGCCGAGAGCAGTCCCCAGCGGGTGCTCGACACCTTCCGCGCCCACAGCGACGCAGTGGCCGCCGCCTCCGTCTCCGCCCGTCTGGCGAAGGACCGGCGCCGCGCTGCCATCCCGTCCAGGATGCTTCCCGTCGCGCTGCTGGAAGCCGACCGTTTTGTACATGCCCCGGTGCTCCGGCAGTGGTGACCGTCCTCCGAGGCGGTTGAGGATCGCAACCCGGTGTCCACCCAGGGGAGGCCAGACGTCCGCCGTGACCTTCGAAGGCCACCTCCGCATCACCGACCCGGCGCACTTCACCATGCGCCTGCTCAACGGCATCGGCCCACAGAAGGCATACGGCTGAGGCCTTCTGTCTGACCCTCGCCTCGCTGCCCGCCCGAAACACCCACAGCCATGGCTGACATCTGGTGGAAGGTTCACCCACACGACCTGCACCGCATCGTCGACCGTGTGTCCGGCGTCTAAGTCGAACGCAGCCACCTCGACCGCGAGGACAACACCGTCGTCAAGGTCGGTGACGCGTTCGCTGCCGGCGACCACCTCAACCGGCTCCTGTCGGCCGCCAACGGCATCTGCCACGCCGTCATCGTGGGCCTCGGCGCCGGCCCAGGGCTCGGCGTCGTACACACCGGATCGGCGATCTCCTTCAGACTCGACATCGCCGACCTCTACAAGGCTGAATACACCATTCCTCTCGCCTTCTACCTGGCAGCCAACGGCCTCACCGAGGAACGCGACGTACGCCTTGGCCTACGCGACAGAATCGCCGAGACCAAACTCCTTTCGCGTGTCGTCCAGGACGTCAAGGTCCTCCTGACGCCAGCAGGCACCGACTACGAAGCCCCGGAGACCAGCGAACTCTGCGACGAACGCAGGGACTCTGTCTCCGCTGGTGTCAACTGGGCCACCCACCCCATGGGCCCGCCCACCACCCGGGCAGGCTTGGGGAACAGCACTTCGCCAGCCCCGGCACCGGACCAACCTTGCTGACCGTCACCGTCCTTATCGCAGCCCCGGAGGGCCTCCGCTGCCACGTCACACATTGGATGTTCGAAGTCAACCCCGGAGTCTAGGCCTTGCAGTCGTTGCGGTTGCCGGGTAGCGGTCGGCCGACGGCGGACTTGGAGATGCCGAACAACGGGGCTACGGCAGGATGAGGTTGGTCCGCCAGTAGGCGGCGACCAGGCAGCACCCGGTCCTCCAACGGCAAGCTCCACGGCCGGCCCCTGCGCACCGGGTCCGCCCCTTCGCGTCGCAGCGCGGTGACCAGCTTGCCGAACTGCCGCGGGCTCAGCCCGGCGAACGGGGCTATCCAGGACGCCTCCGACGCCGTGATCACACCAGCCACCACAAGATCATCTCACTGCTGACCTGCACTACGGGACAGGCCTTAGACGGGACAACCGTCAGGCACCTTCACCCGCGCGCCGCTCCGAGATCCGCGATCTGCTGGTCTGGCTCCTGCTCCTCGGATCCTACGGCGTGGCCGAGGCGATCACCAGTCCGACCGAACTGAACCTCCGGCTTCGCCGCACTTCCGGCCCGCGGGAGGTGCGACGGACACGCCGAATGTGCGCTGTTGCGCGCCCCTGCGTGCGTCCGGCGCACCGGACGGAAGCGCTCGCCGCCGAGAAGACCGAGTGCTGTGCTGTGCTGATGATGCACGGCTCACTCTCCTACGGTCGCGTGGCCTTCCTCGACACGTTGCCGTCCGAAGCACGCGCCGCCTTTAACCGGCTCGGCACTCCGCGTTGCTACTCAGCGGGGGATGTACTTATCTACGAGGGCGACCACGCACAGGAGCTGGTGGTCCTGCACGTGGGACTGGTGAAGGTGACCGCCCGGCTGGACCGGGACCGGGAGTCCCTCGTGGACATCAGGGTCGCTGGGGACATCGTGGGCGAGGTGGCTGCGATGGGCGTGGGGCCGCGATCAGCCACGGTCACCGCCTGTGGTGAAGTGGCCGCCACCGTCGTCCCGAGGCGTGAACTGGAGTCCTTTCTACTCGCCCACCCCGAGATATCGCTGTCGCTCATGAGGATGGTCTGTGGTCGGCTGCGTCGATCCGACCGCCTGCGGCTTGAGTTCGGCGGGTACCCGGTCCCTGTCCGGCTGGCACGCGTACTCCTCGAGCTGGCCGCCACCTACGGGCAGCGTGAACGGAATTCACTGCGTATCGATGTGGCCCTGTCGCAGCCCGAGTTCGCCGCCCTCACCGGTGCTGGAACACGCAGCGTGCAGAAAGCACTTGCGCGGCTGAGACAGAAGAGAATCATCACCACCGACAACCGGCGGACCTATGTGCGGGACCTGGACGGGCTGCACGAGACAGCCCTCCTTGGGGCACGTAATGGGTCCACGCCAAGAAAGCCGCACTAATGCGGCTTTCTTGGCCGTCCTCGCCCCTTCCGCTCACAGTTGGCGTGTACCACACCCAACACGCCTGGAAGGTGGAGTTTTGTCATGAAAGAGATCCCTCCTCTCCGGTCTTCGGCCTGCAGACCGCATCGCCGGCTGTGCCTGGCCGTAGACGTGGAGCAGTACAGCCGTCTCGACACTCGGACACAGTCGGCTGTCCAATCCGAGCTGGTACGGATGCTGGACGAGGCGGCGGCGGTGGCCGGACTGGACCGGTCGGCGTGGATACGTCAGCCCCAGGGCGACCTGGAGTTCGCTGTACTTCCCGAGGACACACCGGAGGACGCCGTGCTGGGTCCCCTCGTCCATCATCTCGCGGTCCGTCTCTGGGACCGCAACGCCCGCCCCGCTGCCCAGCGGGTCAGGCTGCGGATGGCCTTGGACACCGGCGTGGCCGTGGACGCCGCCCTCGGCCACGCCGGCCCGGCGCCGGTCGCCGTGGCACGCTACGTCAACGCGCCCCAGCTCAGAGCCCTACTCGCTACCCTCACCGCGGCGGACCTCGCCGTGATCGTGTCGGACCGGCTGTACCAGGACGTCGTGCGGGCCGGGTGGCCGGACCTCGACCCCGCCCAGTACACGCGGGTCCATATACGGGTGAAGGAGTTCGGCGGATACGGCTGGGTCCGCGTACCGGGCCACGCGCCCGACGATGTCCGGTCGGCCGTCGCAGAGGCGCCGGAGCCCAAGCCCGAGCCCGAGCCCTCACGGGACCCCGGTGACCCGAGCCGGACGCCCTTGTCCCAGCACGTCAACCAGGGCGCAGCCGTCGGTCGGGACGTCGTCGGCGGCCTCACTATCGGCGCTGTCGGCCTGCCTGTGCCCCCTCCGTCGGCTGGGTCCGGGCCAACCCGGTGACGGCCCCTTACCCGGCCCCGCTCTGGCAGGAGCGGGGCGACAGCCAGTGGGCGGACTATGGGGTGAACATCGGCCACGCCGTGTATGGCGACGTTCACTTCCACCCGCCCGCCTCGTCCGCCGCACGGTCGCGGCGCCGGAACGGCACGGCGCGCTCGGCTCGCATGGCGCGGCACGCGGCTGTGCGATCGGCCCTGACCGAGCTCGCGCGCGTCTGCGATCGGGCCGCCGCCGCCCTTGCCTACTTCCGGCCCGATAGGGCCGGAAAGGAGAAGAAGACATGACATTAACCGGATCAGGTGGCGTCTTCGCCCTGATCGACCGGGGTGTTCCCGGACTGCCCGGTGGCAAGCAGCCGTCCCTCACAGTGCACGTAGACTCCCGCACCCTCCAGCTCTCCCCGGAGGAGAGCAGGAGGGTGCTCTACGGTTCGCGGAGGGACGCGGCGCTGGGCGCGGCGGTATGGCAGCAGGCCGTCACCGATGCCCGGCGGGAGCCGCGGGACGGCGACGGCACTGGACGGCTGTTCGTCGTGTGGCTGGCCCTGCCCGGGCTGTACCGAAACCTCCACCGGATCCTGCGTCGCTGGCGGTGGCTCGGCCGGGCAGACCTGGAGGCGGAGGCCGTCCTGGTTGTGCTTGCCGCCCTCGACGCGGCAGCCCCGGCTGGCCCCGACACGGGCGGCCGCCTGATCAAGGAGGCGGTGAACGGGATGTGGGCTTACGCGAAGCGCGTCACGAGGGAGACCTCCGTGGTCGACATCGATGCCTTCGCCGAGACTCGCAACGCCGCCGTCCCACCGGAGGAAGGGCCCCGTCCGTCCGAGGGATGGGAAGTGCACATCACACCCCCGCCCCGCCGCGAGGGCCTGTACGCCACGCTCCGCTTCGCCGAGCCGCGCCCCCGGGAAGGCTGCCCGCGGACCGGCAGCCACCTGCCCGACCTGGTGTTCCGGGCCCGCCGCCACGAGGACGCCGACCTCATCGGCACGCTGGTCCTGCGCCCGGCAGGAGCCCGGCGGTGAGCGGCCGGTCCAGCCTGCCGCTCGGTTTCGCGGAGGCTCTCGACCTACCCCTGAGCGTTGACCTGCGTACAGCCGCCCGCGCCTTCGGTATCTGCCCCGCGACGGCGTACAAGCTGATCCGCCTCGGCGCCTTCCCGTGTCCTGTGCTGAGGGTCGGTGGACGCTACCGCATCCCCACCGCCTACCTGTTACGCGCCCTCGGCATCGAGGAGCGGCCGGTGTACGCCGTCCCCCCGGCGGACGATGCAGCGCTCGCAGTCCAATCCGACGACATCCACGCTCACGCATCGGAGGTTCTCGCGTGATCATGTCACAGTTGCTCCGACAAGAGTCCGACCAGCTCCGGAGTTGTTTCGTTATCGGCCCCATCGGGGACCCACATGCCGCGCACGGCAGTCCCGAGCGCGAGGCGTACGAGCACCACCTCGGCATCTTCGAGCAGGTGATCGCCCCCGCTTGCGAGAAGTACGGCATCACCGCGGTGCGAGCTGATGGCATCGCGAACGCCGGTGACATCAACGAGCAGATCTGCCGGCACGTCGTCGAGTCCGAGCTGGTCGTCGCGGACGTCAGTGGCGGCAACTCCAACGTGATGTACGAGTTGGGGCTGCGGCACATTACCGGCAAGCCGACGATCCATATCGGGGAGGCAGGACAGCTGCCCTTCGATATCGCGTCGATCAGGACAATCCGCTATCAGCGGGCGCGCAGCCATCTGGCCGGAGCGCGCAAGGAGATCGAGAGCGCTCTGGAAGCCGGACTTCGGGACGGCTTTGAACTTCTCACACCGGCACGGGTGCTGCGTGGACTGCAGACCAGTGACGGACCGGCCCCTGCTCCCGAAGCCAGCAACGACGGGAACGGTGAGGAGGAGGACACACCGGGGCTGCTCGATGACTTCGCGGTGATCGACGACGGGTTGGACGAGATGGCCGCCGACATGGAAGCGATCACGAAAACGATCGAGACGATCGGAGTGTTGACCGAGCAGTGCGGCACCGAGATGCTCGATCTGACCCAGGCGAACGTGCCCATGAGCGCGCGGCTTGCCGCCATCGCCCGGTACTCGGAGACGATCAGCGCGCCCACGGGCGAACTGAACGCTTTCGCGGCCGCGTTCGCGGAACGGATGATGACCCTTGACAGTGGTGTACGGGCTGCGCTGGGGCTCATCGAGATGACGCCGCCTGAGAACCGGGGTGAGGGTGGGGAGGAGTTCCTCGAGCAACTGATATCTCTGGATGAGGCCGCGCAGGATGGTCTGGCGCAGATCAGCTCCTTCGGCGCCTCGGCTGGCGCCATGGTCCGCCTGAGCCGGCACCTCCGGAAGCCAGCGAAGGAGATCTCCGCCGCAGTGAAGCAACTTACCTCCGCCATCACGAGGATGGGGGAGTGGGCGGCCAAGGCCCGTGCGCTGGCGGGCGGCGACGCTGCATGACCCCGTGCTCTCAGGGCCCTCTCACGGGCGGTGTGTCACAGGGGGGGGAACATGCTGGGCGGTGGATAGGGCGCCCTGAACTGTGCGCTCGGGATCACGGGTATGCGTCACCTTGTGTTCGCCCCTTGCCTCGGAGGGAGGCCTCCACTCGGCGGCGTGCACCTCATCGGGCACGGCTGTGCGTAGCGATCCTCGACCGTCCTCCGGGGCGGTCGAGAATCGCAACCAGCGCACGGCCCGGACCGCGAAAAGGGGTGCCGGCCGGCGAGCCCGACGGTCGTGCCCTCGGCCGGTGCTGCGGCGGACGCACCACTAAGACCGTCAAACGGCGCAACACCGTCGAACGGTGCATCAATCGATTGAAGCTGTGGCGCGGCATCGCCACCCGCTACGAGAAGATCGCGACCATGCACCGGCAGGACTCGCCATCGCGGCCACCTTCCCCTGGTCCGCCCGCCGATTCAAACGAGACTGCCTCGTCGCCCCCGGGGAGATCGGCAGGCCTGCGGCATCACCCCCATTATCGCCTCGCGCCGGCGGGTCATCGCTTCGCCTGGAACATGTCGACGCACCCGTGAAGCTGCGCGAGAGCCGAAGAGGAGTAACTGCCTCTCACGGGTCTCTCACGGACTGTCTGTCACGGCCAGCGAGCTGCCGGACTGAGAGGCGGACGTGGCGGCCCTGACCTGCTTGTTGCGGACTGGCAGGTATGCGACGACCTGTGGTTCGCCCACTGGGGGTCAAGGGGTCGCAGGTTCAAATCCTGTCGTCCCGACAGCAGTCGAAAGGCCTGTTGGACTGGAGAAGATCCAGCTCAACAGGCCTTTGGTCGTTTCTGCGACGGCTCAGGGAACGCTCCGCAGGTGGCCGCCGGGCGCCCGCCGTGGGACCACTGTGGGACCAGCCGGGCCAGTGCCGGACCCGGAACCCCCGAGAAGCCGCTCAGCGACCGCCCCGCACGTTCGACCGCCCGCATGTCCGGGTGGAGGTAACGCTGCGTCGTGGTCAGCGAACCGTGTCCCGCGATCCTGCGCAGAACGTGGAGCGGGACGCCGGCGTCAGCCGCCCGAGTCAGGTCAGCAGCCGGGACCGGTCGAGGTGGACAGTGTGAGCGCCAGGGCGGCCTGGCGAACTTCGACCTCCCACCTGCGGACATCGATTCCGACGGAGTACCTGATGCAGCATCCGCAGGACGGGAACAGTGCCACCAGCGCGTCCTCCTCAGCAGTGTCGGTCTGCACGTCCCCCCAGTCGTAGATCGCAAGCTCCGCGGGAGAGACGTTCTCGGACACGAGTCGCGCGGCCATCCGGCGCAGGGCGTGACGTCGCGCCAGGCCCTGCGCCGGTGGTGTGACCGCGGCTTCGGAGAGCGCGTGTTCAAACGCGTCGCGAGTGTCGCGGGGGTCGGCAGTGCGGGGCCACCCGGCGAGGTCGCACAGGCCGGGGGTGTCGATGCCGGCTGCCACTGCCTCGGCGGCGATCATCGGTAGATCTTCGGGGCGAAGTTCACCAGCACGCAGGCGGCAGGCCGCTTCGCGCAGGGCGCTGAGCCCGCTCCTCTGTGGGGCGGGTGCCGGTGTCGCGCCCTCCGCGGCGGGCCGCTGGGACATGTCAGGACTCTCCCTCGCTCAGGTGGTCGTGGTGTGGTGCGCGGCGCTGGGCGCCTGTTCGGTGGTGGTCGAGCACGCTATCGCGACGTCGGGAGCGGGTGGTGTGTTCGAGTGCTCGGCGCCGAGCCCGCCGGCGGCAAGGCCGGTGGGTCGGCGGCGGCTCAGTCGGCTGGCCGCAATCACCGGCAGGTTCGGGTGGAAGCCGTAGGGGCCGCACCGCGGCGGGAGCCGGGGCGTGGCCCCTACGGCTCCTCACCGACCGGGCTCACTTGCTGGTGAGGGTCCAGTTGCCGCCTTCGTTGGTGCCGGAGTCGCCGAGGGCGGTCCACCGGGTGTCGTCGGGGCCGAGGGCCGCGTGGAGATAGGCGGCGATCGTGTCGGCGACGAACGTGACCCGGGCCGGGTTCTCGTCGGTGGTCTCGGCGACCGCCTCCCCGGCGATGCCGCCCATGGTGTGCTCGGCTTCGGCGATGGTGAGCAGACTCTTGGGTGCCGGGGCGAGGTGGTAGGCGTCGGTGAACCACTCCGGCCCCCGGGTGGAGAGCTGCGACTGGTCCTTGCCGCCCGAGATGATCAGGGCCGGGGTGGTCATGGTGGAGAAATCCGGCCGCATGAAGGGCAGGTGCTCCGCCGTGAACGGGGTCAGGGTGTCCCCGGTCCCGGCTGCCGTGATCAGTGCGCCGGCCGACACCCCGGGGTGGGAGAAGTCCTCGCCGGGAAGGCCCTCCGCGTCCAGCACACGTGCGCCGAGGACGGCGCCGACGGTCTGGGCGCCCCACGAGTGGCCGACCAGGGCGGTGCGTTCACAGTCGGCGCGGTTCTCTACGCCGGCCCGGTCCAGGACGTCGCGCAGGTGGTCGAGGATCGCGTGCAGGTCGTCGATCCGGACGCGCCATATACGGGCGAAGGCCGGGTCGTCCCAGCCGATGGTGTTGCGCCGGGAGTCCGGGTGGGTGGGCTGTACGACGACGAACCCGGCGTCGGCCCACCGTTCGACGAGAGGCTGGTACCCGTCCATGGACCAGGCGTTGCCGTGGGAGAAGACGATCACGGGAAGGTCCGCGCCCGACCGGGGGGCTGTGACTCTCACCTGCAGGTCCCTACCGAGCTCCGGAGTGGGAACGGTGACGGGCTTGATAGAGACGATCTGTCGGCCGGGGGAGTGCGAGGGCATGGGTGACCTGAGCTCTCTGTGGAGGGGCTCTGCCATACTTTGGCGGAGCGTCGTTCCGCCAATTTAACGGAACATTGTTCCGCGAACAAACGGGAGGCATCCGTGACGGAGTCGGGCGGGGTGCGACGCGCGCAGGCGCAGCGCACCCGAAGCGGTGTACTCGAGGCCGCGGCGGCGGCTTTCGTCGACCAGGGCGTCCAGGCACCCGTCCGGGACATCGCCCACCGTGCGGGAGTGGGCGTCGGCACGATCTACCGGAACTTCCCGACCCGGGCGGACCTGGTCACCGCCGTCTACCGGCACCAGGTCGAGGTCTGCGCCGACCTCGCACCCCGGCTCCTCGAGGAGTCCGACTCGCCCTTCACCGCGCTGACCCGGTGGATCGACGCCTTCGTGGACTTTCTCGTGACCAAGCACGGCCTCGGAGCGGCGCTGGGTTCCGGTGAACCGGGCCTGGAGAACCTTCACGCCCTCATGCTCGACACCCTGGTACCTGCATGCGCGACGCTGCTCGACGCCGGTACCGCGGCCGGTGAACTCCGGCGTGACGTCACCGCCTACCCACTCATGCGCGCCGTCGGGAACCTGTGCATCACCGGTCCCGACTACGGCCAGGCCGACGCCAGGCGGATGGTCGCCCTCCTCCTGGCCGGGTGCCGCACCGAGCGGTGACGGCAGGTTCGGCGCCGGGGTTCGGCGCCGGGAGCCGGCGGCGGAGCGAGGGCACCCGCGCATCTGCTCCGCCGGTTCTCGCACTCTCGCGTCCGCTTGTCGCGGCGCCGACCCGATCGAGTGGTGCGTCGCAGCCGTGGCCGGTGGAACCCGAGGGCCGGGGCCCGCGTCTCGGCCGGCCACTCGGGTCTTCTCCGCGCGCGGCGGCGGCGGTCGGCGGCCGAACCGGTCCCCCGCGCCCGGTGCGGTGGGTGGTGCGCCCGCCATCAGGGGTGGCTAGGGGTTACCGCCCCCTCGTCGGCTTCCTACCGTGGACCCGCCTGGCGGCTCCCCGGCCCCGTGCGGCTCAGGTCTGCGACCCGCCGCGGTGGCGCCGGGGTGCGTCGGACCGTCCCGATGCGACCGCCGCCGGTCAGCCCACCGCCGACGCAGTCCCCGGGAGCATCCATGCGCGTCCTGTTCACGGTGTTCGCGGCCAAGACCCACATGTTCAACCAGGTGCCGCTGGCCTGGGCGTTGCAGGCGGCCGGGCACGAGGTGCGGATGGCCAGCCAGCCGGACCTGGCCGAGGCCATCACCCGTACCGGCCTCACGGCGGTGCCGGTCGGTGAGGAGCTGGGGATGGGCGCCACGGCCGGCGGGGGCCCCACCGCGCAGACCTTCCAGGGTGTCGCCGGGAGCATGATCGAGGAGCGTCCGGAGACCCTGACCTGGGAACGCGTGCTCGGCGCCTTCACCGTGGCCTGCTCGGTGCAGTACGAGTACCTGGCGGGGCAGGCGATGACGGACGACCTGGTCGAGTTCTGCCGTGAATGGCAGCCGGACCTGGTGATCTGGGACGCGTTGACCTTCGCCGGGGCCGTCGCCGCCCGTTCGTGCGGCGCCGCGCAGGCCCGGATGCTCTTCGGAATGGACTACGTGGCCCGGATGTACGGCTTCTACCGGGAGCTGCGGGACCGGCAGCCGGTGGAGCAGCGGGAGGACCCGGTATCCGACTGGCTCGCCGGGCGGTTGGCCCGCTACGACGTGCCCTACGACCCTTCGTTGGACCGGGAGTTGATCACCGGCCAGTGGACCATCGACCCCACCCCCGGCTGGATGCAGTTCGAGCTCGACCATCTCAGGGTTCCGGTGCGGCACATTCCCTACAACGGCCCCACCGCCGTGCCCGGTTGGATCCACGAACGCCCCGCCGCGCCGCGGGTGTGCCTCTCGCTGGGCATGTCCGGGCGTGAGCTGCTCGGCGGCGACGTGCTGTCCGTCGGTGAACTGCTGTGCGGACTGGCGGACTTCGACATCGAGTTGGTGGCCACCCTCAACCGCGCGCAGCTCGCCGAGGTGGAGAGCCTGCCGGACAACGTCCGGGCGGTGGACTTCGTGCCGCTGAACGAGCTGGTGCCGACCTGTTCGGCGGTGATCCACCACGGCGGCTTCGGCACGCTGGGGAGCGTGCTGGGACACGGGGTGCCGAGCATGACGATCCCGGCGCCGTGGTGGGACGAGGCCGACCTCGGCCGGAGTCTGGCCGCGCGTGACGCGGGCGTCTTCCTCGAGCCGGGGAACTTCACCCTGGACGAGCTGCGGAGCGGGCTGTCCCGGCTGCTGCACGAGCCGGTACTCGCCGAGGGCGCGGCCCGGGTGCGCGAGGAGCTGCTGAAGACGCCGAGCCCCCGCGCGACCGTCTCGCGGTTGCGGGAGCTGACCGAGCAGTACCGTCCCGGCCGCTGAGCCGGCCACCCCGTCGGATCGGAGAGACGCATGCGGGTCCTGTTCACGGTGTTCGCCGCCAAGCCGCACCTGTTCAACCAGGTGCCGCTCGCCTGGGCGCTGCGGGCCGCCGGGCACGAGGTACGCGTGGCCAGCCAGCCGGACCTGGCCGAGGCCATCACCCGTACCGGGCTCACCGCCGTGCCGGTCGGTGACGCGTTGGACCTCGCAGGCTCCTTCCGGGACCCCGGCGGCGGCCCCGGGGGAGACGGCAGACGGCTGACGGGGGTGACGGACCCGGACCCGGAGCGACTCGACTGGAACGGCATCCTGGGCGTTTTCACCCTGGGCTGCGCCGTGGAGTACGAGCACATCACCAGCCGTTCCGTGGTGGACGACCTGGTGGAGTTCTGTCGGGACTGGGAGCCGGACCTGGTGGTCTGGGACGCGTTGACCTTCGCCGGTGCGATCGCCGCGCGGGCCTGCGGCGCCGCCCACGCCCGCATGCTGTTCGGGCTGGACTACACCTCGCGGATGCTGGACGTCTACGAGGACCGCATGGCGCTGCTGCCCGTCGAGCAGCGCGACGACCCGGTGTCCGACTGGCTGGCCGGGCGCCTGGCCCGTTACGACGTGCCCTACGACCCGTCGCTCGACCGGGAACTGATGACCGGGCAGTGGACCATCGATCCCACGCCGGAGTGGATGCAGCTGCCCCTGGCCGTGGACCGGCTGGGGATGCGGCACGTGACGTACAACGGGCCGACCGGAGTGCAGCCCTGGGTGCCGGAGGTGCCGGATCGGCCCCGTGTCTGTTTCTCGATGGGGATGTCGGGGCGGGAGCTGCTGGGACGCGACAAGGTGTCGGTGTCCGGCGACGGACGGGGGGAGGACCCGGTCGGCTCGGTGCTGCGGGCCCTGGCGGAGCTGGACATCGAGCTGGTCGCCACGCTCACGGCGGACCAGCGTGCCGCGGTCGGCGAGCTGCCGGACAACGTCCGGGCAGTGGACTTCGTGCCGCTGAACGACCTCCTGCCCACCTGTGCGGCGGTGGTGCACCACGGGGGGTTCGGCACGGTGGGGTCGGTGCTGCCGCATGCGGTCCCGAGTGTCACCGTCCCGGCCCCGTGGTGGGACGAGGCCGCGCTCGGCCGGCATCTGGCGGAGCGCGGGGCGGGGATCCTCGTCGAGCCCGAGGAGGCGACGCCCGAGGTGCTGCGGGACGGAGTCGCGCGACTGCTGAAGGAGCCGTCGTTCGCCACCGCCGCGCGCGAGGTGCGCGCGGAGCTGATGCGGGTGCCGCCGCCCGCGGGCATCGTGGAGCAGCTGGTCGAGCGGGTGGGCGCGGCCCGCCGGGCACGGGGCTGAGACGGTGCCCGGCCCCTCAGGTGCGCTCCGCCACGTAGGCCTCGACTCCGTCCATGAGTCGGCGCAGGCCGAACTCGTAGTCGGGTGCGGCGCGGCCCGTCGCCGAGGCGGGCGCGTTCAGGGCCCCGGACCGCACCAGCGAGGTCAGGACGGGGAAGCGGTCGGAGTCGATGAGTCGCCCCATCGCCTCGGAGTAGTCGGTGCTGAGCTGCTCGGCGGGTACACCCCGGTCGGCGGTGACCTGCTCGGCGTCGGAGACGAGCCGGGCGATGCCGAGGGTGGCGCCGTTGAGGTAGAGGCTGATGACGAAGCGCTCGTCGTCGGTGAGGCCGGTGTCGGCGAGCGCGGTGAGCAGCGACTCCAGCCAGGACAGCTGGTTGGGACCCAACGGCGGGCCCGCCTGCACGTGCAGCATCCACGGGTGCTGCTGGTAGCGGTTCCACAGCGCCTCGATCCACGCCTCGACCATCGTGCGCCAGTCCGGGTGCGCGGACAGCTCGGGAGGGGTGCCCACCGCGCGGTCGATCATCAGCTCGATCAGCGGTTCCTTGCCCGGCACGTGCCGGTAGAGGGACATGGTGGTGAAGCCGAGTCGGTCCGCCACCTTCTGCATGGACAGCGCGCCGAGCCCGTCGGCGTCCGCCACCTCGACGGCGGCCTGGACGATCTTCTCCGGGCTGAGCGTGGGCCTGGGGCCCCGAGTGCCCCCGTCGCCGGTTCCCCAGAGCAGGTCCAGTGTGGTCCGCGGCCTACCGGATCCCTCACGAGGCATGTTCTTCATCCGTTCTCACTTGACTCTCAGGGCACTGTGTATAGGCTACACTACCGTGTATCCCGTACACACAAACGTGGATCCAGGTGACCCGCGCCTTGCGGCGGCGTCTGTTCCTCTCTCTGGTGTCGGGGTCACGAGGGTTCGACAAGGAGCGAGGAGAAATCGACCCGTGGTGAGTAAAAATGCAATCGAGATCTCCGATCTCCGTAAATCCTATGGGGATACGGAGGTCCTGAAGGGGATCGACCTCCAGGTCGAGCGCGGCACCATGCTGGCGCTGCTGGGGCCCAACGGCGCGGGCAAGTCCACGACCGTTCGCATCCTGAGCACGCTCATCCCCCCGTCCGGGGGCCAGGTGCTCGTCAACGGCCTCGACGTGGTGCGGCAGGCCACCGAGGTGCGGCGTTCGATCGGGCTGGTCAGCCAGACCATGGCGATCGACTACGTGCACTCCGGCCGCGAGAATCTCGTGATGCTGGGCCGACTGCACCGCATCGGCCGCGCTGCGGCCACGCGGCGGGCCGCCGAACTGCTGGAGCAGTTCGACCTGGTGGAGGCGGGGGACCGCCCCGTCATGGAGTACAGCGGTGGCATGAAGCGGCGCCTGGACCTCGCGGTCAGCCTGATCACCTCACCGCCGATCGTCTTCTTGGACGAGCCGACCGTCGGGCTCGACCCGCGCAGCCGGCGCACCATGTGGGCGGCGATCGAGCAGCTGCTGGAGGGCGGCTCGACCGTGCTGCTGACCACCCAGTACCTGGAGGAGGCCGACCAGCTGGCCGACCAGGTGGCTGTGATCGACAACGGCACCGTGGTCGCCCAGGGCACCCCCGCGGAGCTCAAGGGCAGTATGGGCAGCGACCGCATGGTGATCACCTTCGCGGACGAGGGCTCCCTCCGTCAGGCGCGCGCCTCGCTCGTCGGCCCGGACCTGGAGTACGACGAGGAGGAGAAGACCCTCACCGTCGCCGCCGCCGACGCCTCTGCCCTCGTCGGCGTCGTGGCGCGGATCGAGCAGGTGGGCGTGTCCGTGGCCTCGATGGCGATCGACAAGCCGACGCTCGACGACGTGTTCCTGAAGCTCACCGCCCGGAACACGCCCAAGCAGCAGGAGCCCGTTCTCGTCCAGGAAGGAGGAGCTGTCAAGTGAGCACCGCTACAGAACAGAAGCAGACCACGCCGCAGCAGCAGACGCAGCGGCAGTCCCCGAACCAGTCGGTCCTCGGGGTGGTGAGCGACACGATGGTCCTCACTGGGCGGTACATGCGCCACATCACCCGTCAGCCGGAGGAGATCGTCACGTTCGTGATGATCCCCGTGGTGATGATGCTGCTCTTCCGCTACATGCTCGGCGGCGCCATCGAGCCCGGCGACAGCAGCTACGTCAACTTCCTCATCCCCGGCATTTTCGCGATCGGTGTCACCCTCATCGCGGTCTCCACGACCGCCGGTGTGTTCATGGACATGCAGGAGGGATTCGTCGAGCGGCTGCGTTCGATGTCCACCCTCGCGATCTCCGTGGTCTTCGCGCACGTCGCCGCCGCCGTGATGCGTGCCGTCATCGCCGTCACGGTGCTGTTCGGCCTCGGTTTCGCGGTGGGCTACCGGCCCGAGGTGAACATCCTCAAGTGGATCGCCGCCTTTGCCCTGCTGCTGCTGTTCGCCTTCGCCGTGGGCTGGATCTCCGCACTGCTGGGCCAGCTCGCCAAGTCGACCGAGGCCGCCAGCGGCATGGCGCTCATCCTGGTCTTCCTGCCCTACGCCAGCAACGTCTTCGCGCCCACCGAGACCATGGGCGCGGGCATCCGCGTCTTCGTGGAGCACCAGCCGATCACCCACGTGATCGACTCGGTGCGGGCGCTGATGCTGGACCAGCCGGTCGGGAACTCCGTGTGGCTCGCCGTCCTCTGGTGGGGCGGGATCACCGCGCTCTGCATCTGGGGCTCCACCCGGCAGTTCCGCCGCCGGTTCGCCTGACCGTCACCTCTCCGGCCGGCTGCCCGGAGCGTCTCATCGACGACTCCCCGGGCAGTCGGCCGGCCCCTCCCGAGGAGTGCCGCCTGATGAGTTCCGTGCCGGCCGGTCCGTTCGACCCGGTCACCGAGGAGATCACCGCCTTCGACCTGTCGGTGACCGGCAGGATCCCGGCAGAGCTGCGGGGCAGATACCTGCGCATCGGGCCCAACGCACTGGGGGTGGAGGACCCGGCCGCCGCGCACTGGATGCACGGGCCGGGCATGGTGCACGGCGTGCGGCTGCAGGACGGCCGCGCCGAGTGGTACCGCAACCGCTGGGTCCGCTCCGACCACGTGCGCCGGGCGCTCGGCGAACCCGAGAAGGGCGTCCGGCCGCCCTACGGCGGCGACTTCGCCTGCAACACCCACGTCATCCGGCACGCGGGCCGCATCTTCGCCCTCACCGAGGGGGAGGCCTGCCCGCAGGAGCTCACCGGCGAGCTCGACACCGTGGGCCCCCACTCGCTCGGTGGCAGCCCGCCCAACTTCACCGCCGCCGCGCACACCAAGCGCGACCCGCACACCGGGGAGCTGCACAGCGTCTCCTACCTCACCGGCTCGGACACCGCTCGCCACCTGGTGATGGACGTCGACGGGACGGTCACGCACTGGCGGGACGTGCCGATGGACGGCAGCCCGATGATCCACGACTTCGCGTTGACCGAGCGCCACGTCGTCATCTACGACTCCCCGGTCGTCTTCAGCGCCGAGGCACATGCCGGCGGCGCGCGGGTCCCCTTCGTCTGGGACCACGACCGGCCCTCGCGGGTCGCGGTGCTGCCCCGCGACGGCGGCCCGGTGCGCTGGTTCGAGGTCGCCCCCTGCTTCGTCTCGCACACGCTCAACGCGTACGACGACGGCGACCGTGTCATCGTCGACCTGGTGACCTTCCCCGAGGGCTTCGACGTGGACGCGATGCGGGTACCCGGCTACGGCGGTCTGGACCGCTGGACGATCGACCTCACGGCGGGCCACCTCACCGAGGAGCGGCTCGACGACCGGCCGCAGGAGTTCCCCCGGGTCAACGAGGAGGTGACCTCCGTGCGGCACCGCTTCGGGTACACCGTCGCGACCGCCGCCCTCTACCGGCGGTACGTGCCGACGGGGGAGCGGGCACCCGACGCCGCACGGGAGAACGCCCTCATCAAGCACGACCTGGAGCGGGGCACCACCGAGGTCCACCACCTCGGCACCCACGAGACGGTGGGCGAGGCCGCCTTCGCCCCCGCCGCGAGCGGGGCGGGGGAGGAGCGGGGGTACCTGCTGGCCTACGCGCACAATCCGGAGCGCGACGCCGCCGACCTCCTCGTCGTCTCCGCGGAGGACTTCCTGGGGGAACCGGTCGCCCGGGTCCATCTGCCGGTGCGGGTGCCGCTGGGGCTGCACGGCTCCTGGCTGCCCGACTGAGGTCCGCCCCACGGCCCCGCAGGCCGCCCGGCGAACTGCCGCACAGTGCCGTGGCCACGGTCGTCGAGCCCGGTCGCGGCCGGTCAGACGATGCGGACCTCGGGCACGTAGAGGATCCACTTGCCGCCCGCGGCGCGGAACTCCTCTTCGTTCGCCTGGATCTCCTCGGCGTGGTTCCACGCGAGCAGCAGCGCGTAGTCGGGGTAGGGCGAGCGGAATGCCGCCGCCTCCCGCACCGGGATGTGCGATCCGGGCGTGACCGTGCCGTGCTTGGCCGGGGTGGTATCGCAGATGAAGGGCAGCAGGTCCGGTCCGATGCCGCAGTAGTTGAGCACCGTGGAGCTCTTGGCGGTCGCGCCGTACCCGACGATGCTGTGACCCTCTGCGCTCAGCTTCCGCAGCAGCGCCACCAGGTCGTCACCGATGCCCAGCAGGGTGGCGGCGAACGACTTGAGCGTCTCCGCGGAGGTCAGTCCCCGGGCTTCCTCCTCGGCCAGGACCTCCGCGACGGCGGGGGCCGGGGCCCGCCGACCGGAACGCGCCAGCCAGTAGCGCAGTTGGCCGCCGTGCACCGGCAGCCGTTCCACATCGACGAGTTCGAAGCCGAAGCGGGCCGCCGTCGTGGCCACCGAGCTGGCGGTGAAGAAGTAGAAGTGCTCGTCGTAGATCTGGTCGAAGCTGGTCCGCTCGATGATCTCGCCCCAGTAGGGGTCCTCGAAGACGAGCACGCCGTCCGCGGTCAGCAGCGCGTCCGCGCCGGCGAACACCTCGGCGATGTCCGCGATGTCGCAGACGGTGTTGGCGGAGTAGATCACGTCCGCGGGGCCCTCGGCGGCGCGGACCTCACGGGCCGATCCCGCGTCGAAGAAGGCCCGGTGCATCCGCCCCGCGCCTCCGGTGCCGGTCGGTTCGAAGCCGAGCTGCCGCACGCCGGCCTCGGCGACCGTCCGCAGGGTCACTCCGTCGTTGCTGCCGATCTCGACCAGCAGCGGGTCGTCGCCGCTGAGTTCGGTCCCGAGGAAGCGTCGGCCGATCTCGGTGAAGTGCCGGTGCATCACGGTGGAGCCGGAGGAGTGGTACGGGTAGCCCCGGTGGAACTTGCGCTCCCGGGGGATCTCCTCCAGCAGCTGCACCATCCGGCAGGACTCGCACACGCCGATCGCCAGGCGGTATCGGTACTCCCGGCCGGGCACCGCGGCGTCCTCGGCGCTGAGGAAGGCCTGGGACAGCGGATGCCGTCCGAAGTCGAAGAACTCGTGGACAACGTCCTTGCAGATCCGGCAATTCGGCACGGCGCACTACTCCGGAGGGTGAGGTGGGTCAGTGGGTGGTGTCGTCCCGCTCGGACAGCGAATGCAGGCAGGCCACGAGGCTGCGTGCCTGGATGTTGACGTAGTGGCTGTGCCGCAGCAGGCCGGACAGCTGCCGTACCGTCATCCAGCGGAAGTCCGGATGGTCGAACTCCAGCTCCTCGTCGGCCTCCACGATGAGGTAGCGGGTGAGGGCGTGATGGAAACGACCGCCCTCCTCCGACAGCGTGGCGTCGAACAGGACCCGCGCGGGCGGGGCGTTCAGCACGGTGTCCAGCAGGGCCGGTCGAGCGGCGGGGGGCAGTACCGCCAGGTCGTCCGGTACGCACTGCACGGTGGGGGCCAGCTCGCAGACGTTCAGACAGCCCGGCTCCACCAGGGCCTGCACCAGTACCCGCAGCACCCCGTCGACCCGCTTCACCACGAGCGCGGCCAGCCCGTCGCCACACGGGCGGACCATGGGCTGGGTCCACCCCCGCACCTCTCGACCTCCGGCCCGCACGTCCACCCCGATCACCTCGAAGAAGCGCCCGCTCTCGTGGGTGATCGCGCCCGCGGCGCGCGTCCAGCCGGGCAGCCCGCGCAACGGCACCCGGGTGACGCCGACCTCCGGCCGGCTTCGTACCTCGGTGACCCACCGCAGTACCTCGTCCACCCCCTCCGCTTCGGCCACGGGGTCCTTGCCGCCGGCGCACGACCGCAGCAACGCGGCGGTGAAGGCGTCGGCCCCCGCGCCGCTCGCCTCCGCCGGCCCCGCGGCACCGGGGTCGCAGAACGGCAGGCAGGACAGCACCGTACGGGTGTCCATGTTGACCACGTTGTTTTCACGGAGCAGCCGGTGCAGCTGGCCGAGGGTCAGCCAGCGGAAGCCGCCGAGCAGCTCCACGTCCTCGGTGGTCTCCACCACCATGTTCCGGTTCGCCTTGCGGAGGAACCAGGCCGCCTGCTCGGACTGCCGGACATCGGTGATCAGCCGGTGACGCGAGGGGTCGCGGAAGTACTCCAGGTAGGGGACGGCACGCCCCTGGTGCACCCGGGTGTAGTTGCTCCGGGTGGCCTGCACTGTGGGGGAGAGCTGGAGGCCGTTGATGTTGCCCGGCTCGACCTTCGCCTGCATCAGGCAGTGCAGCACCCCGTCGAACTCCTTGACCAGGATGCCCAGGATCCCGGTCTCCGGCTGGTTGATGATCGGCTGGGCCCAGCGGGGCAGCGGGCCGTCCGGGTGGTGCACGTCCACCCCCTCCACCCGGAAGAACCGTCCGCTGTCGTGCGCCAGGTCGCCCGTCGCCGGGTCGGTGGACCAGCCGGACAGCTCGTCCAGCCCGACGCGCTCGACGTGGGTGAAGGCGCGACGGGAGGCGTCGGCGAACCAGTCGTGGAAGCCCGCCAGCGGCCCGAGCCCGCTGTCCCGGGTGCGTACCGAGGCGGCCAGCCGCGCCGCGAGGGGCGGGCCGTCCGGGCGTGCGCGACCGGGGTCGGCCGACAGATCCGTCATGGGAACAACTCCTCGGGGCCGCTGCGGGATCGTCGTGGTCGGGTCGCGGTGTCCGGCGCGGTGCTCCGGGGAGGAAGGGACGTCGCGGCCTCGTGGGCGGTGGCCCTCGCGCGTCGCGAGGACGCGCGGGGTGACCTGCTTCGCGGCCTCGGGACGGTCCGAGGCGGACGCCCCGGCGAGGTTCGAGGGGGAGCCCGCTCGCCGGGGCGGATCACTCGCCGGGCCGCGCGGGGCGGTGCTGTCGGGCGCTCAGAGCGTCCGCAGCACCTCGCGGACCGCGCTGATGACCTTGTCCTGGCGCTCCGGGGTCAGCGAGGGGTACATGGGCAGGGAGAAGATCTCGCCGGCCAGTTCCTCGGTGACCGGCAGGGAGCCCTGTGCGTAGCCCAGGTCCGCGAACCCGGCCTGGGTGTGCACGGGCCAGGGGTAGCTGATGTTCAGCTCGATCCCGTACGCCTTGAGCCGCTCGAGGATGTCGTCCCGCCGCGGGTGCCGTGCCACGTAGACGTAGTAGACGTGGTCGTTGCCCTCCGCCAGCCGGGGGAGCACCAGGTCGGTGTCGCCCAGGCCCTCGGCGTAGCGCTCGGCGACGGCGCGGCGACCGGCGATGTACTGGTCGAGGCGGCCCAGCTTGCGTCGCAGGATCTCGGCCTGCACCTCGTCGAGCCGGCTGTTGTGGCCGGGCATCCGGGTGACGTAGTAGCGGTCCTTCATGCCGTAGTACCGCAGCCGGCGCAGGTTCTCCTCGACCTCCGGATCGGAGGTGATCGTCGCGCCGCCGTCGCCGTACGCGCCGAGGACCTTGGTGGGGTAGAAGGAGAACGCCGCGGCGTTGCCCATGCTGCCGGCCAGTCGTCCGTGGTGGCGGGCGCCGTGCGACTGCGCGCAGTCCTCCAGGATCGTCAGGCCGTGCTGGGCCGCGAGCCGCTCGACCGGCGCCATGTCCACGCACTGGCCGTACAGGTGCACGGGCAGCAGGCAGCGGGTCCGCGGGGTGATGGCGGCGGCGAGCTGGTCGGTGTCCATCAGGAAGTCGTCCCGACGGATGTCGACGAAGACCGGGGTGGCGCCCGTGCCGTGGATGGCCACCACCGTCGGGGCTGCGGTGTTGGAAACGGTGATGACCTCGTCCCCGGGGCCCACTCCGAGGGCCTGCAGACCGAGCTTGATGGCGTTGGTCCCGTTGTCGACACCCACCCCGTGCGCGACCCCGTGGTAGGCGGCGAACTCCTCCTCGAAGCCGCGCACGCTGTCGCCGAGCACCAGTCGGCCCGAACGGAAGACCTGGTCGACGGCGTCGAGGATGTCGTCGCGCTCATCCTCGTATTCCGCCGCGTAGTCCCATACATACGTGGTCACGGCCACCTCCTGCACCATTTAATTACGGCCTGAGAATGCCTCGATAATCGCGTGCAAGGGGTGGTGTCCGGCAACCCCTAGCTGCCCCAGAGGGGGGAGTGTCACCCCAGTCCGAAGGGGATATGCTTGCCAGCTTTGCGGGCCCGTATCTACTGTCTCCACAGTAGATGGAAGTGCATGTACGAAATCGCCGCAGGCGACTTGTGAAGCTTCGGGGCCAGGAACAGGGTCGCCGTAAGCCATCCGGCTTCGCCGCTGCCCACCGGGAACGCGGCGAAGCCCTCCGCATTTGTAGCGTGCGCCGCGTTCCCGACACCTCAGGGAAAGGCCTGCGCAACCTCTCGGCCCAACGCAACCTCTCACAGCCCGGATACTTCCGGTCGCGACCAAGGGATGAAGGTTATGAAGGGAATCATTCTGGCGGGTGGCAGTGGCAGCCGGCTGAGCCCGGTGACGATCGCGGTCTCCAAGCAGCTGCTGCCGGTCGGCGAGAAGCCCATGATCTACTATCCGCTGTCCGTTCTGATGCTCGGCGGCATCCGGGACGTCCTGATCATCTCCAAGCCGCAGGACATTCCGCAGTTCCGGCGCGTCCTCGGTGACGGTACCCACCTGGGCATGAACTTCGCGTACGCGGAGCAGGCGGAACCCAACGGGCTGGCGGAGGCGTTCATCATCGGCTCCGAGCACATCGGCGACGACTCCGTGGCGCTGGTCCTCGGCGACAACATCTTCCACGGCAACCGCTTCCAAGCCGTGATGGAGGAGAACACCCGGGACATCGACGGCTGCGTCCTCTTCGGCTACAGCGTCAAGGACCCCGAGCGGTACGGCGTCGGGGAGACCGATGCCGACGGACGTCTGATCTCCCTGGAGGAGAAACCGTCGAGGCCGCGCACCAACCGCGCCGTCACCGGGCTCTACCTCTACGACAACGACGTCGTCGACATCGCGAAGAACGTCCGTCCCTCCGAGCGGGGCGAGCTGGAGATCACCGACGTCAACCGCGTCTACCTGGAGCGAGGCAACGCGAAGATGGTCGACCTAGGCCGCGGCTTCGCCTGGCTCGACACCGGGACGCCCGAGTCGCTCCTGCAGGCGTCGCTGTACGTGCGGACCCTGGAGGAACGCCAGGGAGTGCGCATCGCCTGCCTGGAGGAGATCGCACTGCGCATGGGGTTCATCTCCGCGGAGGACTGCCACCGGCTGGGTGAGGAGCTCGGCAACTGCGCCTACGGCGCCTACGTGAGGGACATCGCCCGTGAGTTCACGGACGAGTCCCCCGACGACGGGAACGCCGCGGTGGACCCGGCGGTCCCCCTCAGCGCGGCGTCACACCCGGCCGCGTGAGCGGGCACCGGGCGATACTGCGGGTCACCGGGGTGCGCATCCGGTGCACCACGTCCCCGTCGCGACGCAGCAGTGCCGCGCCGGGGGCCGCTGCCAGCGAGGCCAGCGCACCCGTCGCCAGCAGCCGGACCATCGGCGCGAGCAACGCCAGGTGCGAGCCGTCCGCCAGCGACAGGTGGTCCGCGCGGCCGGGGCGGCCCAGCCGGAACTCCTCCGCCCCCGACAGCAGCCCCGGGTCGCGGTTGGCCGCGTCCACGAGGACCACCACCTGGTCGCCCTTGCCGATCTCCTGACCGGCGATCTCCATGCGCTGACCGGCGATCCGGCTGTCCAGCCGCACCGGAGGCTCGAACCGCAGCGTCTCCTCCACCGCGTCCCCGGCCGCCCCGGGATCACCGCGGAGCAGCTCCCACTGGTCCGGGTGGTCCAGGAGCGCCAGGACCGCGTTGCCGGTGAGGGTCACGGCGACCTCCGAGCCGACACCCGCGGCCAGCATCAGTGCGGTCACCGTGTCCTGCTCGCCGGCCACCGCACGCAGCGCGGCGAGCAGATCCCGTTCCGCTCCGCCGTCCGCGTCCTCCCCGACCCGTTCCGCCACCACCTCGTCCAGCAGCTCCCTCAGCGCGTCCACCGAGGCGACCAGCCGCCGGGCGCCGTTCAGGGTGGGCGGGCAGAGCAGGGCGTCCAGCACCGGCGACAGGTCCGGACCCAGCGCCTGCAACCGCGTGCGCCGCTCCGGACCCAGGCCCAGCATCCGGTCCAGCACGGCCGCGACACCGGGCCGCAGGACGTCGTTCACCAGATCGAAGGAGTCGCCCGCGGCGTCCAACGCGGCAGTGAACTCCTCCCGCACCGGGCCGTGCCACCGCTCCAGGCCGGCCACGCCGAGCGCGGGCCCCACCAGTTCGGTCAGCCGCCGCCGCTCCTCGTGGTCCAGGGCGAGCAGGCTGTCGTCGACGGACAGCACGTGCTTCAGCGTGCTGGACGAGTCGATGCCGAAGACCCGCGGCCGGCGTCGCCGCCCGCCGCCGGGTGCCGCCGGTGCCAACCGCTCGTCGGCGAGGATCTGCGCGCCTGCCGCGTGGTCGGCGACGACCCAGACGTCCGACTCCGCCTGCCGCAGCACCGGTTGGCCACGCATGCCCCGGTAGAGGAAGTGCGGGTCGATGCCCTGTGCCCGCAGGATCAGCGCGTACGGGTCGCCGCGGTTGCCGCGCATCCACTGGGTGCCGCGCGCCGCCAGCAGATGCCGGGTCAGGTCGCTGTCCGAACACTGCCGCGGATCGATCTGGTGCTTGGTCATGGTGCGGACCTCCATTCGACGGGAGCACATCGCGCGAGCGGGCCATCGGCACACAGCTCCACCCGTCCGTTCCTAGTCCGAACCCGCCGCCAGTGCCACCCCTGCCTCTCCCGGCGGGCCGGCCGCACCCCCGCGACCCGCGCGAAGAGGGGTGGATAGGGGCTGACTCGCCGGTACCCCTGTGTGAAGGTGCTGCCAGTACCAGTCGCAGCGCGCCGGAATGCGCGAGCTGGTGACCGGAAATGCAGCCGGTGTCGGAAATCGCGCCGTACGCGCCGGATCAGCGACCGCCCGGACGATGACGGACGGCCACCACACCGGACGATTGGATTCCCATGGCCAAGGCTTTGATCATCGGCGGCGGTGTCGCCGGACCCAGTAGCGCCATTGCTCTGCAGAAAGCGGGGTTCGATGCCGTCGTCTACGAGGCCTACGACCGTGGCGCGGACGGAATCGGGCAGAACCTCGTGCTGGCCGTCAACGGCTACAGCGCCCTCCTGGAACTCGGCGTCTCCCACCTCGCCGAGGGATTCGACATTCCCGGATACCGGTTCCACCTGGGCAACGGAAAGCAGCTCTGCGAGGTCCCCAACGGCTCTCCGCTCCCCGACGGCTCCACGGCGCGCGCCATCACCCGGTCCGACCTCTACGCGACGCTGCGCGACGCCGCGATCGAGCGCGGAATCGAGATCAACTTCGGTAAGCGGCTGGTCGACGCCGAGCTGACCGACGACGGCGTCATCGCGCACTTCGACGACGGCTCGCAGGCCGAGGGCGACGTGCTGATCGGGGCCGACGGCCTGCACTCCGTGACCCGCACGGTCATCGACCCGTCCGGACTGGACTTCCGCTACGGCGGTCTGATGACCACCGGCGGGTACGCCACCGGTGTCTCCGTCCCGCACAAGCGCGGCACCGAGTTCATGTACCTCGGCAAGCGGGCCTTCTTCTGCTACATCCCCGACGACGAGGGCCAGGTCTGGTGGTACGCCAGCATCACGCGCCCCGACGAGCCGACCGCTGCGGAGCTGGCGTCGATCTCCGCCGAGGACTGGCGCACCCAGCTGGTGGAGCTCTTCGAGGGCGACGACAGCGCCGCCGTCGAGATCATCAAGGCCACCGACTCCATCTGGCCGCCCCGCCCCATCCAGGACATCCCGCACCTCCCGAAATGGCGCAACGACCGGATGGTCGTCATGGGCGACGCCTGCCACGCGGTGTCCCCCTCCGCCGGGCAGGGCGTCTCCATGGCCATCGAGGACGCCATCGTGCTCGGCAAGTGCCTGCGGGACATCCCCGACATCCCCTCCGCGCTGGCCGCGTACGAGGAGATCCGCCGTGAGCGGGTGGAGCGGGTCGTGAGCTTCGGCCGTGAGTGCGGACGCGCCCTGGAGGTGCGCAACTCCTTCCGGCGCGTGGGCCGCGACGTCTTCATGCGCTTCGCCCTCAGCCAGAAGGCGGCGATGAAGGACCTGGACGAGATGCGCTGGCTCTACGACCACCGCATCAGTTGGGACACCCCCGTGGACGCCGACGTACCGCGCCCCACCACCTGACGACAGACACCGCCCGGCCGCCGCCCGACGGCGCGGCCGGGCCGTACCGGGGCCGAGCGAGCGACAGAGAGGGCGGAGAGGGACCACGATGCGCGTGCTGTTCACGGTGTACGGCGCGAAGACGCACTTCTACAACATGGTGCCGCTCGCCTGGGCGTTGCGTGCCGCCGGCCACGAGGTGTGCGTCGCCAGCCAGCCCGAACTCGTTCCCGCCATCGCCCGCACCGGCCTGCCCGCCGTCTCGGTGGGAGAGGCGGCCGACTCCGAGGAACGCACCACCACCGACAGCGACGCCGCCGTGACCAACGGGACGTCCTGGCGGGACCTCAACGCCGGCATCACCGAGACCAGACCCGAGGCACTGACCTGGGACTACGTGCTCGGTACCTTCACCATCGCCTGCTCCATCCACTACGAGCACGCCACCGGCGGGCGCACCATGCTCGACGACACCGTGGAGTTCGCCCGCTCCTGGCAGCCCGACCTGGTCATCTGGGACGCCCTCTCCTTCGCCGGCCCCGTCGCCGCCCGCGCCGCCGGTGCCGCCCATGCCCGGATGCTCTTCGGGGTCGACTACATCGGCCGCATGTACGGCGTGTACCGGAGACTGCTCGCCGAGCAGCCTCCCGAGCGCCGCGACGACGTGCTCGGCGACTGGACCGCCGGACGGCTCGACCGCTTCGGCTGCACCTGGGAACCGGAGCTCACCGCCGAGCAGATGACCGGCCAGTGGACCATCGACCCCACGCCGCCCTGGATGCAGACCGACCTCGACCTGGACGTACGGCCGCTGCGGTACCTGCCCTACAACGGGCCGACCGGAGTCCCCGACTGGGTGCGCGAGAAGCCGCAGCGTCCGCGCGTCTGCCTCACCCTCGGTATGACCGCGCGAGAGGTGCTCGGCGGCGACGTGTTCTCCGTGACCGACATGATCGAGGCCGCGGCGGAACTGGACATCGAACTGGTCGCCACCCTCGACACCCGGCAGCTCGCCGAGGGCGGCCCGCTACCGCCCAACGTACGCGCCGTCGACTTCGTCCCGCTGAACGAGCTGCTGCCGAGCTGCTCGGCGATCATCCACCACGGCGGCTTCGGCACCCTGGGCAACGCCCTGGCCCACGGTGTCCCGCACCTCGTCGCACCCGGCCGCTACTGGGACGAGGTCGACTTCGGCCGACGCCTGGAGGAGCGCGGCGCCGGGCTGCTCCTCGACTACCAGCAGCTGTCCGGTGACGGACTGCGCAGCGAGCTCGACGGCAGCTCCTTCCAGAAGAAGCTCTCCCGCCTGGTGGAGGACCCCTCGTTCCGCCAGAACGCCGCAGCCGTCCGCGACGAGATGCACACCACCCCCAGCCCTCACCAAATGGTGCCGCAGCTCGAGGAGCTGACGGCCGCACACCGAAGCTAGGTCCTCCCGACGGTCCCGACGGCCGCACTGGCACCACCGGCCGGCCCACCGCAAGAACCCCGTGCACCGCACGGACCGCACGGAGCTCCGCCAGACCGCCCGCAGTGGGAAGGAAGAACATGTCAACAGGACACTGGGACGGGAAGACGGTGGCCGTCACCGGAGGCACCGGTTTCATCGGGTCACACGTCATCGAGGAACTGCTCGGTCTCGGCGCCCGCGTCATCTGCCTCTACCGCCGCGACAACCGCGGCGTTCTGCCCCAACTACCGGTCACCGACCGGCTCACCACCGTCCGGCTGGACCTGCTCGACGAGGAGGCGCTGCGCCGCCTGCTCGCCGAGACCCCCGGCGGTATCGACACCTTCGTGCACTGCGCCGTCGTCTCCGGCAGCGTCGAGGCGCGACGCGACCAGTCCGCGCGCATCCTCGACGACAACATGCGGGCCGTCTCCCACATCCTCCGCGGCACCCGCGACCACCAGGTGCCCGAAGTGGTGCTGCTGAGCTCCAGCGATATCTACCCCGCCTCGCAGACCGACCCGATCCACGAGTCGGACGACTTCACCAAGCAGATGCGCTACGCCCCTGACGGCTACTTCCTCGCGAAGAACTACGCGGAGATCCTGGCCGAGGCCTACCGCACCCAGTACGGCATGAACATCTTCCTGCCCCGGCTGACCAGCGTCTACGGGCCGAGGGACAACTTCGAGCCCGACACCGACCGCGTGGTGCCCAGCATGTTCGCCAAGGCCGTCGCGGGCGAGGACATCCAGATCTGGGGCGACGGCAGCCAGACGCGCACCTACATGTACGTCACCGACCTCGTCCGGTCGATCCTCCGCATGGTCGAGACGAACAAGCACCAGACCATGAACATCGGCACCTCCGAGACCGTCTCGGTGCTGCAACTGGCCCAGTACGTCTGCCAGGCGCTCGGAGAACCCGAGCGGATCACCTTCGACCTCTCCCGCTCCGGTGGCCGCGCCAGCCGGACGCTGGACGTCGGCAGGCTGTACGGCCTCATCGACTTTGCCCCGCGTCCCCTGCGGGAGGGCCTGGAACAGACAGTCGAGTGGTACCGCCGGTACCACTGATCGGAGAGAAACCATGCGCGTTCTTGTCACCACGTCAGCGGTCGACTCCCACCTGAACAACCTGGTGCCGATGGCCTGGGCGCTGCGCACCGCGGGGCACGAGGTGTGCGTGGCCAGCCACCCGAACTTCGCCGAGTCGGTCAAGAGCGCCGGGCTGACCTTCGTCCCCGTCGGCGAGGAACTGACCGGCTCCAAAGGGCTGGAGAACGACCCCGACACCCCCTTCGGGCTCGGCTACGACATCGCCGAGACCCGGCCCGAGGTGCTCACCCTCGACTACGTCCGCGACACCCTGACCGCCTACACGCAACAGGTCTGCGAGTACATGGCCGACGACGCGATGCTCAAGGACCTGGTGCGCTTCGCCCGCTCCTGGAAACCCGACCTCGTCGTGTGGGACGCCCACAACTACGCCGGACCGGTCCTGGCGCGCGTCGTCGGTGCCGCGCACGTGCGGATCCTGCCCGCCACCGACCACTGGGCGCGGATGTACGCGCGCTACCGGGAGTTGGCTGCCGAGCACCCCGACGACCCCGGACCGGACCCGCTCGCAGACTACCTCGGTGGAAAACTCGCCGCCTACGGAGCCGAGTTCGACCACGAGATGGTCGTCGGCCAGGCGACGCTCGACCCCATGCCGGGCTGTCTGCGGTACGACCTGCCCGACGTCGACCACTGGCCGTTGCGGCACGTCCCCTACAACGGCCCCACCGTCATCCCCACGTGGCTGCGCAAGAAGCCGCGACGCCCCAGGGTCTGCCTGACCCTCGGCTCCATGCGGCGCAGCCTCGGCATGCACGGATCGGTCGGCGGTGAGAAGCTGCTGGTCGAGGATGTGCTGGAGGGCCTGTCCACGCTGGACATCGAGGTCATCGCCACACTCAACGCGGATCAGGTGCCGCCGGGCACCCGCATCCCCGAGAACGTCAGGCTCTTCGACTTCGTTCCGCTGAACCCCCTGCTGCCCACCTGCGCGGCGATCGTCCACTACTGCGGCACCGGGACCGTCGCCGCCTCCGTGGCGCACGGCGTCCCCCAGCTGGGGATCCCGGGAAACATGTGGGGCGAGTCCCTGATGATGGGCAAGCTCGAAGCCCGGCGCGCCGGCCTGGTCGCCGACGAGAGCCGCCTCATCGAGCAGCTGAAGCAGCTGTTGGAGGACCCGTCGTTCCGGGAGGGTGCCGCGCAGGTCCAGAAGGACATGCTGGCCACCCCCAGCCCGCACGACCTGGTGCCGCGCCTCGAAGCACTGACCGCAGGGAACCGCCGCCCCGCCCCCTGACCCGCGGGCGCACCTCCCCGTCGCGGTCGAGAGCAGCCGTCCCGCCCCGGACCGCCGCGGGCGGCAGTCGCCGCCACTCCGAGCCCTCGCGGGCCCGTTGCCCTGCCACCGCGCGACGACGGCAGGGGCAGCGGTCCGGCACCCCGTACGCGGCCGGCCGCCCCGCGGCCCAGCCGCCGGGCGGCCACGGGGCGACCGACCGGCGGCTCTTAGGGGGCCGCTGGGGTCGTTAAGGGGGAGGGGAAGGAGGTTTCCTCTCACACACACGAGCTCTTGAGTCGACTCCGGGTGAAGCATGGACAACGAGACGAAGCTCCTCGAATACCTGAAACGCGCCACGACCGATCTCCGGGAGTCCCGCCAGCGCCTCACCGAGCTGCGCCGGCGGAACGACGAGCCGATCGCGATCGTCGGCATGGCCTGCCGGTTCCCCGGCGGCGTCACCTCTCCGGAGGAGTTCTGGGAGCTGTTGTCCGAGGGCCGTGACGCGATCGGGGATTTCCCCACCAACCGTGGTTGGGACACGGAGCGGATCTACGACCCGGAGCCGGGCAGGCCCGGGAAGACGTACACGCGCTCCGGCGGGTTCCTCTACGAGGCCGGCGACTTCGACGCCGGGTTCTTCGGCATCAGCCCGCGCGAGGCTGCGGAACTCGACCCGCAGCAGCGGTTGTTCCTGGAGAGCTCGTGGGAGGCGCTGGAGCGTGCGGGGGTGGACCCGCGAACCCTGCGGGGAAGTGCGACGGGCGTCTTCGCCGGGGTGATGTACCACGACTACTCCGCCGGCGGCAGCCTCGGCAGTGCGGTCTCCGGTCGCACCGCCTACACCCTCGGCCTGGAGGGCCCGGCCGTCAGCATCGACACGGCCTGCTCCTCCTCCCTGGTGGCGATGCACTGGGCGGCCAACGCCCTGCGGCGCGGTGAGACCCCGCTCGCCCTGGCCGGAGGTGTCACCGTGATGGCGACCCCGGGGACGTTCATCGCCTTCAGCGAGCAGCGCGGACTGTCTGCGGACGGGCGGTGCCGGTCCTTCGCGGATTCCGCCGACGGGACCGGCTGGTCCGAGGGAGCCGGAGTTCTGGTCCTGGAGCGGCTGTCGGACGCGCAGCGCAACGGTCGTCGGGTGCTGGCGGTGATCCGGGGGAGCGCGGTCAACCAGGACGGTGCCAGCAGCGGTCCCTCCGCCCCCAACGGCCCCGCCCAGCAACGGGTCATTCGAGCGGCGCTGGCCCAGGCGGGTCTGACGACGACCGACGTGGACGCCGTCGAAGGCCACGGTACGGGCACGATGCTGGGTGACCCGATCGAGGCGCAGGCGCTGCTGGCGACCTACGGCCGCGGACGCAGCGTCGAACGACCGCTCTGGCTCGGTTCTGCGAAGTCCAACCTCGGGCACGCCCAGGCGGCGGCCGGGGTGGCCGGGGTGATGAAGATGGTGCTGGCGATGCGGGAGCGGCGGCTTCCCGCGACGTTGCATCTGGATGCGCCGTCGTCGCGGGTGGAGTGGTCGGCGGGTGGTGTCGAGCTGCTGAGCGAGGCCCGGGAATGGCCCGAGCCGGACGGCGACCGGCCGCGCCGGGCGGGTGTGTCGTCGTTCGGGATCAGCGGCACCAACGCCCACGTGATCGTCGAGGAACCGCCCGCGGCGCACATCACGAAGCCGACGGCAGAACCCCTGCCCCACGGTGCAGCGCACCCCTGGCTGGTCTCCGCTGGTTCGGACGCGGCGCTCCGGGCCCAGGCCCGGCAGTTGGTCGCCTGGGCGACGGCGAACCCCGACCACGAACCGGCAGCGGTAGCGACTGCCTTGGCCACGACCCGCACGGCTTTCGAGCGTCGCGCTGTGGTGATGGGTGGCGGTCGTGAGGAGCTGTTGGCGGGGTTGCTGGCGGTGGCGGATGGTGAGTCGGCCGGTGGTGTGGTGACCGGTGTGGCTCGTGGTGAGGGCGCTGCAGGATTCTTGTTTGCGGGGCAGGGGTCGCAGCGGGCGGGTATGGGTGAGGGGCTTGGTGGGGCGTTCCCGGTTTTCGGGGCGGCTTTTGATGAGGTGTGTGGGGAGCTGGATCGGCATCTTGGGGGCTCGGTTGGTGAGGTGGTTGCGGGGGGTGGTGAGCGGTTGAACGAGACGGTGTGGGCGCAGTCGTCGTTGTTTGCGTTTG
>NZ_JAAVJB010000300.1 GCF_012034385.1 Streptomyces spiramenti
GTGCCCGCCCGCGGCGCACCGGGCTCCGCCCGCGGCGCCGCCACCGGTCTCACGATCCGGTACGAGCGTCCCGCCAGGCGGGCGGGACGCGTACCCTCGACACCCGGGGCACCGTCGAGCGCGCGCGGCGCGAGCGCCGCGCACCGCCCGAGGGAACCCGGGCAGCGGCCTTCACCGAGCGCCGCGACCCCAGCCCGATCCAGCCTGATCCCAGCAGAACGACCCGCAGAACCAAGACCCTCCCGGGAGCGCCGAGCCATGCCGACACTGAGGTCCCGCACCGTCACCCACGGCCGCAACATGGCGGGGGCGCGCTCCCTCCTGCGCGCCGCCGGCGTAGCGCGCGAGGACTTCGGCAAGCCGATCATCGCCGTCGCCAACAGCTTCACCGAGTTCGTCCCCGGCCACACCCACCTCCAGCCGGTCGGCCGGATCGTCTCCGAGGCCATCAGCGCCGCCGGCGGCATCCCCCGCGAGTTCAACACCATCGCGGTGGACGACGGCATCGCCATGGGCCACGGCGGCATGCTCTACTCGCTGCCCTCCCGCGACCTGATCGCCGACTCGGTCGAGTACATGACCGAGGCGCACTGCGCCGACGCGCTGATCTGCATCTCCAACTGCGACAAGATCACCCCCGGGATGCTGATGGCCGCGCTGCGCCTCGACATCCCCACCGTCTTCGTCTCCGGCGGACCGATGGAGGCGGGCAAGACCACCCTCGTGGACGGCACGGTCCGCTCCAACCTGGACCTGGTGCACGCCATGTCCGAGGCCGTCAGCGACACCGTCTCCGACGAGGACTTGGAGCGCATCGAGGAGGCCGCCTGCCCCACCTGCGGCTCCTGCTCCGGCATGTTCACCGCCAACTCGATGAATTGCCTGGTCGAGGTGTTGGGGCTGGGCCTGCCCGGCAACGGCTCCGTGCTCGCCACCCACACCGCGCGCCGCGAGCTCTACGAGGCCGCCGGCCGCACCGTCGTGGAGATCACCAAGCGGTACTACGACCAGGACGACGCCACCGTGCTGCCCCGCGCGATCGCCTCGCGCGCCGCCTTCGAGAACGCGATGGCCCTGGACGTCGCCATGGGCGGCTCCACCAACACCGTGCTCCACCTGCTGGCCGCCGCGCAGGAGGCCGGGCTCGACTTCACCATGAGCGACATCGACGCCGTCTCCCGCCGGGTGCCGTGCGTCTGCAAGGTCGCCCCCAACGGCGACTACCACATGGAGGACGTCCACCGGGCGGGCGGCATCCCCGCCATCCTGGGCGAGCTGCACCGCGCCGGCCATCTCCACGAGGACGTCCACGCCGTCCACGCCGACTCGCTCGCCGAGTGGCTCAAGAGCTGGGACATCCGCGGCGGCTCGCCCTCCGCCGAGGCGACCGAGATGTTCTACGCCGCCCCCGGCTGCGTCCGCTCTTCGACGGCCTTCTCCCAGTCGGAGCGCTGGGACACCCTGGACACCGACGCCGCGGGAGGCTGCATCCGCGACGCCGCCCACGCCTACAGCGCCGATGGCGGCCTCGCCGTGCTGTACGGCAACCTCGCCACCGACGGCTGCGTCGTGAAGACCGCCGGCGTGGACGAGTCGATCTGGACCTTCACCGGACGCGCGGTCGTCGTGGAGTCCCAGGAGGCGGCGGTCGAGGCCATCCTCCAGAAGCGCGTCACCGAGGGCGACGTCGTCGTCGTCCGCTACGAGGGGCCCAAGGGCGGGCCGGGCATGCAGGAGATGCTCTACCCGACCGCCTTCCTCAAGGGGCGCGGCCTGGGCGCCAAGTGCGCGCTGATCACCGACGGCCGGTTCTCCGGCGGCACCTCCGGGCTGTCCATCGGTCACGTCTCCCCGGAGGCCGCGGCCGGCGGCACCATCGCCCTGGTCGAGAACGGCGACCTCATCGCCATCGACATCCCGAACCGCACCATCGAACTCAAGGTGGATGACGCCACGCTCGCCGCCCGCCGCGAGGCGCTCGACGGGCAGTACCGGCCCGTCGACCGCGAGCGCAAGGTCTCGCTGGCGCTGCGCGCCTACGCCGCCATGGCGACCAGCGCCGACAAGGGCGCCGTCCGCGACATCACCAAGCTGGAGGGCTGACCGCCCGAAGGCCCCCCGCACGTGACGACGCCGGCCGCCGCTGCGCCGCCTACGGACGGGTTCGCGGGTGTTTCGCTCGTTCGGTCCGGTGAACCCTTTCTGCGCTGGGTAGTGTGGGCGGCACGAGGCAGGATCCCGTGCATGGGAGGACTCATGACCGCCGCCGAACCGCGCCGCCCCGTCTCCTGGCCGGTGCCGCCCGAAGGCGGCTGGACCGTGGAGGACCTCTACCGGCTCCCCGACCTCCCGCCGCACACCGAGCTGATCGACGGGAGCCTCGTCTTCATGAGTCCGCAGCGGGACTTCCACGCGCTGACCATCACCCTGCTGGAGATGGCCCTGCGCGGCCACGCGCCGACGAGCCTGCGGGTACGGCGTGAGACCACGGTCGTTCTGGACACCCGGAACGCGCCGGAGCCCGACCTGGCCGTGGTGTCCGCCCAGGCCGCCGCGCGCGGCCTCACCACCACCCGCTACCAGGCCGAGGACGTCGTCCTCGCGGTCGAGGTGGTCTCGCCGGACTCCACGGCGCGGGACCGCGACACCAAGCCGCACAAGTACGCCGCCGCAGGAATCCGGCACTTCTGGCGGGTGGAGATGTCCGCCGACGACGAGAACCCCGTCGTCTACGTGTACGAGCGCGACGACGTCACCGGCACCTGCGTGCCGACCGGCATCTTCCACGACCGGCTGAAGGTGTCCGCGCCGTTCCCCGTCGACGTCGACCTCACCGCCGTCCACACCCTCTGAGCCGCGGGCGACCGGCGCGGCGCGACCGGAACGCCCGCTTCCGCCCACCTCCCCCTCCGGCTCCGGGCGGCGCCCGTCATAATGACCGCCATGAGCAAGGAGCCGCAGAGCGTCGCCGAGGGCGACGACGCCCCGAAGCCCGAGCCCATCCGCTTCTACGGCACGACCTGGGTGGACCGCTCCGGGCTGTACCCGGTGCGCCGGTTCGCGCTGGGGCTGGCGGCGGTCTCGCTCGCCGTCGTCGGCGTGGTCCTGCTGCGCCTGGTCTACGAGGGGCTGTACATCGCGAACTCCGCCACCTGGCTCACCACGCTCCTGGTGCTGGCGTTCGCCATCTGCTCGGCCGTCGCGTTCAACCGCACCTGGGCCTCCTACAAGCGGCCCGTCCCCGCCGACGAGCACGCGTTCCGCTCCATCAAGGCCATCGGCTTCGTCGGCGTCCTGCTCGCCTACGGCATCCGCAGCGGCCTGGAGGCGCCGGGGGAGCAGCTCCGCCGCTCGGTGTACGAGCAGGAGCTCAGCCAGTACCGGCGCCGCACCTCCAAGCGGACCGGCAACCCCTCCCGTCGGACCGCCAAGGGCGGTCGCCGTCGCCGCTGACCGCGACGGCGGGGTCACCGTGCAGGTCAGGGACGGTAGGTCGACAGCACCGCACCCGAGCCCATCGCTCGGGAGTCCGCGAGCCGCAGCGACGTGCGACCCGGCAGCGCCTCCAGCAGCGACGGCCCCTCGCCGAGCACGACCGGGCTGACCAGCACCCGCAGCTCGTCGAGCACGCCCGCCGCCAGCAGCCCCGCGGTCAGGGTCGGGCTGCCGAGCACCGCCATCGCCCGCCCGGGCCGCTGCTTCAGCTCCGCGACCGTCCCGGCGAGGCCGCCCTCCCCGACCGTCAGCAGCTCGCTGTTCTCCCACGGGGTCTCCCGCAGCGTCGAGGAGACCACCAGCTTCGGGAGTCCGTTCATCAGCTCCGCCACCCGCGGGTTGTACTCGCGGCCCGTCTCGGTGGGCCAGTAGGCCGCCATGCCCTCATAGGTGCGGCGGCCCAGGAGCACGGCGTCGGTCTCCACCAGCTGGTTGAGCGACAGGGCGTCGAACTCCTCGTCGAGGGTCTGCCACGACAGGTCCCCGCCGGGTGTGGCGGTCCGTCCGTCGAGGCTGGTGCAGATGAAGGCGTACAGGGTGCGCACGGTGGTCTCCCTCGTCTCGCTCGGGTGTTGCTGATCCCTGAGGCGCTGCTGCCCGTGCTCCGGCCGGTCCACGCGCCGCCGTTCCCCGACCGGGGCCGATCCGGAGCCCGGCCCCGCTCCCCACCGTGCCCCGCCGCCACCATCTCGGCCATCGGAGTGTCGCCCGTTCGCCGCAACTTCCGCCGCTCCGCCCGCGCCTCCTCGACACCGGCTTGACCAGCGGATACACGCCGAAGTTCCCCCGCCCGGCCCGGCCGGGCGACCCGCCTGCGACGCGGTTCCCGCCGCGCGCGCCGCCGCGAATCCGGGTCGTATCGGAACAAGCGGTGCGACGCGCGCACCGCCGCCGTGCCCCCAGCGGAGGACCAGATGCGCCTGACCCGCCACGGCCGTGGCCTCGCCACAGCCACCGCCGTACTCATATCCCTCGGACTCTCCGCCGGTGCCGCCAACGCCCAGGACGACGGCACCGTCGAACTCTTCCCCAACCCCGCCCACCCCGGAGACGCGGTCGCCGTCAACACCGCCGACTGCGACGGCGACGACACCGCCCGCGGCGACGCCACGACCCTGGGCGGCGGCACCTTCACCCTGCGGCCGGGTGTGGTGCCCGAGATCCTGATCGGCCAGTTCACCGTGCCCACCCGTGCCACTGTCGGCGACTACGGGGTCGGGGTCACCTGCGCCAACGGCGACGTCGTCACCGGGACGCTCCGCGTGGTCCAGGCAGACTCCACCACCTCACCGACCGCGTCCCCCACCAGCACCCCCACGGCGACGGCGTCCCCGACCGCCACGCCCACCGCCTCCGCGAGCCCCACCGTCCCCTCGGGCGGGGTCAGCGGCGGTGTGGGCGGCTCCGACGGCACCATCGCCGTGTTCGCCGGGAGCTCCGCCGTGCTGCTGGCGGTCGGCGCCGGCGGCGCCTGGGTGCTCCGCAGGCGCGCCGCCTCCGCCGACGACTGAAGCGTCGGCGACCCGCCCTCGACCGCGCCCGCCGTGCGCACCGAGTCCGGGCCCTGCCCTGTCGCCCGACCTCCGCGGTCAGCGCCGGGCCCGCTTCGGCCCCCCGGGGG
>NZ_JAAVJB010000301.1 GCF_012034385.1 Streptomyces spiramenti
GGCGGGGCCGCCGGCCCCCGGCACGGTTCCCGTCGTGCCCTTCCCCGCGGGGCCGACCCCGGTCGCCACGGGGCCGGACGGTGGCGGGCGCACCGGGGGCACCACCGACGGCTCGGCCACCCCGGCGGGGGAATCTGCGGTGCGCGGGGACGCGGCCGGGGCGCCGGGCGGTTTCTCGCTCCCCGGCTGACGACGGGCGGCGCCGGGCGGCCTCACTCAGGCGTTGCCGGCAGCGGCAGGGTGTCGAAGACGGACGGCGGTCCGTCGAGTTCCTCGAGCGTGACGCCCGGGGCGTCAAGCACCACGTCACCGGACAGGTGGACCACCGACCGGTCCCCCGTGGCGAGGTCGTCGATCCCGTAGCTGTGGACGGTGAGCGTCCCGGCGTCCGGGTCATGGTGGTCCTCGCTCGCCACCAGCGACCACGACCGGTCGACGGTCCGGGGCGCGAGCACGGGGTCGGTGAGCGCGAGGAGTCGGACGCGGGTCGCCCGCCCGGGGGCCGGGCGCAGCAGGCGGGCGAGTGCCACCAGGAAGGCCGGGGAGGTGCCGGTGAACGCCTTCGCCGCGGCGTGGCCCTCGCGGGCGTGCTGCCCGGTGGGGTCGGTCCGCACCCATCTCACGCCGTCGAGCGCGGCGCCGCGGAGCTGCCAGTCGCCGGCGACCGCTTCCAGGCGGATCGGGCGCCCGAGGTCGTCCAGAGCGAGGTCGAGCCGGCCGGTGGTCGCGCCGTCGGGTGCGGTGCGGTGGGCGACGTAGCGCCAGCCGGTGGGCCCGGGGGCGCAACGGAACCGCTCCTCACCGAGGGGTGAGCGGTCGTGGGGGTCGTGGAGGGTGTACCGGCCGCTGGGCATGGGCGCCACCGTACCCATGCGGTGGCGCGCGGCGGTGGCGGAGGTGAGGACGGCCCCCCCCGTTCGGGGACGGACCGTCGCCTCGCCGTCGTGCCGCTCCCGGATGGCGGGAGCGGACGGTCAGTAGCGGTAGTGGTCGGGCTTGTACGGGCCCTCGACGGGGATGCCGAGATAGGCGGCCTGCTCGTCGGTGAGGGTGGTGAGCTTGGCGCCCAGGGCGTCGAGGTGGAGGCGCGCGACCTTCTCGTCGAGGTGCTTGGGCAGCACGTAGACGCCGGTGGGGTACTCCTCGGTCTTCGTGAACAGCTCGATCTGCGCGATCGTCTGGTTGGCGAAGGAGTTGGACATGACGAACGACGGGTGGCCGGTCGCGTTGCCCAGGTTGAGGAGGCGCCCCTCGGAGAGCACGATGAGCTTCTTGCCGGTCGGGAACGTCCAGGTGTGCACCTGCGGCTTGACCTCGTCGCGGACGACGTCCGGCAGCAGAGCGAGGCCGGCCATATCGATCTCGTTGTCGAAGTGGCCGATGTTGCCGATGATCGCCTGGTGCTTCATCCGTGCCATGTCGGGGGCGAGGATGACGTCCTTGTTCCCGGTGGTGGTGATGAAGATGTCGGCGGTCTCGACGACGTCGTCCAGGGTGGCGACCTGGTAGCCGTCCATCGCGGCCTGCAGGGCGCAGATGGGGTCGATCTCGGTGACGATGACCCGCGCGCCCTGGCCGCGCAGCGACTCGGCGCAGCCCTTGCCGACGTCGCCGTAGCCGCAGACGACGGCGGTCTTGCCGCCGATGAGGACGTCGGTGGCGCGGTTGAGGCCGTCGATCAGCGAGTGGCGGCAGCCGTACTTGTTGTCGAACTTCGACTTGGTGACGGCGTCGTTCACGTTGATGGCGGGGAAGAGGAGCGACCCGTCGCGGAACATCTCGTAGAGGCGGTGGACACCGGTGGTGGTCTCCTCCGTCACGCCGCGGATCTCCGAGGCGGCCTGGGTCCACTTGGTCGGCGTCTCGGCCAGGGTGCGGCCCAGCAGCTCCAGGATGACGCGGTGCTCGTCGTTCTCCGCGGTCTCGGGGGACGGGGCCTTGCCGGCCTTCTCGTACTCGACGCCCTTGTGGAGCAGGACGGTGGCGTCGCCGCCGTCGTCCAGGATCATGTTGGGGCCGCCGGTGGGGGTGTCGTTCCAGGTGAGCGCCTGCTCGGTGCACCACCAGTACTCCTCCAGGGTCTCGCCCTTCCAGGCGAAGACGGGGACACCCGCGGCTGCGATGGCGGCGGCGGCGTGGTCCTGCGTGGAGAAGATGTTGCACGAGGCCCAGCGGACCCGGGCGCCCAGCGCCACGAGGGTCTCGATCAGGACCGCGGTCTGCACGGTCATGTGCAGTGACCCGGTGATGCGGGCGCCGGCGAGCGGCTGCGCCTCGGCGTACTCGGCGCGGATGGACATCAGACCGGGCATCTCGTGCTCGGCGAGCGAGATCTCCTTGCGGCCGAACTCCGCGAGGGCGATGTCCGCGATCTTGAAGTCCTGGAAGTCCTGCGGGATGGCGCTCGTCATGAGCTGCTGCTCCTCAGCTGTGTCGGAAGTGGGCAGGACGCGGCCACCGCCACGTGGACGGCCGACCGCGCAGTCCGTCGGAGGGCCTTCTTACCCCTCGGCCGGTGCGGCCTCACCGGCCGTCCGGCTGCCATCAGCAGCGACATCGCACGTCGTTCCCGAGGCTAACAGCCGCCCCCGAGGCCGCGCCATGACGCGAGGTGACGGTCGCCGCCCTGACCTCGCGCGGCAGGGGGCGGGGTACGCCTCGGCGCCGGGTGCGGGCCCGGGTCCGCGGTGTGTCAGGCACGGGACGTCAGAGCGCGACCGTGGCGCGGAAGAGCGTGCCCTCCCCGGAGCAGGCGGGCGCGGTGGCCGACGCCGGGACGAAAACCGCACAGCCGGGCGCGAGTTCGGTGACCGCGCCGTCCTCGCCGGTGAGCCGGACCGTCCCCTCGGTGCACAGCAGGATCTGCGGGCGGCCGGAGGGCAGCACCACGGGGGCGTCGGTCGCGGCCGGCCGGCGGCGGGAGAGCCGGAACTCGCTCACGGGCGTCTCGTACCGCTCCTCCCCGTCGGCGTCCGGGACGGGAAGGAGCACCCGGGGGTCGCCGCCGGTGAAGCGGACGATCCGCAGCAGCTCGGGGACGTCGACGTGCTTCGGCGTCAGCCCGCACCGGAGCACGTTGTCCGAACCGGCCATGATCTCCACCCCCAGGCCGCCGAGGTAGGCGTGGGGGACCCCGGCGTCGAGGAACAGCGCCTCGCCCGGGGCGAGCCGGACGTGGTTGAGGAGGAGCGCGGCGACGACGCCGCTGTCCCCGGGGTAGCTCCGCGCCAGCCGCGCGTAGGCGGCGCACGCGTCCGCGAACTCGCCCCCCTGCGAGGCGAGTCGTGCGGTCGCCCGCGCGACCTGCTCGACGGCCGCGGTGGCCGCGGTGGCCGTCGCGGCGGTGTCGGGGGCGAGGACCGCGGTGAAGACCTCGCGCAGCGCCGTCGCGTCCCGGTCGCCGCGGAGCGTGGCGGCGTGACCGGCGAGGGCGGGTACGCCGAGCTCGTCGAGGAGCCGGGCGGTGCGCGCGGGTTCACGGAAGCCGCAGAGTCCCTCGAACGGGGTGAGCGCGCAGATGAGTTCGGGCTTGTGCTGGTCGTCCTTGTAGGTGCGGTGGGGGGCGTCCAGCGGCACACCCCGCGCCTCCTCCGCCGCGAAGCCGGCGGCGGCCTGCGCCAGGTCGGGGTGGACCTGGAGGGAGAGAGGCGCGTCGGCGGCGAGGAGTTTGAGGAGGAACGGCAGGCGCGGGCCGAAGGCGGCACGGACGGACGGGCCGATCTCCGCGTCGGGGTCGGCGGCGATGACCTCGGCGAGGCTCACCGGCCCGGCGCCGCGGTCGACGCGGGAGGGGGCGCCGGGGTGGGCCCCCAGCCACATCTCCGCCTGCGGTTCACCGGTGGGCTCGACTCCCAGCAGCTCGGGGATGGCCGTCGTGGAGCCCCAGGCGTAGGGGCGCACCGTGTTGACGAGTCGTTCCATGGCGGGGGCTGCTCCAGTGCGGTCGCGGTCTCGGCTGCGTCGTCCCGGTCCGCTCCGTGGTCCGGCGACGGGCCGCGTCGACGCGGCCGGGGTCATGATCGGGCGGTCGCGGTGAGCGTCAGGTAAACGGCGGTGAAATCGAGCTGGGCGAGGAGTTCACCGGTGGCCTCCAACGGGCCGCCCTCCGCCGCGGTGAGCTCGCCGAAGGGGACGCCGTGCCGGAGCGCCAGGGCGCGTGCTGCCGCGGCGGCACGGGGCGCGGAGTCGTCACCGGGCGGGAGGTCCGCGGGCGCCGGACTGCCGAGGAGCACGACACGGGGGCGGAGTTCGGGTTCGTCGTCGGCGCGGTCGCGGAAGAAGTCGTCCTTGGCGGCGCCGCCGCGCTCCGCCGTGAGGAGCGCCGCGTGGGCGGCGAGCGCCCAGGGCAGCGGCGAGGTGAGGGCGGGGACGCCGGGCAGCGCGTGCAGCAGCCGGACGGCGTGGCCGGCGACGGCCGCCGCCGGCTCGCCCTCGCTCCACAGCAGGGGCAGGGTGCCCTCGCACCCGACGGCGAGCGACTTGGCGGGGTTCTCCTGGGTGGGCACCACCGGGCCGCACCGCTCCGCCGTGGCGTCGAGGCGGTCGGCCAGCGCGTCGATCGCGGCGTCGTCGGCCTCGCAGACCCCGAGCCGGTGGCCGAGCATCAGGGTGGCGGTGAGGAGCGGCCAGTGGCCGCCGGGGGCGGCGGGATGGTCCGCCGGTTCGAGGTGGTCCGCGGTGGTGGCGCGCAGGGCGGGCCCTCGACGGCGGGCGGTCGCCTCGGCCAGTGGGGAGTCGGCGGGGGCGACCGAGGCGAGGGCGCAGCCGCGGCGGTGCGCCTGGTCCAGAAGTTCGACGAGGCCGTCCTCGGAGCCGTCGGCGGAGGTGATCACCACGACGTCGAGCGGGCCGGCCCAGCGGGGCAGTCGCCAGCGCAGCAGGCCGGGGTCGGCGAGCGGTCCGGACGGGGTGAGGAGGGCGACGCGGACGGCGCCGTCGCCGAGTGCGGCGAGCAGGCCCGCGGCCAACGGGACGTCGGGCCCCGTGCCGGCGAGGAGGACGGTCCCGGGTCGGCCTTCGGGACGCAGTGGTGCGAGGGCGTCCGCGGTCGCGGAGGCGACGTCGGCGCGCAGCAGGTGGAAGGGCTTGCCCTGGTCGACGCCGTCCAGCGTC
>NZ_JAAVJB010000302.1 GCF_012034385.1 Streptomyces spiramenti
GGACACCGCTGCCCCGCGAACGGCCCGGCGGCCGGTCAGGCGATGGCGCGGCGCTCGCCGGCCGGCGCCGAGCGCGCCAGGAGCTCGGCCGCGCCCTTGCGGTTCCGGAACGGTCGCAGCGCGGAGCGCATCTCCCGCACCGCCTGCTCCGCGTCCCCCGAACGCAGCCGCTCCCGCCCTGCCAGGAACGCCCGCCACGCCACGCACGCCTCCTCCAGGTGTCCGGCGCGCAGCAGCAGCCGTCCATAGCGCGCCTGGGTGAGCGCGCGCCCGCGTACGTCCGCCGCAGACCGCTCGGCGAGCGACCGGCGCAGCGCCGCGAGGGCCCCGGGCACGTCGTCGAGCGCCACCAGCGTGGCCGAAGTCTGGTACGCCAGCGCGGCCGTCGGGTAGATGTCGAACGGCGAGTCCCCGCGTCCCGCGCGCCCGGCGGCGCGCTCCGCCGCGCCCAGTGCGCCGAACGCCCCCCGCCGATCGCCGCCGCGGGCCAGCACCACGGCCAGCTGCGCCTGGACGTACGCCTGCTGGGCCGGTGGCACCCCCGCCGCCGCACGGCCGGCGGCTTCGGCGAGGTGCAGGGCGGACGGCAGGTGGCCCAGCCGCGCCGCCTGGGCGCTCATCGCCCGGACGGCCAGGCACCACGAGGTGCGGTCGCCGCACTCCGCCGCCAGCCGGTGGGCGAAGGAGTAGTAGCGCTGCGCCAGGCCGTGGAGCCGGCCGTCCTCGTACATCCGCGCCAGGAGGAAGGCCAGTCGGGATGCGGCCGTGGTCACCTCCGCCCGGTTCCGCTCCGGTGTGCCCGAGGTGAGGAGCGGGACCACGTCGTCCGCGAGGTAGCAGGCCAGCGCGCTGCGCGCGTGGAGGCCGCCGTGGCTGTCGATCGAGGCGGCGAAGAAGGACGCCGCGTCGCGCAGCGCCGGGGCGCGCTCCGCGGGCGTGTGGGGACGGGGGCGGGCCGGGCCGCCGGCGCCGCGTCCCGCCTGGGAGGGCACCGTGGCGGGGAACTCCGACACCACGGAGTCCGCGACCCGGTACGGCCGCTGCCGCAGCGCGTCCCGCCGGTCGCTGGCGGCGTCGTCGCGGCACAGGTCGGCGAAGCCCACCGCCGGGTCGGGGGCGGGCGCCTCCGGCGCGGGGGCCGTGAACCCGGCCGCCTGGGGGCTCACCGGCCGGCCGGTGCGGCGCGACAGCGCCTCCGCGGCCAGTTGCGGCGCCGGTGGCCTGGGCTGCGTGCCCGACAGCCAGTGGGCGACCGCGGTGCGGTCGTACCGGAGCGGACAGCCGATCTCGGCGCCCAGGGTGTTCACGGCGCGCGCCAGCGCCTCCTGGGTCCAGTCGGCCTCGCGCAGCAGTGCGCGCAGCCGTTCGTTGGGGTGGCGCCGAGTCGTCATGGTTCCTTGATGCCACAGTCCTTCGGGTGCCCGGCAGCGGCGCACGGAGGCACGTTCGAGCGGCGCTTGACTCCGTTACCACCCCTTCGGGTAGCTTTCCGGGCGATCTGCCACCCCGGGGTGGTAATGGTCGGCGAACGGGCGGACGGTGTCCGCATGAATGATCCTTTTCTGTACGACTCGGTTCTCCCGGGGGTCGCTGCCGTCGCTCCGGTCCCGGTTGTGCGCCGCAACGGAACGGCGGCCGTGCCGGTGTCCGCACCCTCGGCTCCCGCGCCGGCGGAGTGCGGGGAGGGAGCCACGCCGGTGCGCGCTGCCACCGCCGCACGCCGGGCGTGAGTGACGCCGATGGCAGTGTTGGTGCGCGCCCGGCGTGAGATGGGTTGCGCGTGCCTCGGCCCAGTTCGGGCAGGTTCCGGTCACACACCGGTGACGATTCGCGGCGAGCGGTACGTCGGCTGGCGCTCCGGCTCGACCGGTTGGTCTGATGGTGTGCGGTACACGAGATCCGACGAGAGGGGGAGGACGCGTGTCATTGTCACAGAACGTCCGCAGCGCGGCCCGGTCCGTGGCGCAGGGCGGTGATCCCCGAGAGGCGCTCACGGGGGCGCTCGGCCGACAGTTCCCGGGAGGGGACGACGAGGAGGAGTCGCGACCGGCCGGCACGGCCATCGCCGACCCCGACGACTTCCTGGCCGCCCGCGAACAGGGCGGCTCGGTGGGGACCCGCATCGAGCAGCAGACGGCGTCACTGAACAACGCCGGTGAGGTGCTCAACCGCACCTCGCTGAAGCGCGGCAGGTCCGGAGCCGTCCACGTCATCTGCCCCATGGTCATCCCGCGGGGCCGCACCTTCGTGACGATGTTCCCCGCGCTGCTGCTCATCGCGATCGGCGTCGTCGCCTGGCTGGTGATCGCCGCCGTCTCCGACGACGGACCGCTGCTCAACCCGTTCTTCGGCATTCACTACTGGTTCATGGCGCTGCTGGCCACCGGCTTCATGTGGTGGCGCCAGGGCATGGTCATGGTCCCGGACGGCTGCCAGGCGCTCATCACCCGCTTCGGCAAGCTGGAGCAGGTCGTCGGCCCCGGACGGATCACGCTGCTCAACCCGTGGAAGCGGGTCTCGTACATCGTCAACACCACGCGCGAGTACCCGTTCAACGCGCCGATCCGCGAGGCTCCCACCAAGAGCGGCGTGCAGGCGTCGATCGACCTGTTCGTGCAGTTCCGCATCAACGATCCCGTCGAGTTCATCTACACCCTGGGAGCCGTCCGCGGCTTCGAGGAGAAGCTGAACAACGCCATCAGCGAGACGACCCGGAGCCTCATCTACGACCAGGAGGCCTCCGCGATCTACGACATGGTCGGCGAGAACACCAACCGGCTGCTGGACCAGCTGAACCAGCAGTTCAGCCCGGCCGTCGAACTGACCAACGCCAACATCACGCACGCCGAGCCCGCCGGCAAGGAGTACCGGATGGACCTGGCGGCGCCGGAGATGGTGCGCGTCGCCAAGCAGGCGTACACCCACGAGTACGAGCTCCAGCTCCGCAAGGAGAACAACGAGGGCGACCTCACCAAGGAGCTCGCCACTCTCAACGAGACGCTCTCCGCGATCCAGGCCGACATCGCCCAGTACCAGGCGCAGATGGACACCGCCCTGGAGCGCGAGACCAACCGCGCCCGCGCCGTCGCCCGCCAGCGGTTCGTCGAGGCCGAGTCGGAGGCCCACGCCAACGCGGCGCTGCTGGAGGCACAGGCGCTGGACATCCGCGCCGTCTCCGCGGCCGAGGCCCCCGAGATCCTCAACTACCGCTACCAGCAGCAGGTCCTGGACCGGCTGGAGCAGGTCGCCGACCGACTGCCGCAGGTGCTGCGGATCGGTTCCGGCGACGCCGCCGCCGTGGACTTCCTGCGGATCGCCCGCGGCATCATCGGCGAGGCCGGCGACGAGCTGTTCACCGACGAGGACATGAGCGTCATCCGCGGTCGCATGGACGAGATCTCCGCCCGTATCAGCGAGCGCGAGGCCGAGATCAGCGCCCTGCGCAGTGCCGAGCAGGCCACCACCGTCACCCCGGTCGACACCTCCGAGGACGAGCTGCCGGGCGCCGACGCGGTGGAGGAGATCCGCGCCTCCGTGCAGAGCGACGACCCGGAGCCCGTGGCCGACGCCACGCCGGACCAGGCGGCGGAGACCGGCAGTGACCAGACCACGCGGGAAGGCGAGTAGATGAGCCAGCAGACCCAGGCCGACCGCCGCGGTTCGGTCATCCAGGAGAACGTCGCGGGCTGGGGCGACATCGCCCGCCTGCTGCGCGGCGGCGACAACGGCGCGCTGGTGCCGGTGGTCATGCCGCGCAACAGCCGTCGCAACACCTGGACCGTCCTGCTGTGGTTCGGGGTCCTCGCGCTCCTCGCGGGCGTGATGATGTCGCTCGGCAGCTCCCGCTCCGACAACGCGGTCGGCGGAGCGGCATGGTCCGCCGTGGCGGTGCCCACCTACGCCGTCGGCGCCATCGCCGTGGTGCTCGGCGCGCTCTGGTGGTGGCGCTCCTCGATCGTCGAGATCGAGCAGGGCACCACCGGTGTGCTGACCACGTACGGTGCGGTCGTCGGCGAGCTCGACCCCGGCCGCCACTACCTGTGGCACCCGTGGTCGCGCGTGGAGTTCGTCGTCGACACCTCCACCGAGATCCCCTACTCCGCGCCCGTGGTGGCGTGCCCCACGCGGGAGAACGTGCCGCTCACCTCGATCGAGTTCTTCCTGAAGTTCCGCATCACCGACGCGGTGCTCTTCGTGCGGACCATCGGCGCGAGCAACTTCGACCTGGTGCTCTCCAACGCGGTGCAGGACGCCATCCGGCAGCGGAGCCGCCAGATCTCCACCGAGCGGGCGTACGACCTGCGCGGTTCGGACGTCGCCGACATGCAGGAACTCCTCAACCGCCAGCTCGCCCGCTACGGCGTCCGGATCACCGGCTGCAACATCCCCGACGTGCAGCTCCCGGTCCAGTACCGCCAGCACCTGGCGACCCGCGAACGGGTGGCCAAGGAGAAGGTGGCCTACGAGCAGGAGTGGGAGCTGACCCGCAAGCGGCGGATCGACAACCTGCTCATGGACATCGAGCGGTCCAAGAAGACCCGCGACGCCAAGATCGTCGAGGTCAACGCGGCGCTGAACCAGGCACGCAAGGACGTCGCGCAGATGCTGGAGGAGCAGGAGACCGAGGCGCAGCGGGTCCGGTTCGAGATCGAGACCCGGGGGCGCGCGGGGCTGACCGCCGCGGAGAACGAGGCCAAGGCGCAGCAGCGCCTCGCCACCGCCTACCGCGACAACCGTGCCGTGCTCCGCTACGAACTGGCGCAGCGACGGCTGGACGTCGGTACCGCACTGGCCCAGGGCGCGCCGAAGCCGTTCGTGATCGACACCGACGGGTCCCACCAGGACACCTCGGCGCTGACGACACTGCTCACCGCGCAGCTGCTGCCGCGGCTCACCGCCGGCGGTGGCGCGGACACCGCCCGGGCGCTCGGCGCGCGGGTGACCGACCGGGCCGCCGCCCGGAACCGGGACGACGACGAGCAGTGACCCACCCGGGGGCGCGGTGCGCCGCGTCCCCTCCGGCGGACGGCGCCGGACAGGCCCCGAC
>NZ_JAAVJB010000303.1 GCF_012034385.1 Streptomyces spiramenti
CCCGCAGGGGGCTCGGAACCGGCGGGTGGGACGACGACTCGGCGGCGGGGCGACCACCCGCCGCCGACGGTCGGCCGGCGTGCTCACCGGACCGCGCCGCGGCCCGGCGCCCCGGCCCGACTCGCTCGGGACCACCGGCTGTACCCCGAGCCCCGGGACGTGCGCCCGGGAGCCGCCTTGCGAGCTGCGGCGTCGGTGTCTCGACCAGCCGGTGGACGGCGGCGCGGGGGCCTGGGGGACCGCACGTACGCTCGGCCGTATGAGCGACGCGACCCCGACTCCCTTCGGCACCTTCGACACCGCGGGACCGGCGGCCTCCCGCGCCGACGTGCTCCCCGAGCCCGTCGCCGCCGCGCTGGCGGCCTGGCCGACCGGTGCCGGTCCGGTCGACGCGGTCCTGCTGGTGGACAGCGATCCGGACAAGGCCGACACCGCGGTCTTCTGCGAGACCTACGACGTCCGCCCGGAGGTGTCGGCCAACTGCGTGGTGGTCGCCGCCAAGCGCGGGCAGGAGGTGACCCTCGCTGCCTGCGTCGTGCTGGCGACGACGAAGCTGGACGTCAACCGGGCCGTCCGCAAGCGTCTCGGCGCACGCAAGGCGTCCTTCGCCCCCATGGACGACGCCGTCGCCGCCACCCGCATGGAGTACGGCGGCATCACCCCGGTCGGGCTCCCGGCCGAGTGGCCGCTCCTCATCGACGCGCGGGTGACCGCGACGCCGCACGTCCTCGTCGGCAGCGGCGCCCGGCGGGGCAAGCTGATCCTGCCCGGCGCGGCCTTGGCGGCCCTCCCGAACGCCGAGGTCATCACCGACCTGGCAGTCTGACCCAGCCCCCGCCCGCGACTCGGCACGATCCACCGCCACCGCCACCGCCACCCACCCGCCTCCGGTCTCCCGCGCCCCGCCGCAACCCGCCCGGCCCCGCGCCGGGCCACGGACCGCCCCCACCCCCGCGCCCGTCCGCGCTCTGCGGCCGGGCCGCCGCAACCCGCCCGCCGCCACAGCCTCCACCGACCGGGCGCAATGCGCCCGCCACCGGCGTGCCCCACCGCCGTGCCGCGGGCCGTCCACGCACCATCACTCTCCGACGGCGGGCGACCGGAAGTCCGCCGATGGCGAGGACGGGAGCCTGGCAGCCGTGGTTCTGCACCGGATCGGGGACGACTCCGACACCCCCTATGAGGACGCCTACGCCCTCGCCATCTCCGAACACCGCCTCCCGCGTTTCCGGATGCCCGAGGACACCTCCCCGGCGCGCGCCGTCCACGAGCTGATCCGCGACGAACTCGCCCTGGACGGGAACTCCTCCCAGAATCTCGCCACGTTCTGCACCACCTGGGCGGAGCCCGAGGTCCACGAGCTCATGGACCTCTGCCTCGACAAGAACATGATCGACAAGGACGAGTACCCGCAGACCGCCGAGATCGAGTCGCGCTGCGTCCGGATCATCGGCGACCTCTGGAACGCGCCCACCGCCGCCACCCCTTCCTCGACGACCGGCCCCACAGCCGCGGATCCCTCCGGTACCGGCTCCCCGACCGGCTGCTCGACCACCGGTTCCAGCGAGGCCGGCATGCTGGGCGGGCTCGCCCTGAAGTGGCGCTGGCGCAAGCGGCGGGAGGCGGCGGGGCTGCCTACGGACCGGCCGAACCTGGTCTGCGGACCGGTGCAGGTCTGCTGGGAGAAGTTCGCCCGCTACTTCGACGTCGAGTTGCGCCAGGTGCCACTGGAGCCGGACGCCACCGGGCTGCGTCCCCATCAGCTCCGCGACCACGTCGACGAGAACACCATCGGCGTCGTCGCCATCCTCGGCGTCACCTACACCTGCGACTACGAGCCGGTGGCGGAGATCGCCGCGGAGCTGGACGCCATCGAGCGGGACACCGGTCTCGACGTCCCCATCCACGTGGACGCGGCCAGCGGCGGCTTCATCGCGCCGTTCCTCCACCCGGAGGTGGCGTGGGACTTCCGGCTGCCGCGCGTCGCTTCGATCAACGCGTCGGGCCACAAGTACGGCATGGCGCCGCTGGGCGTCGGCTGGGTGGTGTGGCGGGCGGCCGAGCTGCTGCCGGAGGAGCTGGTGTTCCGGGTCAGCTACCTCGGCGGGGACATGCCGACGTTCGCCCTGAACTTCTCCCGCCCCGGCGGTGAGGTCGTCGCGCAGTACTACACCTTCCTGCGCCTCGGCCGTGAGGGCTACCGCAAGGTGTACGAGGCCGCCTCGCGCACCGCCCGCTCACTGGCGGAGCAGATCGGCGACACGGACGGCTTCCGGCTGCTCTACGACGGGCAGGGCGCCCTGCCCGCCGTCTCGTGGACCCTGTCCGACCCCCGCAGGTCGCCGTTCACCCTGTACGACCTGACGGAGCGGCTGCGGCTGCGGGGCTGGCAGGTTCCCGCCTACCCGCTGCCCGCGGACCGGCAGGAGACCGTGGTCCAGCGGGTCCTGATCCGGCACGGCATCGGCTTCGACAAGATCGCGCTGCTCGGCCAGGACATCCGGGCGGCCGTCGCGGAACTCTCCGAAGGCCCCTGCGCCGCCGCTCCCCGGCCCGGGTTCCACCACTGACCGCCGCCGCCGTGGCGTCGCGCCCGCCGCCGTGCCGTCATACCCCCCTGGCGTCGTCCGGCGGCGCGACCAGCGCGTAGATCACCAGCACGCAGAGCCCGACGCCGATGACCGACCAGAACGGGAAGGCCGCCAGGTAGGCGATCTGTCCGATCAGCGCCAGCCCTGCCAGCGCGACCCCGCCGGCGCGGGCCAGCGCGGAGCCGCTGAGCACCCCGACGCCCACCGCGACCTGGAGCACCCCGACAGTCAGCCAGATCCAACCCCAGGCGGTGTAGTTGAAGACGAGCAGGCTACCGGAGGCGACCTGGAAGTAGTCGTCCTTGAAGAGCGCGGTCAAGCCGCTCATGACGTGGATCAGCCCGAGCGTGAACAGCAGGACGCCGGCGAAGCCGAGCCAACCGGACAGCACGGGCCGCGCCGCGGGCCGGTGCCCGTGGGCAGCGGTGGCGTTCATGGGAACCCTCCTCACCTGCCGCCGACCTGAGCGGCGGCGACACTCCCAGGACAGCCCCGCGGTGGGCGACCCGCGTCCGGAACTACTCCGAACGGGTGAGGTCGGCGAGGTCACCCGCCCGGCGTCGGGAGCCGCGGTCCGGGTGTGCCGAGGCAGGACGGGACGCGGGATCCGTGCCAGGATCGGGCCCATGCGCTACATCATCATCGGGGCGGGCGCCGTCGGCGGGGCCATCGGCGGTCGGCTCTTCCAGAGCGGTCACGAGGTCGTACTGGTCGCCCGCGGCGACCATCTCGCGGCACTGCGCGAGGAGGGCCTGCACCTCGCCACACCCGAGGAGGCGCTGACACTGCCGGTGCCCGCGGTCGGCGACCCGCGCGAGGTGACGCTCCGACCGGACGACGTCCTCGTGCTCTCCGTCAAGATCCAGGACGCCGTCGACGCGCTGGCCGCCTGGGCCACCCGCCCGGTCGAGGGCGGCGGTACCGCGGGTGAGCTGCTGCCCCTGGTCTGCGCCCAGAACGGTGTCGCCGGCGAACGCATGGCGCTGCGGCGCTTCCGCCACGTCTACGGCATGTGCGTCTGGCTGCCCGCCCAGTTCCTGCGCCCCGGTCATGTGGTGGCGCACTGCGCGCCGCTGACGGGGATACTCCACATCGGCCGGTACCCCACCGGCAGCGACGACACCGCGCGGCTGATCGCCGCCGACCTGGAGAAGTCGCACTTCGCGGCGCCCGTGCCGGGCGACGTGATGCGGTGGAAGTACGGCAAGCTGCTCAGCAACCTCGCCAACGCCCTCGACGCGGTGGGCGGTGCCACCCTGCGGGGGGACGCCCGCGCGGCGGAGCTCCTGCGGCACGCCCGCGCGGAGGCCGTCGCCGTCCTCGACGCTGCGGGGATCGAGCCCGCGACCGTCGAGGAGCAGCAGCGGTTGCGCGGCGACCGGATGGACGTCCGACCCGTCGCCGGGGCCGAGCCGGGCGGCGGTTCGTCCTGGCAGAGCCTCAGCCGGGGCACGGGCAGCATCGAGGCCGACTACCTCAACGGCGAGATCGCGCTGCTCGGCCGCGAGCACGGGATCGCGACGCCGGTCAACGAGGTGCTCCAGCGGATGGCGAACGTCTTCGCCCACGAGCACCGGCGGCCCGGGTCGCTGACCCCCGCCGAACTCTCCGCGCTCACCGCCCTCGCGGGCGAGACCGACTGACCGCCCCCACTGGGGCGCTCGACGCCCGGCCGCGCGCCGGGCGGCACCACCGCGCGCCTCGCGGAACGGCGGCGCGGGGCCCCCGTCGCTGCGCCGGCCCGTACCGGCGCCCCGACGGCCGGCGGGCGCGCCCCGCTCTCACCACGGGCGCCCCGGCTCACAGCAGCGCCTCACCGTCCTCCAGGTGGCCGCAGCGGGAACAGACCCACAGCGGCCCGGTGTCCCACTGCCGCCACATGGTGCGGGCGCAGCGGGGACACCCGCGGGTGGCGATGCCCCGGTGGGCGGCGGTGGGTGGCGGGTCGGGTGTCGCCTCGGCGTACTCCTGCACCAGCAATCGCTCGACCGGGTCGTCGCTCGCCATCCTGAGCAGGGCGTGCTTGCGTGAGCGCGCCTCGTGAACGAAGTCGGACACGGGCACAACCTTAGTCACCAACTTCACCCCGTGTGGTCACTCGTGGCGACAGGTGCCGTCCGGTGGCGATCCGGGGCCCGTCCGGGGGTGGGGTCGGGGCGGACCCCTGCCCGTCCGGCCGCTGCGGCGCGATACTGGCGGACATGGCAGACCAGGGCAGGGCCCGGGGGGCCGGCGACCGGACCCCGACGGCTCCCGCGCCGTTCGACGCGGTGGTCCTCGCCGGGGGCGCGGGGCGGCGACTCGGCGGCGCGGACAAGGCGGCGGTGCGAGTCGGCGGGCGTACCCTGCTCGACCGGGTCCTGACGGCGTCCCGGGCCGCGCGGGCCACCGT
>NZ_JAAVJB010000304.1 GCF_012034385.1 Streptomyces spiramenti
GCCCCGCCCGCGGCCGGGTCCGCCACCGACCCGGGCGGCTGCGCCCGCCCCGGACGCCGCCGCGCGCCCTCGGCCGACGCCGTCCTGATCCGGCGGACGCTCACGGAGATCGCCCCGGTCGCGGACGACGCCACCTCGCACTTCTACGCCCTGCTCTTCCTCGGCAACCCGGAACTGCGGCAGCTGTTCCCCGCCGCCATGGACACGCAGCGGGACCGCCTCTTCTCCGCGTTGCTCGGGGCGGCGGAGCGGCTGGACGACAGCGCGGAACTGACCCGGTACCTCTCCGAGCTCGGGCGCGGCCACCGCAAGTACGGCACCCGGCCCGAGCACTACCCGGCTGTCGGGCAGAGCCTGCTGGGGGCGCTCGCCCGCTACGCGGCGCGGGTCTGGGACCCGGCGACCCGCGCCGCGTGGATCCGCGCGTACACCGCGATCTCGCAGACGATGATCGACGCCGCCGCCGCGGACGAGCAGCGTGCGCCCGCCTGGTGGGAGGCGGAGGTCGTCTCCCACGAGCTCCGCACCTCCGACGTCGCCGTCATCACGGTCCGCCCGGACCAGCCGTACCGGTTCACCGCCGGGCAGTACGCCGGGGTGGAGACCCCGTGGTGGCCGCGGGTGTGGCGGACCTACTCGTTCGCCAAGGCCCCGGACCCGGACGGAACTCTGACGTTCCACGTCAAGGCGGTGCCGGCTGGGTGGGTCTCCGGCGCCCTCGTCCGGCGCGCCACGGTCGGCAGCGTCATCCGGCTCGGCCCGCCCGCCGGTTCGATGACGGTGGACCACACCTCGGACGCCGGTCTCCTCTGCCTCGCCGGGAGCACCGGCATAGCACCGATCAAGGCGCTCGTGGAGGACGTCGCCGAACATGGCCGAGGACGGCCGGTGCAGCTTTTCTTCGGTGCCCGCCGCGAGACCGACCTCTACGAGCTGCCGGCGCTCCGCGAGCTGGAGCGGCGGCACCGGTGGCTGTCCGTCCGTGCGGTCGTCGCCGACGGGGCCGATCGCGCCCTGGCAGGTCAGCTGCCGGACACGGTGCGGCGGCTGGGCCCGTGGCGGGAGTACGACGGCTACCTCTCCGGTCCCGCCGGGATGGTGCGGTCCGGGGTGTCGGCGCTGACGTCCGCGGGCATACCCGCCGAACGAATCCGCCATGACTTTGTGGATATGCGCACCTGAGTGAGAACCTGCGGTGACACACAGACACATAGCGGCAGAGCTCAGGGGCTTGGGGGGCTATGGCGGAGATCAGCGGACCCGGACGCGGGCCCGACCGGACATCCGGACGCCCCATCGGCGAGGGCAGGGCCGACGCGGTGGACGAGGCCGCCCCCGGCGAGCGGGGCTGGCTTCCGCCCGCGGCGGCAGCCGCGGCGCACCGGCCGGGGAGCGCGGGCCAGTGGTCCGTCCAGGAGCGGCTGGGCACCACGGAGGCGGCACGCCGCTTCCACGCCGAGCAGGTCGTCGGCCGGCTCAACCGCCGGATGCGGGAGTTCGTCGCCCGCCAGGAGATGTTCTTCCTCGCGACCTCCGACCGGTTCGGGGAGTGCCACAGCACGCTGCGCGCCGGGCCCCCCGGCTTCCTGCGCGCGCTGGACGAGCAGACACTGGTGTACCCGGAGTACCGGGGCAGCGGGGTGCACGCCAGCCTCGGCAACATCGCCGAGAACCCGCACGCGGGCTTGCTGCTGCTGGACTTCGAGCGCGCCCGCATCGGGCTGCACGTGAACGGCCGGGCGCATCTCGTCGACGAGGAGGAGCTGCGGGAGCGGCACCCGGAGGTGCCGTCCGATCCGGCACCCGGCCGCAGGGCGCGGATGTGGGTGCGGATCGACGTGATCACGGCGCACATCCACGGCGCGACGCACATCCCGCACCTGGTGGGCGTCCCCAAGCGCGCGCCTCGTGAGTGGGGTTCGCAGGACTACCGCCGCAGGGGCGGCGACTTCTTCGGCGTGGCCCGCGGCCGGGCGGCCGAGGCCGGACCGGGGGCGGTTCCGCCGCGGCCTCGTGGCGCGCCCGCCGGCGACACCGCCGCCGACACCGCCGAGGAGACCGGGGGCGAGGACGCCGGGTTCGTGCCGGGGACCGAGCCCCACCCCGCCGACCCGCCGCCCGGCCCGGAGGCCGCCGCCGAGCACGGCCGCGACGAGGGGGCCAACCGGCACGCGGCGCCTCCACCGGAGGACGGCGCACCGGCCCCGCTCGACCCGCCGCCCCCGGACGAGGTCACCTACGTGTCGCCGCTGCGGCTGGACGACCCCGCGCCCGTCCCGCCGGTACCGCCTCCGGGAGCACCGGGTCTGCCGCCCGGCGGCCGGACGACGAGCGGCGCAGCCCGGGGCGGCGGGCCCCCGGCAGCCGCACCCGCCGTCCGGCAGGGCGCGGGGCCCGACCACGTCGGCGCGGGCGGGGAGCGGCAGGACACGGCCGTCCGCCCGCCGGAGCGGCGAGACGGCGCGCCCGACGGGAGGACGGACGGGCCGGGGGGAAGCGACATGGCCACGGAGGCGTCCCGCACGACGGCGGCCTTGCAGGCGCTGCGGGAGCAGGCGGAGCGGGCCCTCGCGGAGGCGGAGCGGCGCGGCAGGCGCGACGGCTCGGCGTCGGGGGCGGGCGGCTGGTTCGGCGAGGGCTGATCCGACCGCCTGGCAGTGTGGCAGGGCCCCGGCGTGCCGGGCAGGGTGTGCCGAGCGCTCGGCGGCGCGGCCGACGTGCCGGGTCACCGGAGCGGCGGCAGGGCACGCCGGTCGGCGACGGCCGGGGCGCGCCTCGCAGGGGGCGCGCGTCGCAGGCCCGGGCCCGCCGCGGTCAGCGGAGGTCGGGGGCGAGGAGCGCGAGAACGCCCGGCACGTTGCGGGAGAGGTGCTCCAGCAGTGACTCGGGCACCAGATCGACGGAGCGGAGACCTTCCGGGGTGAAGGGGACGCGCACCGTCTCGTAGGTGCCGCACGGCTCCTCCACCTCCGGGCCGTGGCGCAGCGCGGGGTCCATCGAGGCGAGCCGGCAGACGAAGAAGTGCTGCACCTTCAGCCCCGGCGAGGTGGGCGGGTCGCCGGGCTGCGGCACGTGCGGCACGGTGTCGACGAACGCGGGCACCGCGTCCGTGATCTTGGCGCCGAGCTCCTCGAAGACCTCGCGGTGCAGGGCATCGAGGACGGAGACGTCCTCCGGCTCGACCCCGCCGCCCGGCGTGATCCAGTACGGGGGCTCGTCCGGTTTGACGCGTTTGATCACGATCAGCTCGTGAGGAGCGTCCGCACGGGGACGGTCGAGCAGGATGGCGCGCGCCGTGCGCTTGACCACCGGGGCTGCGTCGGTCATGCAGGAGATCTCGCCACCGGAGCCCCGTGCGAAACATGGTGCCCACGGTGCGGACGCCCCCGTTCCGCTACTCGGTACGGGGCGCTACTCGGTACGGGGCGCTGCTCGGTACGGGGCGCTGCTCGGGAGGCAACCGCACCGGGGCTCGTCGCGGCCGGCGGTGTCGGAGGCCCCACGGCCTCGCGCCGGAGGCCGCGGGCCCGGGGCGGCCGGCGGGACGGTCAGCCGACGGGACGGGCGGTCTCGTCCAGCGCCCGTTCGATGTCGGCGACGAGGTCCGCCGCGTCCTCGATGCCGACCGACAGGCGGATGAACCCCGGCGGCACCTGCGCCGCACGCGGGTGCGCGGTGCCCGGGTCGTCGGCGGTGGACACCTCGCCCGCGCCGTCGCCGGGGGCGGGGGCGGTTCCGGCCGGGGGCTCCGTCCAGCGGGCGCGGCGCTCGGCCATGGAGCGGACACCGCCGAAGCTGGTCGCCTCGCCGATCACGCGCAGCGCGGCGAGGAACCGCTCGGCGTGGTCGCGGTCGGGAAGGGTGAAGGAGACGACCCCGCCGAAGGCCGACATCTGCGCCGCCGCCACCGCGTGGCCGGGGTCGCTCGGCAGCCCCGGGTACCGGACGTCCGCGACGTCGTCGCGTGCGAGCAGCCGCGTGGCGATCGCCAGGGCGTTGGCCGACTGCCGCTCCAGCCGCAGCGGCAGCGTCGCCATGCCGCGGTGGGCCAGCCAGGTCTCCATGGGGCCGGGAACGGCGCCCACGCAGCTGCGCCACGCCCGGACGGGGCCGAGCAGCGCGGGGTCCCGGGTCGCCACGTACCCCAGCAGGACGTCGCCGTGGCCGCTGAACCCCTTGGTGCCGCTTGCCACGGAGAGGTCGGCGCCGAGCTCCAGCGGGCGCTGGCCGAGCGGCGTCGGCAGCGTGTTGTCCACCGCGACCAGGACGCCCCGCTCGCGGGCGGCGGTGGCGAGTGCACGGATGTCGCAGGTGTCCAGTCCCGGGTTGGCGGGGGTCTCCAGCCACAGCATCCGGGCCGTGGCGAGCGCGGCGAGCCAGCGCTCGGTGTCGGCGGTGGCGACCTGGCTGACGTTGACGCCGAACTCGGCGAGTCGGTAGCCCAGTTGGTGGACGCCGTGGTAGCCGTCGGAGGGCACGACCACGGTGTCGCCGGGGCGCAGGTGGCCGAAGAGCACGGCGGCGACGGCTGCCATGCCGGAGGCGAACACCGCGGCGTGCGCGGGCTCGCGGGGCGACTCCAGTTCGGCCACGGCGGTCTCCAGCGCCGTCCAGGTCGGGTTGGTCTCCCGCCCGTAGGCATAGGGCGCACCCGTCGGGTCGCCGGGGAGGTGGAAGTAGGCCGACATCACCGGGCCGGGCATCGGCGGCCGGAACGGTTCGGCGGCCGGCAGGCCGGCGTGGACCGCGCGCGTGGCGTCGCCGGAGGCGTCCGGCATGGGCGATGGGTTCGGTGCTGTCGACATGCCGGACAGGCTAACGTCCCCGGTCAGCGCGGTGCGGGCGCGACCGCGTCCCGGTACCTCCGGGCGGCGGCCGAACGCGCCGGGCCGGGGCGCGGCCGGGCGC
>NZ_JAAVJB010000305.1 GCF_012034385.1 Streptomyces spiramenti
GCCAGGGGCCGCGCGGGCGCCGCGTCCGGACCGGGCCTCGGGGGCCGCGCGCCCGGCCGGGACCGCCCCGACCGCAGTCCGCCCGCCGCCTGCACCCCGCGCATGAAGCGGGGCACCCGGATGACGACCTTGGTGCCGAGGCCGGGCGCGGTCTCGATGACCAGGCCGTACTCGGGTCCGTAGACGGTGCGCAGCCGCCGGTCCACGTTGGCGAGGCCGACACCGGCGCCGGCCTCCTCGGTGACGGGACGCTGCCAGGCTCCCGCGAGGATGGCCTGCGCCTGGTCGGGATCCATGCCGACACCGTCGTCCTCGATGACGATGACGCACAGTGGTCCCTCGCCGAACCCGGAGACGGTGACGGTGCCGGGCCCGGGGCGGGGTTCGAGGCCGTGGCGGACGGCGTTCTCGACGATGGGCTGGACGACGAGGAACGGCAGTGCCACCGGCAGGATCTCCGGCGCCATGCGGACGGTGATCTCCATGCGGTCGTCGAACCGGGCGCGCTGGAGCTCCAGGTAGGTCTGGGTGGCCTGGAGCTCGGCGGCGACCGTCGCGTAGTCGCCCTGGTGGGAGAAGCTGTAGCGCAGGTAGTCGGCGAAGTCGTTGAGCAGTGTCCGGGCACGGGGCGGGTCGGCCTTGATGCGCGCGGCGATCACGGCGAGCGCGTTGTGCAGGAAGTGCGGCGAGATCTGCGCCCGCAGGGTGCGCAGTTCGGCCTGGGCTATGCGGGCCCGGGCGCGGCGCAGCGCGGAGTGGTCGAGGCAGCGGGTGACGAGGCGGCCGGCCGCCTCCAGGTCGCTGTCGCCGGCGCCGGTGGCTGCCAGCGCCCCGGTGAGCTCTCCGTCGACCAGCAGCGGCACGGCCGTCCACTGGGCGTGCCGGGCGGTGGCGCCGTGCTCGAAGGTGCGGGCGAGAACGGCTGCCAGTTCCTCGGTGTCGGGTACGCGGCCGGATATGGCCAGGGGTTGTTCGAGGTCGGCCAGGACGACGGTGTCCGCGTGGAGCAGGGTGCGGAGGCGGCGGGTGGCGGCCGGGGTGCCGCGTCCGCGCAGGCCGTCGCCGAGGTGCTCACCGATCTCGTGGACGGCGTCGAGCACCGCGGTGGTATCCCCCACGGTGGAGGTGCGTCGTCGCATCCGGAGCGGCATGGCCGGACCTTAGCCCAGCGGTGGCGCCCGCTGTAGGGTCCGCGCACGTCGACACGGCGACCGTTCCTCACCGGTACCGGCCCCTGCCGGGGTGCGAGGGGCCGGTACGGCTGGGGCGGCCGTGCGGCGGCGGCCCCCGGTTCGCCCGGGGGGTCGCCGCCGTTGGGTTGGGCCGGTCGATCAGCCGACGGACTCGTTGTACTCGTCGATCTTGCGCTGCAGGGACTCCTTGGAGCGGGTCAGCGCGGCCTCGGGGGTGTCGTCGGTGGTCAGCGCGGCCTCCCAGCCCTCCTCGGCGGCGACCCGGGCGTCGGACATGACGCCCATCATGCAGCCGGCGGTGTTGACGCTGGTCTCGGAGTCGGCCAGCTGGGCCGCGGCGACGGCGAACTGCGGGAACTCCTCGGCGCGTTCCTTGGCCTCGGGGCCGTCGTAGCCCTCGGTGTTGACCGAGAGGTAGCCGGTGCCCGCGTGCCACGTGGACTGCGATTCGGGGGTGAGGAGGTGCTTCACGAACTCCCAGGAGCCGCGCACCTCTTCCTGGCTGTGGCCCTCGCCGTTGATCCACAGCGAGGCGCCGCCGATGATCGAGCCGCCCGGGTCGTCGGAGGAGACCAGCGGGAAGTAGCCGGCTCCGACCTCGAAGTCGGACTGCTCCAGGAAGCCGCCGAGCGATCCGGTCGACTCCAGGGTCATCGCGGCGCGGCCGGCGGTGAAGGCGGCCTGGGCGTCGTCGTAGGAGCGGCCGATCTGGACGGCGAGGCCGTCGTCGATCATCGACTGCCACCACTCGACGACCTCGACGATCTTCGGGTCGTTGAACAGCGCCTCCTGCGCGCGGCCCTCGCGGCCGTTGCCGTTGTCGCAGTACGGGACCGCGGCACGGGCCATGAACTGCTCGATGAACCAGCCGTAGACGGCGGCGCCGAAGCCGTACCGCTCGACCTGTCCGTCCTCGCTGGTGACGGTCAGCGCCTCGGCGTACTCGCGGATCTCGGCGAGGTCCTTGGGCGGGTTGTCGGGGTCGAGGCCGGCCTCCTCGAACGCGTCCCGGTTGATGTACATCAGCGGGGTCGAGTTGTTGAAGGGGAAGGAGCGGAGATCACCGTCGACGGTGAAGTAGTTGAGGAGGGCGTCCTCCAGCGAGCCGGTGTCGTACTCGTCCTTGTCGATGAACGCCTGGGCGGGCACGGTCTGCTGGGAGTCGATCATGAACTGGGTGCCGAGGTCGTAGACCATGATCAGGTTGGCGGTGTCGCCCTGCTGGATGGCAGCGCGGTGCTGGGCCAGGGTGGTGTCGTAGTCGCCCTGGAAGGTGCCGGTGACGCGGACCCGGCCCTCGTTGTCGGCGTTGAAATCGTCGATCAGGCCGTTGAGGACCTGGCCGTTGGTGGAATCCATGCTGTGCCAGAACTCGACCTCGACAGCCTCGTCGAGGTCGTCGAGGACCTCGGCACCGGGGACCTCGGAGGCCGAGGCTCCGCCTCCTCCCCCGCCGTTGTCGTCGGAGGAGCAGGCGCTGAGGAGCAGGGCTATCGAGGCACCGGCGGCGACTGCGGCGGAGCGTCTGCGGAGCGTCATGGTGGCGTGTTCCGTTTCTCGTGGTCGTGCCGTGGCGTCCCCGGGACGGTTGGCGCGGGGACGGGTGCGGGCGCGTCGGGGCGCGCCTCGCGGTGGTGTCGCGCGCGTGGTCACGCGCGGGTCGTGGCGTACGTGTGGCGTCGTACCGGTGGTGCCGGGTCGGCGGGCGCGGCCGGGCCGCGGAGGCGGGGGCCGCGGTGACGGCGGCCCGGCGCGGTCACTTCACGGCGCCCGCCGTGAGGCCGCGGACGATGAAGCGCTGCCCGAAGATGACCAGCGCGAGGGTCGGCAGCACCGACAGCGCGGCGCCCGCCAGCCAGAGCCCGGGGTTGGCGGACTCGGCGTTCTTGAGGCTGTTGAGGCCGATCTGGAGCGTCTGCATGTCGGTGGTGCGGGTCATGATCAGCGGCCAGAAGTACATGTTCCAGGAGCTGATGAAGACGTAGACGCCGACCGCGCTGAGCGCCGGTTTGCTGAGCGGCAGCAGGACCGTCCACAGGAACCGCAGGTGCCCCATGCCGTCCACCCGTGCCGCGTCGCGCAGTTCGAGGGGGAACTGCTTGAAGCTCTGGCGCAGCAGGAAGGTGCCGAAGGCGTAGGCGAGGAACGGCAGGACCAGCCCCAGGTAGCTGTTGTGCATCCCCCAGTCGGAGAGCGTCAGGTAGTTGGGGATGAAGGTCGCCTCGCCCGGCACCATCAGGGTGGAGAGGAACAGCGCGAAGACGACGGCGCTGCCCCGGAAGCGGAGGAAGACGAAGGCGTAGGCCGCCAGTACCGACGTCAGCAGCTGGGCGACGGTGATGATGCCCGCCATGATCAGCGAGTTGGCGTACATCCGCATCAGCGGGACGGCGTCGAGCACCCGCTGGATGTTGTCCAGGTGCAAGCCGGTGGGGACGAGTTGCGGCGGGAACCTCGACAGCTCCCGCGGCTCCATGAACGTGCCGGCGATGACGTAGTAGACCGGGAAGAGCACCGGGACCAGCGCCAGGAGCAGCACCACGTAGACCAGCACGCGGCCGAGCGTGACCCTCATGAGTAGTGCACCTTCCGTTCGATGACGCCGAACTGGACCGCGGTGCAGATCAGCACCATCAGCAGCAGCACGAGGGCCTGCGCGCTGGCGCGGCCGAAGTCACTGGTGCCGTGGGCGAAGGCCAGCTGGTAGATGGAGTAGACGAGGGTGGTGGTGGACCCGACCGGCCCGCCCTGGGTGAGGATGTGGATCTGCCCGAACCCCTGGAGCGCGTTGATCGTCGAGATGACGATCAGGAAGAACAGCTGGGGGCCGAGGAGCGGGACGGTGATGTACCAGGCGCGTCGGGCGCCCGACGCGCCGTCGAGCAGCGCCGCCTCGTTGACCTCGCGGGGGATGGACCCGACACCGGCGGCGAGGATCAGTACGCCGTAGCCGAGGTTCATCCAGACGGTGGTGAGGCAGATCGAGATCAGCGCCATGTCGGTGCTGGTCAGCCAGGCGACCTGCCCGAGTCCCAGTTGGTAGAGCAGACCGTTGAGCACGCCGCTGGCGGGGTTGTAGAAGACCGCGAAGATGACCGACGCGCTCGCGACGGAGAACGCGAACGGCAGGGCGAAGGCGCTGCGGAAGAACCGCTGCGCGCGCACCTGCGACTCCAGTAGCAGGACGACGGCGAGGGCGCCGAGGGCGCCGGGTATGACGACGCCGAGGGTGAACAGCGCGGTGACGACGAGGACTTTGCCGAAGTCCGCGGAGAACATCTCCTGGAAGTGGCTCAGCCCGACGAACCGGGAAGGGCGCCCGATGATGTCGTTGCCGTGCATCGACAGGTACACGGTGCGGCCGAGCGGATACAGCAGGAAGAGCGTGAAGACGGCGATCGAGGGGGCGAGGAACCCCCAGGCGAGCAGGGTTTCCCGGCGGGCTCCCGGAGCGCGGTCCGCGCTCGGAGTCGGCCGCCGGCGGGCGGACGGGGCCGGGTCGGCGGCGGCATCCGCGCCGGTCACGGCCTCGTTTGTTGATGTGGGCACGGCAGGCAGCATGTACAGCCAAGGTGAAGCCGTCAATCCCCTGAGGAGAATCGGGCACCAACTCTGTTCACACCGCCGGTGTTCCGCCCTCGCGCCGCCGCGCCGCGCGAGCGGGAGGCACGCGCAACCGGCCGCCCCGGGCCCGGGGAGGGGGGCCCGGGGAC
>NZ_JAAVJB010000306.1 GCF_012034385.1 Streptomyces spiramenti
CTGCGACTCCGGCGGCTCCGGCGGATGCCGCTCGGGTCGGCCGGGTCGACCGTGCCCCGGGCGGTCGCGGAACGCCCGCCGGTCCGAGTCGTCGCCCCGCACGCTGTCCGCCAGCCGCACCACGGGGTCGTCGGCGCCCTCGTCGCCCGCGACCACCGGTTCGCGCGCCGCGGCGGCCTTGGCCCGGTACTGGGCGGCGTCGGCGAGTCGGAACAACCGCCGCGCCGAGACGAGCGGGCCGATGGTCCGACCGGTGGAGGCGACCCCACAGGCGACCCCGTGGCCGAGCTCCAATCCGTCGGCCCGGCGGCAGATCTCACGCGCCACTCGGATCACCTCGGCGGCGGTGGAGCCGACGGCCACCAGGCAGAACTCGTCACCCCCCAGACGCGCGGCCAGCGAACCGGGCAGCTGCGCGCCGCAGAGCGAGAGCACGGAGGCGAAACGTTCAAGCAGGTGGTCGCCCGCCACATGGCCCAGCGAGTCGTTGACACCTTTCAGGCCGTTGACGTCGCACACGACGAGGCTGACGGCCGTGCCGTCCCGCCGGTGCTCGCCGACCGCGTCCTCCAGCAGCGCGTCCACGGCCCGGCGGTTGGCGAGCCCGGTCAGCGGATCCGTGTACGCCAGCCTTCGGACCTCGGCCAGCCGCTCGTGGTGCACCAGCCCACTGGCGGCGACCTCCGCCAGCACGGTGGCGAAGGCCGCCTCGGGCGGGCCGAGCGGCACCCCGCCCGGGCTCCGCGCCACGTACAACTCGCCCCAGGCCCGGCCGTGCAGCACCACCGGGGCGACGACGCAGCTTCCCCGGCCGCGCCGGTGGAGGGCGGCGGACCGCCCCCGGTGGTGAGCGGCGGGCCCGGCGCCCGGCGACGCGTCGTCCCCGCCCCCCGCACCGGCGGCGGTACCGGTATCGGCGGCGGCATCGACGGCGGTCTCGATCCAGGCGCGGGGCCCCACCCCGGTGGCCCAGGCTCCGGGCGAGAAGCCCGCGATCTCCGGGAAGTCGTGGACCGGATAGGACTCGTCGACGGGGAACTCCACCTCCCCTGGCGCGAGTTCCCCGGTGTTCACCAGCACGCGGAGCCGACCGCGTTCCCGCTCCCACACCGACACGGCGGCGAACCCGGCGTCGAGCGCCCGCCGAGCGGTCTCGGCCACCACGCGCACGGTGCCGTCGAGGTCACCCGCCGCCGCCATCGCCTGCGCCAGCTCCACCACGGCCCGCAGCCGAGCGTCCTCTCCCATAACGGACACATTATTGCGGTTTGTACCTTTTCGCCGGGCGCGGCGGGTGCAATTGCGAGGGATCACAAGTCCGGAGCACAGCGGCCCCGCCAGCCGGCCCAGCCGAGCACCGCCGTGTCACTCCCCCGGCCAGTCCGGCTTCCGCTTCTCGTTGAACGCGGCGACCCCTTCGGTGCGGTCCCCGGAGAAGGCGACGGCCCGCCAGGCCGCGTCCTCGATCTCCATGGCGGCCGTCACGTCCATCCCCCAGCCCGTCCGCAGCGCCTTCTTGGCGGCGCGCAGCCCGACCGGGGAATTGGCGGCGATCCGCCCCGCCAGTTCGAGCGCGACCTCCCGGTCGGTGCCCGCCGCCACCACCCGGTCGACCAGCCCCAGCTCGGCGGCCTCCGCCGCCTCCACCCGGCGGGCACTGAAGATCAACTCGGCGGCGCGCGCGGCGCCCACCCGGCGCGGCAGCAGCTGCGTGCCGCCGCCTCCCGGGATCACCCCCACCGAGACCTCCGGCAGCCCCACGACGGCGGTCGAGTCCGCCACGATCAGGTCACAGGAGAGCGCCAGCTCGTAGCCGCCGCCCAGCGCGAAGCCGTGGACGGCTGCGACGGTCGGCATCGGGAGGGCGAGGACACCGCCGTAGGCGGCTCGCGCGTAGGGACGCTGGCGGACCAGCTCCGCGTCGGTCAGGGAGTTGCGCTCCTTGAGGTCGGCACCGACACAGAACGCGCGCTCATGGGTGGAGCTGAGCACGACCGCCGAGATGTCGCGCGTGGCCGCCAGCGCCGCGCACGCCTCACCCAGCTGACGCGCCATCTCGGTGGAGACCGCGTTCATCGCCCTCGGCCGGTCGAGGACCAGCTCGGCCACCCGGCCGCCGTGGCGGCGCACCACGACCCACTCGCCGTACCGCTCCTCCGAGCCGCCCCCGGCGCCGCCGTCCGCGCCACCGCCCGCACGGCTGTCCGCACCCCTGCCAGTCCCTGCCACCGACGCCATCGTCCGCTCCTCCGGTTAACGCTCGCTCACCGATCGACGCAGCGCATCATGCCATCCGCGCGCCCGCCCACGGGAGGGTGCGCGCCTGGCGCGCTCGGTGGAGCCGCGCCACCGCCCGGGGCGGGGACGCGGGGCGGGGGCGTGCTCCCGCGGGTGCTGACGGCTCGCCGTGACCGCGCTCGGCACGGCGCTCGCCCTCGTACGACGGCGGGTTCGCGGCACCGGCTGATCCGGCCGGGAGGCCGGGTTCCGCTCGGACGGTGACACGGCCGGGCGCACGACCGGGCCGGGTGGCGAGCAGCCGCCCCGGCCGGGGCGAGGCGGTCAGCCCCGGCGGGTGAGCTGCCAGGGCGCGATGATGCCGAGGCCACGGACGGGCCGCTGGTGCAGCGGTCGGAGCGTGAACCGGTGGTCCCTGCCCTCGGGTGCCGGCTCGCCCGGGCCCGCCGGCGGCGCCGCGCCCGCGGCGGTGAGCTCCTTGCGCATGGCGTCGTCCACCAGCACCGCGTCCTTGGGCGCTATGGAGGTCAGCCGGCTGGCGAGGTTCACGGTGTTGCCGAAGACGTCGCCCATCCGGGTGGTGACCGTTCCGAAGGCGATACCGACGCGCAGTTCCGGCAGGATCGGGTTGCCTGCCATGGTCTCGATCAGCCGCAGGCCGATACCGGCCGCGGTGGCCGCGTCGTCGGCCGCGAAGAGCACCTCGTCGCCGAGCGTCTTGATGAGTCGGCCACCGTACTCCGCGACCTGGTCCGCGGCGGTGGTCTCGAACGTCTCGACGAGCTCGCCGAGCTCCTCCTCCTCCAACCGCCGGGTGAGGCGGGTGAAGCCTACGAGGTCGGCGAACCCGACGGCGAGTCGGCGGTCGACCAGCTCGGCGTCGTCCTGCTCCTGCACGACCCGGCCCGCGGCGGCGGCGAGCTGGCGCCGCCAGACGTAGACGAGGAACTCCTCCAGCTCGGGGAGGAGCAGCTCGACCAGCGGGTAGGCGACCTCGGAGCGGGTCATGCCCGGCTCGGGGGGTTCGGTGAGGCCCTCAAGGAAGGAGTCGATCTGCCAGTCCGCCAGTCTTGCGGTGGTCTGGCCGGTCGAGCGGGCCACCTGGACGGCCATGGGCTCGCTGAGCAGTCCGGCCTCCACCAGACCGGCGAGCCGCCGCAGGGCGAGGACGTCGGCCTCGGTGAGCGCCTTGGCCTGCCCGATGTCCGGGAAGCCCATCGCCCGCCAGAAACGGGACGCCATCTCCATGGGTACGCCTGCGGCCTTGGCCGCCTGGAAGGGCGTGTACTCGCGCTCGGCACCGATGATCAGCTGTTCGAGCCGGAGCGCCACGTTGTCGTCGTGGTCCTCCGGGCCGTCGTCACCGGCAGGCGTCGGCGTGTCGCTCACCGGCGCCGCCTCACCGTTTCCGGTGTGAGAGTCCCTCCGCCGCTCACTCGCCCTACCGCTCCGCTCCGCCGCGCCCGGCGCGCCGCTGTCCACGCACCACCCTACGGCAGGGGCGGCCCGTCGCACGGATGTCTGCCCAGGTCCGCCCCCGGACGCACGCGTCCGGACGGGCGGGTCGGCCGTGCGGGCTCGGAGGTGGGGCCGGTCGGCCCTGGTGGTCGGCGGCCGATGCCGGGGCGGCGCGGCGCCGGGTGGACGACCCGCCTCGTCCGGTTCGGAGCGGTGGTGTCCGGATCCCCGCCGCGGGCGGCGGGCGGCGGGGTCAGTCGCCGCGGGCGCGCAGGTGGACGATGTCGCCCGCACCGACCGCGTGACGGCGGCCGTCGGCGTCGGTGATCACCAGGCGGCCGTCACCGTCGAGCGCCGTGGCGTCGCCGTGCAGTTCCCGGCCGCCGGGCAGCAGCGCGGCGACCGGTCGGCCGAGGGTCGCGCACCCGGCGACGTACGCCGCCTGCACTCCCGCCTCGCAGGCGTCCCCGTCGGTCTCGGTCCAGGCGCCGTACCACTCGGCCAGCGAGCGCAGCACGGCCCGCAGCAGCGGGTCGCGGTCGGTCGCGGTCGCCCCGGCCTGGCGGAGCGAGCCGGCGGTGGGGACGGGCAGTTCGTCAGCGCGCGGTGTCACGTTGATGCCGATGCCGAGCACCACCGCCGGGGTCCCGTCGGGGGTGTCCACCCGCTCGGCGAGTATGCCGCCTGCCTTGCGCTCCTCGCCCTCGACGGTGACGAGCAGGTCGTTGGGCCACTTCAGCGCGGTGTCGACCCCGGCGGTGCGCGAGAGGGCTGCGGCGGTGGCGACACCGGCGAGCAACGGCAGCCAGCCCCAGCGCGCGGTGTCCGGCTCGGGCGCGAGCAGCACGGAGAGGAAGATGCCGGAGCGCGCGGGGGCGCTCCAGCCGCGCCCCAGCCGGCCGCGGCCCGCCGTCTGCTCCTCGGCGACGAGGACGGAGCCGGGCGCGGCGGTGCCGGCGCGGGCCTCCGCTACCAGGTCCGCGTTGGTGGAGCCGGTGGAGGCGGTCACCTCCAGCGACGTCCAGGGTCCGTCGGGCCCGGTGAGGGCGCGGCGCAGCGCCGGGGCGCTCAGCGGGGGGCGGTCGAGGTCCGACCAGCGGGCGGCGGGGGCGGCATCCTGATGGGCCGTATCTTCAAGGTCCCGGTGTACGTGGCGCCCAGCTGGTTCCTCGTCGCCGCACTGATCACCTGGTTCTTCGGC
>NZ_JAAVJB010000307.1:0-2917 GCF_012034385.1 Streptomyces spiramenti
ACACAGTGGACGCAAGCAACTATGGACAAGCCCTCGGCCTATTAGTACCAGTCAACTCCACCCATTACTGGGCTTCCATATCTGGCCTATCAACCCTGTCGTCTACAGGGAGCCTTACCCCATCAAGTGGGTGGGAGCCCTCATCTCGAAGCAGGCTTCCCGCTTAGATGCTTTCAGCGGTTATCCTTCCCGAACGTAGCCAACCAGCCATGCCCTTGGCAGGACAACTGGCACACCAGAGGTTCGTCCGTCCCGGTCCTCTCGTACTAGGGACAGCCCTTCTCAAGACTCCTACGCGCGCAGCGGATAGGGACCGAACTGTCTCACGACGTTCTAAACCCAGCTCGCGTGCCGCTTTAATGGGCGAACAGCCCAACCCTTGGGACCGACTCCAGCCCCAGGATGCGACGAGCCGACATCGAGGTGCCAAACCATCCCGTCGATACGGACTCTTGGGGAAGATCAGCCTGTTATCCCCGGGGTACCTTTTATCCGTTGAGCGACGGCGCTTCCACAAGCCACCGCCGGATCACTAGTCCCGACTTTCGTCCCTGCTCGACCCGTCAGTCTCACAGTCAAGCTCCCTTGTGCACTTACACTCAACACCTGATTACCAACCAGGCTGAGGGAACCTTTGGGCGCCTCCGTTACTCTTTAGGAGGCAACCGCCCCAGTTAAACTACCCACCAGACACTGTCCCTGATCCGGATCACGGACCCAGGTTAGACATCCAGCACGACCAGAGTGGTATTTCAACAGCGACTCCACACACACTGGCGTGCATGCTTCACAGTCTCCCACCTATCCTACACAAGCCGAACCGAACACCAATATCAAGCTATAGTAAAGGTCCCGGGGTCTTTCCGTCCTGCTGCGCGAAACGAGCATCTTTACTCGTACTGCAATTTCACCGGGCCTATGGTTGAGACAGTCAAGAAGTCGTTACGCCATTCGTGCAGGTCGGAACTTACCCGACAAGGAATTTCGCTACCTTAGGATGGTTATAGTTACCACCGCCGTTTACTGGCGCTTAAGTTCTCAGCTTCGCCAGAACGAATCCTGACTAACCGGTCCCCTTAACGTTCCAGCACCGGGCAGGCGTCAGTCCGTATACATCGCCTTACGGCTTCGCACGGACCTGTGTTTTTAGTAAACAGTCGCTTCTCGCTGGTCTCTGCGGCCACCCCCAGCTCAAGGCGCAAAGCCCATCACCAGACGTGGCCCCCCTTCTCCCGAAGTTACGGGGGCATTTTGCCGAGTTCCTTAACCATAGTTCACCCGAACGCCTCGGTATTCTCTACCTGACTACCTGAGTCGGTTTAGGGTACGGGCCGCCATGAAACTCGCTAGAGGCTTTTCTCGACAGCATAGGATCATCCACTTCACCACAATCGGCTCGGCATCAGGTCTCAGGCACAAGAGAAGCGGATTTACCTACTCCTCGCCCTACACCCTTACCCCGGGACTACCACCGCCCGGGATGGACTACCTTCCTGCGTCACCCCATCACTCACCTACTACCAGCTCGGGTCACCGGCTCCACCACACCCACACCCGTCAAAGACGGGAAGCAGGGGGCTTCACGGGCTTAGCATCACCAGATTCAGCGTTGGCGCTTCAAAGCGGGTACCGGAATATCAACCGGTTGTCCATCGACTACGCCTGTCGGCCTCGCCTTAGGTCCCGACTTACCCTGGGCAGATCAGCTTGACCCAGGAACCCTTAGTCAATCGGCGCACACGTTTCTCACGTGTGTATCGCTACTCATGCCTGCATTCTCACTCGTGAACCGTCCACAACTCGTTTCCACGGCTGCTTCACCCGGCACACGACGCTCCCCTACCCATCCGAACCCCCGTTGGAGGTATATGTTCGAATGACACGACTTCGGCGGTGTACTTGAGCCCCGCTACATTGTCGGCGCAGAATCACTAGACCAGTGAGCTATTACGCACTCTTTCAAGGGTGGCTGCTTCTAAGCCAACCTCCTGGTTGTCTCTGCGACTCCACATCCTTTCCCACTTAGCACACGCTTAGGGGCCTTAGTCGATGCTCTGGGCTGTTTCCCTCTCGACCATGGAGCTTATCCCCCACAGTCTCACTGCCGTGCTCTCACTTACCGGCATTCGGAGTTTGGCTAAGGTCAGTAACCCGGTAAGGCCCATCGCCTATCCAGTGCTCTACCTCCGGTAAGAAACACACGACGCTGCACCTAAATGCATTTCGGGGAGAACCAGCTATCACGGAGTTTGATTGGCCTTTCACCCCTAACCACAGGTCATCCCCCAGATTTTCAACTCTGGTGGGTTCGGGCCTCCACGACCTCTTACAGCCGCTTCACCCTGCCCATGGCTAGATCACTCCGCTTCGGGTCTTGAGCATGCTACTGAACGCCCTATTCGGACTCGCTTTCGCTACGGCTCCCCCACACGGGTTAACCTCGCAACATACCGCAAACTCGCAGGCTCATTCTTCAAAAGGCACGCAGTCACGACACAGCAGGACAAGCCCACTGTGCGACGCTCCCACGGCTTGTAGGCACACGGTTTCAGGTACTATTTCACTCCGCTCCCGCGGTACTTTTCACCATTCCCTCACGGTACTATCCGCTATCGGTCACCAGGGAATATTTAGGCTTAACGGGTGGTCCCGCCAGATTCACACAGGATTTCTCGGGCCCTGTGCTACTTGGGTGGCTCCCAAACGAGCCATTGCAGTTTCAGCTACGGGGGTCTTACCCTCTACGCCGGGCCTTTCGCATGCCCTTCGCCTACCACAATGGTTTATAACTCGTCCAGCCGCCGGCAGACGACTGAAGGAAACTCCCACGACCCCGTATGCGCAACCCCTGCCGGGTATCACACACATACGGTTTAGCCTCATCCGGTTTCGCTCGCCACTACTCCCGGAATCACGG
>NZ_JAAVJB010000308.1 GCF_012034385.1 Streptomyces spiramenti
CCCCCCCCCCCCCCGCCCCGGCGGGTGGACCGGCCGGGGCGGTCCGGCGGGCTCAGGCGTCCGCTCGGACGAGGGTGAGGACCGCGTCGCGGACGGCGGCCACGGTGGCGGCGTCGCGGGCCTCGACGTTGAGGCGGAGCAGGGGTTCGGTGTTGGAGGCCCGCAGGTTGAACCACCAGTCCTCGGCGGTGACGGTGAGGCCGTCCAGGTCGTCGAGTTCGAGGCCGGGGCGGCCCTCGTAGGCCGCGCGCACAGCCGCGGCACGGCCCGCCTGGTCCGCGACGGTGGAGTTGATCTCGCCGGAGGCGGCGTACCGGTCGTAGGAGGAGACGAGTTCGGAGAGCGGCTTGTCCTGTTCGCCGAGGGCGGCGAGGACGTGGAGGGCGGCGAGCATCCCGGTGTCGGCGTTCCAGAAGTCGCGGAAGTAGTAGTGCGCGGAGTGCTCGCCGCCGAAGACGGCGCCGGTGCGGGCCATCTCCTGCTTGATGAAGGAGTGCCCGACGCGCGTGCGGACGGGGATGCCGCCGGACTCGCGCACGACCTCCGGCACCGACCAGGAGGTGATCAGGTTGTGGATCACCGTGGCGCCGGGGGACTTGGCGAGCTCGCGGGCGGCGACGAGCGCCGTGACGGCGGAGGGGGGAACCGGTTCGCCGCGCTCGTCCACGACGAAGCAGCGGTCGGCGTCGCCGTCGAAGGCGATGCCGAGGTCGGAGCCGGTCTCCCGCACGCGGGCCTGGAGGTCGACGATGTTCGCCGGGTCCAGCGGGTTGGCCTCGTGGTTGGGGAAGGTGCCGTCCAGCTCGAAGTAGAGGGCGTCGACCTCCAGCGGCAGCCCGGCCAGGACGGTCGGCACGGTGTGGCCGCCCATGCCGTTGCCGGCGTCCACCACGAGTCGGAGCGGGCGCATGCCGTCCAGCGGGACGAGGGAGCGGAGGTGGTCGGCGTAGTCGCCGAGGGTGTCGCGGGGTTCGAGGGTGCCCGGTGTCGCGACGGGTTCGGGGGCGCCGTCGGCGCTCCACCGCTCCACCAGGGCCCGGATGTCGGCGAGACCGGAGTCCTGGCCGACGGGGGCGGCTCCGGCGCGGCACATCTTGATGCCGTTGTACCGGGCCGGGTTGTGGCTGGCGGTGAACATGGCGCCGGGGCGGTCGAGCGCGCCGCTGGCGTAGTACAGCTGGTCGGTGGAGCACAGCCCGATCTCGGTGACGTCGGCGCCCCGGTCGGCGGCGCCGAGCGCGAAGGCGCGGGCGAGGCCGGGCGAGGAGGGCCGCATGTCGTGACCGACCACGACGGCGGGGGCGGTGCCGCCCTCGCCCGCGACCTCGGCGAACGCGGCTCCGAAGAGCCGTGCCAGGTTCTCGTCGAGCTGGTCCGGGACCACGCCTCGGACGTCGTACGCCTTCACGATCTGGGACAGGTCCGGCACAGGTCACCCCTCGTTGTGTCCGGCGGCCCGCCGCGGCTGACGGGCCGTCGGGTCTGACGGATCGTTGGTGTTCGGCTGTGCGCCTGTCGATCGGCCCGTGGTCCGGGCCGGGCGCACGCCCGCGCGGCGTCGGCGGCGCGCGGGTCGGTCACGGTACCGAGCCCAGGACGGGAGACGCCCTGGGGACACGCCGCCCGGCGGACCGGGCGGCGGCTCAGGGGTCGGGCGATCGCAGGATGCGGAGGTGGCCCCGGCGGGCGACCTCCATGGGGTCGGCCCCGGCGCGCGGCGGCGCCCGACGGGCCTCGGGCACCTCACGGGACCCTCGGGCGGCCTCCCGGACTGCGTCGGCCAGTGCCTCCAGGTCGTCTCCACTGGGCCTCGGGGGCGAGGTGCTCATCGCGAGTCGCACCACCTCCCAGCCGCGCGGCGCGGTGAGCCGCTCGGAGTGGTGGGCGCACAGGTCGTAGCAGTGGGGTTCCGCGTAGGTGGCGAGCGGGCCGAGGACCGCCGTGGAGTCCGCGTAGACATATGTCAGCGTCGCGACGGCGGGTCGGCCGCACGCGGTGCGCGAACAGCGACGTACGGAGCTCACGATGTTGGACGGTACCGCACTCCTGAGCGGGCCGCGACGGTTGGCCCGGCCCTCGGTGCCCGTGTCGCCCCCATCATGGCCGGGACGTACCGGTTCGCCCCGAACCTGACCGGCCGGGCGCCGCTCGTCCCTTAAGGTCGGAGGCGATGAGTGATCCCAGCGCGTCCTCGACGGCGGGCCGTCCGCCCGGTGCCCCGGCGCACCGCCACCGCGACCGGCACGGCCGCGGCATACGCGGCCCGCTCGCACCGCCGCAGGTGCCGCTGGCCGCCAGCCGCGCCGAGATGTTCGACGGGCTGGTGCTCGACTCCGCGGACCGGCTGCGCCGCCGGTTGCCGCAGCTGGGCCGGGTGGACTTCGAGGTCCACGAGGTGCCCGAGCCGGGGTCGGACGAGGAGCCGGTGCCGCTGGGTCGTGCCGTACCCGAGGACGGGGACCGCCCTGCGCGGATCGTCGTGTACCGGCGGCCGGTGGAGCTGCGGGCCCGCGGTCGGGACGACCGCGCGGCACTCGTCCACGAGGTGGTCGTGGAGCAGGCCGCGGAGTTGCTGGGGCTGGCGCCGGAGACGATCGACCCCCGGTACGGGCAGGACTGACGACGGGAGGGGCCCACCGGAGTCCGGTGGGCCCCTCCTGCCGCCGGGCCGCCCGTGGCCGCCCGGCCGACCGCCCGTCAGCGGGCGACGACGCCGAGGTCGGGTGAGGTGTGCGGCACGGAGACCGTCGACCGGTCGTCCGGCAGGGTCTGCACGGTGAACATCGGCACGTCGTCCCGGTCCTCGGTGAGGATCCGCGCGGCGTACAGAGCGCCGCCGCCGGTGCGCCGGACGGTGAGGGCGTAGCGCCCCTCGATGTCGTCCGCCGACTCGGGGGCGTAGGTGACGGTCGTCCCGGCGGGGACGGTGAGGGTGTCGGTGGCGGCGGTGCCGCCCTCGTTGCCGGGCGAGGTGGTGATCTCCACCTCGGCGTCCTCCGTCGTCGCCGTCAGCACCAGCTCGGTGTTGCCCGGCACGTTGCCGGTGGCGGTCGCCTGCCCCTCCACGGCGGCGGTGGCGGGCAGGAAGGCGAACTCGCGCTCGCCGTCCTCCTCACGGGTGACCAGGAGCGCGGCGACGATCGGGCCGGCGTTGTCGCCCTCGGGGGTGAGGACCAGTGAGCCGGCCTCGCCCTGGACGACGGTGTCGAGGTCGACGGACTCGACCATCCCGGCACGCAGGTGGACGGTCTCGTTGCCCGCCGGCGTGATGGTGGAGGTGGGTCCGGCGAATCCCACGCGGGCGGTGATGTCGCTCTCGCCCGGTGTGAAGGCCACGAGACGGACGGACTCCGCGTCCGCCGGGATCCCGGGCAGGACCACCGGTCCGTCGGGAGCGGTGACCGGGGCGAGCCAGTCGGCGCCCTCGGCGGCGTCGACCGCCTGGATCTGCGCGCCGATGCGGCCGGTGCGGGCGGCGACGTGGACACCGAGTGCGTCCTCGGTCGCCTCGGTGAGGGTCGTCAGCCGCACCCGGACCGTCGCCCCGCCCGGCACGGTGATGCCCTCCTCGACGATCGGTGCCAGTCGGCCCTCGGGGCCGAACAGGTCGATGTCGACGACGGTGGCGCCGGAGTCTGGGTTGGTCAGGTGCACGTAGTCCGACCGGTCGTCGGCGCTGGACGCGCCGGCGAACCAGAACGCGGTGTCCGGCTGCTGGCAGGTGGTGCCCAGCAGGCCGCGGCCGTCGGCGGCGCCGCGGACGAGGGTGGTCTGCTGCACGGTCCAGCCCGGCGCCAGCGCGCCGTCGGCGGTGCCGGCGAGCGCCGGAGCGTCGGCGCCGTCCACGGTGTCGGTGACGGGGGCACCGGGCTGTTCGCCGGCGAGCACGCGGTCGGCGTCGTGGGCTCCGGCCTCCTGGCCCTCGCCGTCCGCTGCCTCCTCGGCGTCCTCGTCGTCCCCCTCCCCCTCACCCTCCTCGTCGGAGTCGGAGTCGGGGTCGTCCTGGTTCTCGTCCCCGTCCTCGTCCTCGTCGGGGTCGAAGCCGGTGCCTGGGGTGTGCTCGACCAGAGGCGAGAGGCCGGAACCGCCCTCGGCGTCACCGGCCTCCCCCGGGGTGAAGGCGGTGTACCGGGTCGCGGCGGACTCGGCAGCGCTGGGCTGCGGGCAGACCAGCGTGGAGCGTTCGACGGGTGCCCGCTGCGCGTCGCCCGCCGGGCCCGCCGCACCGGCGTCGCCACCGAGGGTGGCGGCGCCGGCCACGGCGGCCAGCGCGATGGCGACCGCGGCCAGCGTGACCAGCGGGCTGCGCGAGGCCGTCGAGGTGTCGGGGTTCTCGGTGCCACCGGGTCGGAGTTTCATCGCTGGCCGTTCCCGTCGCCGTAGTGGTGCGGCTGGTCGGAGGGGTGGTCGTGGCCGTGGGCGTCGTCCCGGCCCTGCCAGCCGGTGTCGCCACCGGCATAGGGGTCGTTCCCGTAGTCGTAGCCCTGCTGCGGGTACCCGGTGGCGGCGGGATCGCCGTAACCGGTGCCGGGGTGCGCGCCGGCCCCGGCGGCGTACCCCTGCTGCGGGTGGCCGGCGCCGTAGCCGTCCTGGCCGTAGCCGTCCTGACCCTGGTAAGGGTTCTGGACGTGGTCCTGGTTCTGGCTCGCGTAGTCGTAGTCGTAGCCGTAGCCGTTCCAGCCGGGGCCGGCGGCGTGGTCCTGCGGGGACGCGGGGGGCTGCCCGTGGTCGTCGCCGGAGGGCCATGCCGGTTCGGCACCCACCGGGACGGGCACCGTGTCGGTCCCGGTGGCGGGGTCGGTCTCCGGCCCGGGGGGCCGCTCGGGGGTCGCGCCCGCCGCGCGGCGGGCCCGGGGCACCCTGCCGGCGGCGTCCGGGGACG
>NZ_JAAVJB010000309.1 GCF_012034385.1 Streptomyces spiramenti
AGCCAGGGGGCAGGCGTGCCGCCGGGGCCACGCGCTCCGCCCGGGGCGGCCACGGACCGCCGCGCGGGGACGGCGCAGCACTCATGTCCGCCCGGTGACACGGCCGGCTCCGGGGCGGGCCGGGACTCCGGTGGGCGCGCCGGGGTGCACGCACCGTGTGCCCCGGGGCGGACTCACGTCCCGAGCCGGACCAGGACCGGCGGGCCGGTCTCCCCGGCGACGGTGGTGAGGGAGAGCACGGCATGCCGCGGCGGCAGGCGGTGGGCGAGTTCCGACGCGGACCAGCGTTCCCGCTCCACGCGCCGGACCGTCACTGTCTCGGTGGTCGCGTCCCGCCCCGTGAAGAGCTTCCGCACGCCACGGACGCCTCGGCGCAGCGCTCCGCCGTGGCGGTCCGGCGAGCTGCTGACGTCACGGTCCTCGGTCCACTCCTTGCCCCAGGCGCGGGCGAACTGCTCACCGTCCCAGGTGGTGATGCCGGAGAGCGCCATGCGGCAACCCACGGCGCCCAGCAGCCCGGCGCGGAGCCGTTCCGGTACCTCGTCCAGCGTGCGCAGCGAGAGCACCGCCCCGGCGTTGGCCGGTCGCAGGTGGGTGAGGCCCCGCACCGTCGCGGCGGTGAACGCGGCGGTCGCGTCGTCCACGACGAGGCAGGCGAACAGCGAACGGTCCCCGCGGGCGGTGGCCGCGGCGGTGAACTGGGCGAGCACCAGGCGGGTGATGATCCGGGCCGCCTCCGCGTGCCCGGTGGCCGGGAGGTCCACGCGGATCCGGAGCGGGTGCTCCAGGGCGGCGGCGAGCGAGAAGGGACGCACCCGACGCGCGCCGGTGTCCCCGGGGGCGGCGGAGAAGCCGCAGCGGTCCAGCACGGCGAGCCGGTCGGCGAGGAGGAGACCGACGTCCCCGGGGCGCTCCGCCTGGCGGGTCCGTGCGGACAACTCCCGGAGCTGGTCCCAGGCCCCGGCGTGCTCCAGGTCCTCGCCGAGCGTCGTCATGAGTCCCGGGGCCCCGTCCAGCAGCGCCCGGAGTTCCGGCACGTCGGGGAGTCCGCCGTAAGCGGCCCGGTAGGGGCCGAGGAGTTGCGCCAGCGCCGCGGCGGCGTCCGCCGGGTCGGCGCGGGTGCCGGCCGTCAGGACCTCCGCCAGCAGGGCCGCCGCCTCGTCGGTGTCCTCGGCCCCTCCGTACAGGTCGAGCCGGTGTCCGCCTCCGGTGTCACCGATCCGGACGATGACGTCGAACGCGTCGTCGGGACCGAGTGCGGACGCCACACCGCCCATGGCGACGACGGCGGCCCGACCGGCCAGCGCCTCGAGGCAGAGCGATTCGATCACGGGCCGCACCACCCGGCCGGTCTTGCCGGACCCGGGAGGTCCGACTGCGAGGAGCGAGGTGCCGAGGACGGTGGGGTCGAGCGCCACCCCGGTACCGCGGTGGGCGTAGGGGTTGCGTTCGTCGTCCAGTGCCTCGCCGACGAAGACCTGACGGGTGAGGAGGTCGTGCCGTGCGGCACGCGCCACCAGGTCCCTGGCGCCCGAGGGGTGCACGAACGCGCCGGGGCCGTCCTGGAGCACGGCGTCGGTGAACGCCGCCAACTCGGTGGGGCGGGCCCGTACTGCCTGCCAGGCGGTGTCGATCCGCACGTAGTCGAGGTCGCTCAGCGTGCCGGCGCGCAGCTCGGTGGTGAGACGGTCCGCCGCTTCCTCGGCGCCGCCGTCCCGGAGCTGCTGCCACCGGGAGAGGTCCGCTGGGGTGGCACCCCGGTCCGCGAGGGCACCGGCCCGGAGCCGCCGCAGCGCCCCGCGCCAGTCACCTGCCACGGCCGCGGCTGCCAGAAGCACCAGGGTCCACACGAGGTAGTGCGCGTTGTAGGCGATCACGTACAGGGTGGAATCGCCGTCACGCCACCAGCCGTCGGGCACCAGCACGTACAGGGGTTCGAGCCAGAACTGCCAGACCCCTCCGAAGCTCAGGCCCCATGCCCACGCCCCGAGCACGAAGGCCGCGGCGGCGCGGGCCGAGATCATCCGGGGCAGCGGTGGAGAGTCCGGGGCCACCCGCAGGCCCGTCAGCAGCCTCGGTCGGTGACGCCGCCAGACGCGGGGCCAGCTCCCCAGGCGACCGAAGAGGAAGGCCAGCAGGGCGGCGAAGAGAACGTAGTACAGATAGGTGAAGGACGCGTAGGTGCGCGATCCGCTCCACGCGTCCGAGGTGACCCACTCCAGCGGCCACAGCCAGACCCTGATGTAGCCGTTCCAGCACAGGGACCAGACCAGGAGGCCGCCGAGCAACGCCAGCAACGCGCCACCGTGGAGTTCTCGGTCGCCCAGCGGTTCGGCGTCCTCCACCGGGCGGGGAGTGTGCCCGAAGCGCCAGATACCGGGCGAGGTCTCCGGCCTCGGCGCGCGGAGCCACCCGGCGAGCGAGGGTGCCGCGGCCGGAGGAGGCGGCGGAGGCACGCGGGGGGCCGGCGGAGCTCCGCGGTACGTGGGCAGCGCGCTGGGGTTCTCGTGCGGTCCGGGCCGCGCACCGTCGGTCGTCATCGCCTCCGCCGATCCCGGACGGCCGGTGGGCACGGCCACCCGTCACTGTGCTGGTGGTCCCCACCCTAGAGGGCCGGCACACTCCGCAGTCGCTCCTGTCGCACTCCAACTACGCGACGGCGATCCGCCGTTGCCGACCTCGCGCCGCCCGCCCCGATCCGCCCCCGGGGCAGCGGCCTCGTGACCGCGCCACGCACCCGCCTCGTGCACGCAGCCACCGCGGGGACGCGGGCTCGTCCCGAGGGCGACAGCGCCAGCCGGCTGCGGGTGATCGGCAGCCGCGCTGCCGAGCAGCGGCGGGGAGGCGCCACAGCCGTCGGCAACACGGCGCACCGAAGAGGCCATGCGCTGGTTCGAGCGCCCCGGAGCGTGTTCGGCGCCCAACAGGTGACTCGGGCGCCCCGCGGGCGGCGCTGTCCCGGAGGCGCGCGAGGGCGCCGCTGCTCCGCCGCGGCCAAGACACGCGGGGCACTGTGCCGCGACGGTGCATGTCGGCATTGCCCCGATGGCCCTAGCCTGCGAAGTGCAAGCACGGACGCCGGGCCGTGGCGTGGTGGCCCCGCCCCGGTACCGAGGCGTCCGACGCCATCACGTTCGGAGGAGCGCTTCCGATGAGCATCACCCAGGATCTGTCCGGAGGACCGGCGCTGACCCAGGAGCGCCGCGTCGTCACCGAAATTCCCGGTCCGAAGTCCCGCGAGCTGATGGCGCGGAAGCAGGCGGCCGTGGCCGACGGCGTCGGGGCCGTCCTGCCCGTCTTCGTCGAGCGAGCAGGCGGGGCGGTGATCGAGGACGTGGACGGCAACCGGCTGATCGACTTCGGTTCGGGTATCGCCGTGACCTCCGTCGGCAACAGCGCGGAGGCAGTGGTCAGGCGGGCGACGGAGCAGCTCAACCGGTTCACCCACACCTGCGCGATGGTGACACCGTACGAGGGGTACGTCGCGGTATGCGAGGAGCTCGCCGCGGTCACCCCGGGCGACCACGCCAAGAAGTCGGCACTGTTCAACTCGGGAGCCGAAGCAGTCGAGAACGCGGTGAAGATCGCCAGGACCCACACCGGACGGCAGGCGATCGTCGTGTTCGAGCACGGCTACCACGGCAGGACCAACCTGACGATGGCGCTGACCTCCAAGAACATGCCGTACAAGCACGGGTTCGGGCCGTTCGCACCCGAGATCTACCGCGTACCGGTGGCTTACCCGTACCGCTGGCTCACCGGTGCCGAGAACTGCGCGGAAGAGGCCGCCGCCCAGGTCATCGATCACGTGACCAAGCAGATCGGCGCGGAGAACACGGCGGCAATCGTCATCGAGCCCCTGCTCGGCGAAGGCGGGTTCATCGAGCCGGCCCGGGGCTTCCTGCCGCGCATCGCCGAGTTCGCCCGGGAGAACGGCATCGTCTTCGTGGCGGACGAGATCCAGAGCGGCTTCTGCCGCACGGGGCAGTGGTTCGCCTGTGACGACGAAGGAGTCGTGCCCGACCTGATCACCACCGCCAAGGGCATCGCCGGCGGCATGCCGCTCGCCGCCGTCACCGGCCGTGCGGAGATCATGGACTCCGCCCATGCAGGGGGGCTCGGGGGCACGTACGGCGGGAACCCCGTCGCCTGTGCCGCGGCCCTGGGCGCGATCGAGACCATGCGGGAGCAGGATCTCGCGGCCCGTGCGCGTCGCATCGAGGAGATCATGAAGCCACGGCTGCTGCGGCTCGCCGAGGAGTTCCCGTCGATCGGCGAGGTGAGGGGCCGGGGCGCCATGCTGGCGGTCGAGTTGGTGCGTCCCGGCGGCAAGGAGCCGGACCCCGACCTGACCGCGGCGGTCGCACGGCGGTGCCACCAGGCCGGCCTGCTCGTGCTGACATGCGGGACCTACGGGAACGTCCTGCGTTTCCTGCCGCCGCTCGTCATCGGCGAGGAACTGCTCAACGAGGGCCTCGACGTGCTCCGTGAGGCGTTCGCCGCGTCCTGAACGACGGTGCCCTGTTCCACCGCGCGCGGGGTGGAACAGGGCGGCTGCCGTCCCGCACGGGGCGGCACGCCCCGCTGCCCCGACGTCCGAGGGCGTGGTGGACGGGCCAACCGGGCCGGCCGCTCGCAGCGGCGAGGGACGCCCGAGGCAACGCATCGGGCGGACGGCGCGGCCCCGTACCCCCGGGTCCGCGCCGTCCTGCCGCCCCGCACCCGACGTCCGTCCACTGCGAGTCGTCGCCCCGCCACGGAGCCGGTCCGTTGCTCTGGGTGGGGCTCGCCGTGGTAGCGGCTGCCTTCGCGTACGAGCACACCATCGTCCGGCCGGGCGACCTCTCCCGGTTGAACCGGGCGTTCTTCAC
>NZ_JAAVJB010000030.1 GCF_012034385.1 Streptomyces spiramenti
TCCGTCGTCGCACCGGCCCGCGACGACGGACGCCCGGCACCGAGGGGGCCGGGCGTCGGACGGACCTCCGGCCCCAGCGCGGCGCCGCGCTGGGGCCGGAGGCCGTGTCGGATCTACCGGTGGGTCAGCGGAACGAGACCTGCTGGCCGCCGCCCTCGCCGGTGCCGTTGCCCAGGCCGACCTGGCAGGCGGTCACCGCGCAGTCGACGCGGCCCCAGGTCTCGAACTTCTCGCCGACGACGGCCTCGAAGACCTGGTTGACCGAGAGCGTGACACGCACCTCGCCGTCGGCGTTCGCGACGGCGTCGACCGCGGTCTTCGCGTTGCAGCCGTACTCGCCGCTCTCGACGAACGCGCACTGGCCGACGTGGAACAGGACACCGGGGGTGAGCCCGGTCGCGGTCAGCTCGACCTTGGCGCCGTCGGACAGCCCGCCCGCCGGGGTGACGTGCACGGTGGGGGCTGCCTCGGCGGCGGGGGCGCCGGGCTGGACGGCGAAGGCGAGTCCGGCAGCGAGCGCGGCGGCGGCGCCTGCTCGCGTGGCGAACTTCATCGTCTTCCCTTTCGTCATGGGAACGACTCCTTGGGTGAGGGGGTGGGGGAGGGGCCGATGTCCGGCCCCTGCACGCCAGACGCTACGGAGCTCGTGACGACTTCGGCATCTTCCACGTTGCTTGAAGAGACTCACTTGCGGTTCGCTGGGGAAGCCGCAGGCCCCGGGTGACCGGAAGGGCCTTCTCGCGGCGGTCTCAGCACGCCGTGAGATGCGCCGGGGACGGGGCGGCGGGATCGTGTCGTGGTGCCACCGCCGGGGGCCGCCCGCAGGCCCCGCGGCGAGCCGTCCTGACGCACTCTCACCCTTGAGACGATTGGAAGTACTGGGAGATGGCTGTAGAGGCAGTACCCAAAGCCGGACGCAAGGAATGGATCGGTCTGGCCGTTCTCGCGCTCCCGACCCTTCTGGTCGCCCTGGACGTCTTCGTCCTCCTCCTCGCGCTGCCCCACCTCGCGGCCGACCTCGGCGCGAGCTCCACGGAACAGCTGTGGATCATGGACATCTACGGGTTCATGGTCGCCGGCTTCCTCGTCACCATGGGCACCCTCGGCGACCGCATCGGCCGGCGCAAGCTGCTGATGATCGGCTCGGCGGCCTTCGGGGCGGCATCCCTGCTGGCGGCGTTCTCCACGAGCCCCGGCATGCTCATCGCCGCCCGCGTGCTGCTGGGGGTCGCCGGTGCCTCGCTGACGCCCTCCACGCTGTCCCTGATCACCGTCATGTTCAAGGACGCCAAGCAGCGCACCATGGCGATCAGCCTCTGGGCCAGCTGCTTCACCATCGGGGCGATCGTGGGACCGCTCCTGGGCGGCGTGATGCTGGAGTTCTTCTGGTGGGGGTCGCTCTTCCTGATCGGTGTGCCGATCATGGCGCTCACCCTGATCGTCGGCCCCCGTGTGCTGCCGGAGTTCAGGAACGCCGGAGCCGGGCGGCTGGACGTCGCCAGCGTCGCCCTCAGCCTGGGAACCACACTGCCGCTGATCTACGGCGTGAAGGAGTTCGCCCGCGACGGCTGGACTCTCACCGCGGTGACGACGGTGCTCCTCGGCGTCGTCCTGGGGGTGCTGTTCGTGCAGCGGCAGCGAACCCTCGCCGAACCCCTGCTGGACGTTCGGTTGTTCGCCCACGGCCGCTTCAGCGCAGCGCTGCTCGGCCTGCTGGCGTACAGCCTCATCGGCGGCACCGTGATGCTCTTCATGACGCAGTACTTCCAGGCCGTCCAGGACATGCCCCCGTTCCGCGCCGGGCTCGGCCTGCTCCCGGGGATGGCGGCGGCGACCGTCGCGTTCGCGGTCTGCCCGATCATCGCGCGCCACGTGAGACCCGCCTACGTCATCGGCGCGGGCATCGCCGGCGTGGTGGCGGTCCTCCTCACCTTCAGCCGGCTCGACCCCGAGGGCGGTACCGCCGTCCTCATCGTCGGCTTCGCGATCTTCTCCTTCTGCGGCGCACCGATCGTCGCCCTGGGCACGGACATGGTCGTCAGCACGGTCCCGCCCGAGAAGGCGGGCGCCGCGGGCGGACTCTCGCAGATGAGCAACGAGTTCGGCGCCGCCCTCGGCGTGGCCACCCTGGGGACCCTCGGTCTCGCCGTCTACCGCAACCGGATCGAGGGCGACCTGCCGTCCGGCCTGAGCGGGAGCGAGGCGGCCGTCGCCGGCGACTCGGTCGTCGGTGCCGCGACCGTCGCCGACGGCCTCTCCCCCCAGGCCGCGGAGACGCTCATGGAACCGGTGCGCGTCGCCTTCACCGGCGGCATCCACATCGTCGGACTGGTGAGCGCGATCCTCATCGCGCTGGCGGGCGCGGTCTTCGTCTTCATGCTGCGCGACATCCCGCCGGTGGGCCGGCAGGCCGAGGACACGACGGGAGACGACGCACCCGCCCAGGACGCCCGAGCCGACGCGCTCGCCGCCGGTGCGTCCGCCGACGGCGCCGACCCGGCGACCGTCCCGGTCCGGGAAGCCGACGCCGGTGGAGCCGCCCGGCCGCCCGGCTGAGGCCGCGTCCCGCACGGCTCCGCCCCGCCCCGGACCTCCGGGGCGGGGCGGAGCCGTGGCGCACCGTCTCAGGGGAGCGAACCCGGGCTGGCGTCGCCGCCGAAGAGACCCTCCGGGTCCACCCGCTCCCGCACCCGCCGCACCGCGCGGGCTGTCGGACCGTCCAGATGACGCTGCGGACCGTCGTGGGACTCCACCAGCGACGGAACGGTGCGCCCGGTGTCCCGACCGGCCAAAGCCGCGCGGACCGCGCGCCCGTGAGCCCGCAGGTCCGACACCGTGACCGGGCCGACCGGTGGGCCCGAGCCCATGTACGCGAACTGCCCGTCGAGACGGCCCAGCGCCGCCGGCGGCCCGGACTCCGCGAAGGCGCCTCCCAGTTGTCGAAGGGTCGCCACCGCCAACGGAGAACCCGAGTCCGCGCCGACCACCCCCAGGAAGGCTGCGACGCCGCCCTCCGCCAGGTCGCGCAGCAGCAGGTGGTCGCCGACGAAGGGCACCGGCGCGGGCGGGTCGAGATGCGCCAGCAGCACCCCCTCCGGCCCCGTCCCCCGCCAGGTGTCGAGCAACGGCTCACCCAGCGAGCGGAGCGGGCCCAGCAGCCCGTCGGCCGCGTCACGCGCCTCCGCCGGGTCGTCCGCGGCCACCGCTCCGTCCACGCAGACCACGGTCCGCCCGGCGAGCACGGGTGGGACACCGGGCAGCTCCGGCAGGTTCATCACCCGGAACGAGGTCGTCGCGGCGCGGGGCGCCCCGCCGGTCCAGGACGACCAGCCGTCGAGCAGCTCGGCGGCGGCTCCGCCCGGCCAGTAGCACCCTCCTGTGAACACCTCCGCGGCCGGGAAGAGATCGATCTCCACCGCCGTGACCACACCGAACCCGCCACCGCCACCGCGCAGCGCCCACAGCAGCTCCGGGTCGTCGGCCTCCGTCACCGTCACGACCGAGCCGTCGGCGACCACCAGCTCGGCGGCGCGGAGCGAGTTGACCGCCAGCCCGCGTCGGCGACCGTAGAAGCTCACCCCGCCGCCCAGCAGATAGCCGACGACCCCGACACCGCCGGAGGAGCCGTGGACGGCGGCCAGCCCGTGCGGGGCGGCAGCCGCCACGACGTCCGCCCAGCACGTGCCCGCGGGGACCCACGCCGCGCGACGGTCGGCGTCGACCCGCACCCCGCCGGGCAGCCTGGTACGGAGGAGCAGCGACTCGTCGAACGGGCGCACGGCGCCCGCCGCGTGGCCGGTGCCGAGCGTGCGCAGCCCCCGGCCGGACCGCGCCGCGAGCCGTACGGCGGAGCGCACCTCCGCGACGCTGCGCGCGACGACGGCGGCCCGGGGCCGCACCTCGGCGGCCAGGTTGAAGACGGCGGTGGCCTCCGCGTACTCGGGGGTGCCCGGCTGCCACAGGGCCGGAGGCGGATCGAGGGAGTCCGACACGGGATGCTCCTTCCTCGGCGGATCGCGCCGGGTCGGTGGGAGGGGAGGTTCGGGACCGGTCAGTCCGCACGTACCGCGGACAGCATCAGGAAGGTCCCCGGGGCGGACTCGTGGCGGAGCCGGAGCCCGGCGGCGGACAGCCAGCGCCGCAGGTCGGCGGGGTCGAAGAGCCGCAGGCCGTCGGCGTGCTGCGGGAACCGGTGCGCCGCCTGGAAGTACCGGTACACCGGGTCGTCGGCGAAGCGGAAGGTCAGCAACGTGAGGCTTCCACCCGGCCGGAGGACCCTGCCGATCTCCGCCACCGCCCGCTCCGCGTCGTCGTAGAACGCCTGGAGCGCGTTCCAGCAGACCACCGCCCCGACCGACGCGTCCGCCAGCGGCAGGTCGACGGCATCCGCCAGCAGCGCGGGGACGCCGGGCAGGCGACCGCGCAGCACCGACAGCATCGGCAGCGCGCTGTCCACCGCGATCACCCGTTCCTCGCCCACCAGCCTCGCCAGGACCGCCGTCCACCGCCCCGCGCCCGCGGCCAGGTCCAGCACCGGACCCGCGACCGGGCGCACGTGGTCCGCCAGGAACCGGTCCTCCTCGTCGTGGCCGACGCGGCCGTCCCAGTTCGACCCCGCCACCCGCAGGAAGTTGGGGCGGGCGACCGCCTCGTAGAACAACCCCATGCTGGGGACCCGGGACAGCCGTTCGAGCAGGTCGTCGACACCGTTCTCCTCGGGCGCGGGGCCGGAGAGGTCGGCTATGCCGCCGGCCACCGGTGACGTCCGGCCGCACCCCTCGCAGCGCAGCAGCGCGCCGTCGGGCACGGGCGAGCCGGCCCGGCACGAGGGGCAGCGCAGCGCCGCCGTGTGGCGGGCGAACACCTCGGGCCCGGCAGCGGGCGCGCTCGCGAGTTCCCGGTCCGGCAGCCGCGCGGCCGGAAGCTCCGCGGGCATCCCGTGGCAGGCCGCCCAGTAGGCGCGGGCGCCCATGTACGCGAGGACGGTGGTCGTGTCGTTGTCCCAGGACTCCGTGACCTGCTCGGGGCTGAGGGCGTCCGTCCAGGCGCGGTCGAACGCCCGCTCCTCGTCGGTCAGCGACCACGCCGAGGGCGACGGCCAGACGCGGCCCAGCACCGGCCGCTCCCCGCCCGGAACGGTGAGGCACCTCGCCAGGCGCGACCTGTCGTCCGCGGCCGTCCCCACGTCGTCAGCGGCTGCGAGGACCGCCTCCCGCTCCCGGGGGAAGTGGGCGAGCAGGTAGCACAGAGCCAGGGAGGTGGGCGTGGGCCCGCCCTCCGCCCGCAGCAGCTCCAGGAAGAGGCCGACCCGGTCGGTCAGCGCATCGGTGAGAGGGCCGCCCGTGGCGGGGTGCTCGGCCTCCAGGAGCAGGCCGAGCAGGACCGCGAGCCGCCCGCGGCGCCCGGGCGGGCAGCGGCGCAGGGCGTCGACGAGCGGGGGCAGCGACGCCAGGGCGGTCGGCAGCGGCCTCCGGCCGTCCCACACGGTGGCCGCCAGTTCGGCGAAGACCTCCGGCAGCCGGTCGGCCGGGCCGTCGGCGTAGTACCGGACCAGCGCGGCCGGCGAGGAGCGGGCGACGGGGTTCATGGGCGTGTCCTTCCCGGCCGGCGCCCGGCGCCGGCCGAACGGGGCCGCCGGAGGAGCCACGGGCGGCCGGAACGGCACCAGGGATGCTCGCAGCGCCACGCGCCGTGCCGCATCTTCGGAGCTGCCCTCCCACGCCGCCGCGGAGGGGCAGCAACTGGCGAGATGCCGCGCCGGGCGGAGCTGCCGCACCATACGGCGTGGCGCAACGAGCGGCCCGCCCGCCGCACTCGCCCCGACCGCGGTCCGACACCGCGGCGCGGCGGCGACGGCGCCTCCCCGACCCCTGCGGAGAGAGCCCATGAGACCGTTCCGAGTCGACGTGCCCCAGCACCAACTCGATGACCTCGACCGGAGACTCCTGACAACCCGCTGGCCGGACGACCTGCCCGGTACCGGCTGGTCGCGCGGCGTGCCGGCGGCCTACCTCCGCGAACTCGCCGAGTACTGGCGGACGAAGTTCGACTGGCGCGCCGCGGAGCGGCGGTTGAACAGCCACCCGCAGTTCGTCACCACCATCGACGGCGCACCGGTCCACTTCCTCCACGTGACCTCGCCGGAACCCGACGCCACACCGCTGCTGCTGACGCACGGCTGGCCCGGCTCGGTCACCGAGTTCCTCGACGTGATCGGTCCCCTCTCCGACCCCCGGGCCCACGGCGGCGACCCGGCGGACGCCTTCCACCTGGTCATTCCCTCCCTGCCCGGCTACGGCTTCTCCGGTCCGCTCACCACGGCGGGCTGGGACACCGCGCGCATCGCGCGCGCCTGGGCCGAGCTGATGCGGTTGCTGGGACACGACCGCTACCTCGCCCAGGGAGGTGACGCGGGAGCGGTCATCGCACTCGAACTCGGCCGGTGCGACCCCGAGCACGTCATCGGCGCGCACGTGAACATGCTGATGACCTTTCCCTCCGGCGACGAGAAGGAGCTGGCCGGGCTGGAGTCGGGCGACCTCGCCCGCCTGGGGAAGCTGTCCCGCTTCGACCAGGAGCTCTCCGGCTACATGAAGCTCCAGCAGACCCGCCCGCAGACGCTCGCGTACGCGCTGACGGACTCACCGGTCGGCCAACTCGCATGGATCGTCGAGCGGTTCCACGACTGGACCGGAGCGGTCGACCGACCCGAGGACGCCGTCGACCGCGACGCGCTGCTCACGATCGTCTCGACCTACTGGTTCACGGCCACCGCCGGCTCCGCGGCGAACTTCTACTACGAGGGAGCCGCGGGCGTCAGGGCCGCCGCGGCCGGGGAGGTGCCGCCGCCCGTCCGGGTGCCGGTGGGGGTGGCGGTCTTCCCGGACGACATCTTCGTGCCCGTCCGGCGACTGGCCGACCGGGACCTCCCCACCATCGTCCACTGGAGCGAGTTCGACTCCGGGGGCCACTTCGCCGCCCTGGAGCGCCCCCAGGAACTGGTCGGCGACATCCGGGTGTTCGCCCGGGGACTGTCGGCCGGCCGTGCCACGCCCCCCGCCTGAGGGACTCGACCCCGGCCCCACCCCGCGCAACACGACCGTCGCCCCGAAGAGAAGAGGGACGCACATGAGCACTCCCACCGTGATCGACATCTGGGTGGCCGACCTGACCTTCCCCGGCTACATGGACCGGCTCCACCGACTCGGCGCCGCCTTCGAGGACGCGCACCCCGGCTACCGGGTCAACATCGAGGGCCGCGACTTCCGCACCCTGTCGCAGCAGATCGCCGCGGCAGCCGACGAGGGTCGCGCCCCCGCCATCGCCGAGTACTACTTCTCGGTCACGCAGGCAGCCAGGGACTCCCGCGCCCGGGACGGCCGACCGCTCTTCGCCTCGGTCGAGGAGGAGGTGGCCGGCCGGGACGAGATCCTGGGCGAACCGGTGGTCCTGGACGACCTGCTGCCGGCGGCCCGGCAGTTCTACTCCGAACGCGGCCTGCTGCGGTCGATGCCGACGGTGGTCACCACCATGCTCACCTACGGCAACGCGGATCTGCTGCGGGCCGCCGGAGTGACCGAACTGCCGCAGACATGGCGGCAACTGGAAGCCGCCTGCGCCGCCGTGACCTCGGCGGCGGACGGCGCCGACCACGGGGTCACCTGGGCCAACCACGGGCTGTTCTTCCAGCAGACCCTCGCCGTGCAGGGCGGACATCTCAGTGACCACGACAACGGGCACACCGGCCGCGCCCGCACCCTCGACCTCTCCTCCGAGGAGATGCTCACCTGGGTGCGGTGGTGGCGGCGGATGCACCGCCGCGGCCACTACCTGTACACCGGCAAGATCCCCGACTGGGAGGGGAACATCAAGGCGTTCGCCGACCAACGGGTGGCGCTCCGGGTCACCTCCTCCAACGACATGAACTACATGGCGTCGGCGGCGCGCAACGGCGGCTTCGAGATGACGGTCGGGCGCTTCCCCTCACGGGACGGCCGCCCCTACGGCGGCAACATCATCGCCGGCACCTCGCTGTTCCTGCGGAACGGTCTCGACGAACCCACCAGGGAAGGAGCCCTCGCCTTCCTCATGTTCGTCAACAACCCCCGGAACGCCGCCGACCGGCACAGGGACAACAGCTTCGTCCCGGTCACCCGGTCCGCCTCCGAACTGCTGGAGGAGGAGGGGTGGTACGACGCCCACCCCTACCACCGGCTCGCCGGACAGCAGCTCGGCCCGGCCGACGACGGCATCGTGCCGCCCTGCCGCGGCGGGATGTTCGGGGACTTCGCCGGTGCCCAGGACGTCATGACGCGCGCCATGGACGACGTGCTCCGCACCGAGGCAGGCCCGGCCGAGCGGTTCGCCGAGGCCACAGCCGAGGCCCAGGCGCTGCTCGACGCCTACGAGCGCGACCGCGTCGCCAACGGGGTCCGCGCTGCGGAGAGCCTGCGCGTGGAGTACTTCAGGGGCGTCGGGATGTACACCGGCGCCCAGGTCGCGGACGCCGTCGCCGAGCGGGCCTGACGGTCCGAGCGGGGGGAGGGGCGGACGGCCCGTCCGGGCCGCCCGCCCCTGCCGTGGTCCGCCTCGACGCCCGGACCGCGGGCGGCTGCCGGCGCTCAGGGCGCCGGCGGACGCCCCGGTCGCACGTAGTAGTCGCAGTCGAGGTCCTGCCCGTCCAGCGCCAGGCGCAGTTCCGCCTCGGCAGCGAGGACGGCGGCGCGCACCGCCGGCACCTCGCACCCCTCGGCCAGCCGCCGCACCGCCCGGTACGCGGCGACGAGGTCGCCCTCCTGCTCAGGGGTGAGGAGTCCTGGGGTCGCGTTCGTCATGGAGTCGTGTCGCCTTCCACTCGGTGCGGGGCAGGCTGCCCGGCGGGACCAGCTCCACCTCCGGTCGTATGCCGATCGCCCGCTTGAACCGGTCCGCCAGCTCCCTCGCCAACCGCCGCCCGCCCTCGCCGTCCGGCTCGCCGGCGTCCACCCGCAGGTGCACGGTGTCCAGTCCCCGGACCGTCCGGATGGACGCCTGGAACTCGGCGACGCCCGGCACGGCGCGGACCACGTCCTCGACCATCACCGGGGTGACGGAGGCACCCCGGATCTTGCGCATGTCGTCGACCCGCCGCAGGATACCGCCGTCGTAGAAGTCCCAGCTGCGACCGCACCCGCACTCGTGGTGCGGACGCCTGACCACCACGTCCTCCGTCCAGTGGCGGAAGAGTTGAACGCCCTCGCGGGACAGCCCGCTGGTGACGCGCACCCCCTGGGCGCCGTACGGCACGGCGCGGCCGGTGTCGGGATCCAGCACCTCGTCGTAGCAGGAGGACTCGACGACATGGCAGGCGTTGCGGCGGGCCGGGCACTCGAACATGAACACCCCGCCGTACTCCGTGGTCCCGGCGGCGTTGAACACCCGCGCGCCGAACGCCTCCTCGATGGCGGCGGTGGTCCGGTCGGACCGCGGTTCCGCCCCCGCCAGGATCACCTCGACGTTCGCCTCCCGGGCGAGGTCGACGCCCTCCTCCCGGGCGACCTCCATCAACCGCAGCGCGTAGCTCGGGGTCAGCCCCACCACCTCGATCCGGTACTCCGTCAACAACCCGATCCGGGAGCGCGAGTCGAGGCCGGCCGACGGGAACACGGTGCACCCCATGCGTTCCAGCGCGTAGTGCATCCCCCAGAACCCGGCGAACAGCCCGTACCCGAAGCAGACCATCCCCCGCTGCCCGGACCTCACTCCGTTGGCGTAGAGCGCGGTGCAGAACGTGTCGGTGCTCCACACCCAGTCGCGCGCGGTGTCGATCGAACGCACCGGCGGGTTCCCGCTGGTGCCGCTCGTCTGGTGGTGGCGCGCCCCGGCCGCCGGGTCGATCGACGGCCAGGTCCCGTACGGGGGCGAGACCGCCTGCGCGGCCAGCAGGTCCGCCTTGTGGAGCAGCGGCACCCGCGCGGTGAACTCCGCGGGGGAGGAGAGCCCCCCGGGGATTCGGTCCGCCCAGAACGGCGAGTGGTGCCGGGCGTGCTCCGCGGCTCTGCGCAACCGGCGCCACTGCCATGCCTCCAGCTCCGGCCGCGGCATCGTCTCCGCCTTGGTGTTCCAGTAGCTCATGCTGCCTTCCCGTTGATGCCCGGACGGTTCCCGCCGACCGGGGGTTCGGACGGGGCGACGCCGGCCGGCGCACCCCACGGCCCGGGCCGGGCGGCCCGCGGTCGGCCAGCCCGACACCGGTGCCCGTCGACCAGCTCCACGAAGTTGGCCACGATCCGCTGCCCGTGGTCGGTGCGGAAACTCTCCGGATGGAACTGCACCGACTCCAGCGGGAGGGACCGGTGCCGCAGCCCCATGACGTAGCCGTCGTCCTCCGATCGTGCGGTGACTCGCAGTTCGGGGGGAACACCGGACCCGGCCACGATCAGCGAGTGGTACCGGGTGGCCTCGAACGTGGCCGGCATGCCGCGGAACAGCCCCCGCCCGTCGTGGGTGATGCGGCTGGTGCGCCCGTGGACCGTTCTGGCGGCCGGCACCACCTCGCCGCCGAAGGCGCGGGCCAGCGCCTGGTGGCCCAGGCACACCCCGAGCACCGGCAGCCGTCCGGCGAACGCCCGCGCCAGTTCGACGTGGCCGGAGGCGTCCGGGTGGCCCGGGCCCGGCCCGAGCACCACCCCGTCGGGCGGGCCGTCCGGCAGCTCCGAGGGCCGGATTCGGTCCGACCGCACCACCTGGGACGAGGCGCCCGCCGTGAGGAGGTACTGCCGCAGGATGTCCACGAAGCTGTCGAAGGCGTCGACGACCAGCACCCGGGGCCGGTCCGACACCGGGTGCCGCCGGGTCACAGCAGCTCACCCCCGGTCACTGCCCAGTGCCCCGCGCTCAGTTTGGCCAGCGTCTCCCGCCACTCGCGGGCCGGGTCGGAGTCGGCCACGATGCCGGCGGACGCCCGCGTCCGGTAGACGTCCCCCTGGTGGAAGAGCGTCCGGATGCAGAGCGCGAGGTTGGTGTAGCCGCCGATGTCGATCAGTCCGAGCGCCCCCGCGTACATGCCCCGCCTGCTGTGCTCGACGGACTCGATGATCTCCATGGCGCGGATCCGCGGCGCGCCGGTCATCGTGCCCGCGGGGAAGGTCGCGGCGACCGCGTCGAAGCTGTCCCGCCCGGCCTCGGCGCGCCCCGCCACCGTCGAGACCATGTGCAGGACGTGCGAGTACCGCGCGATCGTCAGCTGCTCCGGGACCTCCAGCGTCCCCTCGGCGCAGATCCGCCCGATGTCGTTGCGGCACAGGTCCACCAGCATGGTGTGCTCGGCGACCTCCTTGGGGTCGCCGCGCAGCCGCCTGGCCGCCGCGCCGGCGTCGCCCTCGCGGTGCGGCAGGGTCCCCGCGATCGGGCGCATCGTCACCAGCCCGTCCTCGACGCGCACGAAGAGCTCGGGGCTGGCGCCGATGAGCCGCTGACCGGCGATGCCCACCAGGTACATGTATGGCGAGGCGTTGCGTTCCAGCAGCCGCAGGTACACGTCGACCGGGTCGGCGCGCGACCGCATCGTCAACTGGTGGCCGATCTGCACCTGGTAGATGTCGCCGACGGCTATGTGCGCCAGGCAGCGCTCGACCCAGCCGGTGAAGACCTCCTCCGTGAGGTCGTCGGAGACCTCGGCCTCGGGCACGGTCGGCGGCGCCGCCGAGGGGTGGGTCAGCGGGGCCCGCTCGATCAGCCGGACGACCTCCGCCTGGGGAAGCGGCGGCCAGCCGTCCGCCTCGTGCAGCAGCAGCTCGGCGAGGCCCGTGCGCAGGTCCATCGCGACGCAGCCGCGGTGCACCACGAGGTGCACGTCGGGGAGGTCGGGCGGTTGGTCGATCAGCAGCGGCAGGTCCTCGATGTACCGCGCCGTGTCGTAGCCGAAAGCCGCGAGGAAGCCGAAGCGGAAGGCCGTCGCCGAACTCTCCGCGTCGAACAGGCCGCGCACCGACCGCAGGACCTCCCACAGGTCCGTGCGGTCCGCCAACCGCTGCACCCCGCGGGCGTCCCGGGCCAGCAGCGGGGCCAGCCGGGCCGCGGCGCGGTCGCGCAGCTCGGGCAGGCCGCCGATCCGCACCGCGCCCCGCGTCACCGAGAGCGACAGGACCGCGCCGAATCCGACGAACTGGTGCCGCGCGTCCCGTTCGTCGCCCGACGCCGACTGGAGGAGGTACACCTGGTCGGCGCCGAACCTCTCCGTGAGCGCCCGGTACACCGGCACCACCTCCGGCGAACGCACCGGGCGGCTGCGTGTCGTGACCCGGACGCCCGCCCCGGTGTGCCGTCCGCCGTCGGTCACGGCCTTCGTCCCCCTCACAGCGCCGCGGCCCTGCGATCGGCGGCCGTCCGCGCCGCCCTGGCCGCCGCGTCCGGCTCGGACCTGTTGTCCAGCACTCGCGCGGCCTTCCAACTGACGTACGCGCCGGTGTGGGTGACGCCGTCGATCTCGTCCACGAGGTCGACCGAGGAACGTGTTCCCGTTACCCCGGCCAACCGCTCCGCGGCGGCGACGGCGGGCTCGCGCGGCGCGCCGTGCCGCAGCCGGATCCGCGCGGTGACGGTGTCCCCGTCCGCGTCGCGGTCGAGGACCACCTGGTACCCGAGGCAGCCCCGGACCCCCCGCAGGACCGCGGACTCCAGCTCGGCCGGCCACACCCGGCGGCCGTTGACCTCCACCCGGTCCGCCGCCCGGCCGACGACCTCGACCAGCGGTCCCGGCAGCGCCGCGCCCGCGGGCGCGGGGGAGAGCCGCACCACGTCGCCGGTGCGGTAGCGGATGAGCGGTTTGCTCCCGGGCACCAGCATCGTCAGCACCAGCTCGCCGGTGTCCTCGCCCTCAGGAACGGGCTCACCGGTGTCCGGGTCCACCAGCTCCGGGAAGTAGTTCGGCGCCGCGAGATGGAGCGTCCCGGCCTCCGACCCGGTGGCGACGCAGAGCGCCTCCTGCGAGCCGTACAGCACCGGGCGCACGACGGCCCGCGGCCAGACGGTGGCGACGTTGGCGGCGAACTCGGGCGTGCAGATCTCGCCGAGGACGAGGAAGAGCCGGACCGGGAGCTCCGCCACGTCCCGGCCCAGACGGGCCGCCGCCGCGGCGAGTTCCAGGCACAGCGCGGGCGCGCACACCAGGACCTCGACGCCGAGTTCGTCGATCAGCCGCAGCGCCTTGCGGTAGCCGACCCGCGGCGACTCCGGCCAGATCTTGACGTGGCACAGCCCCAGCGCCCCGGTCACCTCGCCGAAGACGTCACCGAAGGCGTAGAGCTCCGAGGGGCCCATCAGGCCGACCACCGGCGACCGGTCCCCGAAGTGGGCACCGACCAGGTGCCGGAGGCTCGCCTCGACCGCCGTGTTGGAGGTGGCGACCTCCAAGGCCGAACGCGGGCAGGGCGTCGCCGGTCCGGTCGTCCCGTTGGTCTCGTAGTGCACCCGGGCCTGCGACAGCGGCCCGCTCAGCACCTCGTACATCTCGCGGCGCAGATCGTCCTTGGTGGTGAAGGGCAGCCGGTGCAGCGTCGCCGGGGTGACCGCGGCCGGGTCGACCCCGGCCAGGTGCCGCCCGTAGAACGGCGAGTTTGCCCGGACGTGGCGTACGACCTCGGTGAGCCGCTCCGCACGCCAGGCGTCGAGCCGTGCGGCCCCCGAGAACCCGTAGTGCGCCGCCGCCATCCGCCGGTGCGCGGTGAGGAACCCGGCGGCCGGCGCCGTCGTCACGACGCCCCCGCCGGCGGTGCCGTCGCCTCGCCGGCGTTGGCCGCCAACCCGACCCGCTCGTTGACCTCGTGCGGAGCGAGCAGCACGTCCTGGCCGGTCAGCCGTCGGTGCTCCGCGAGCAGCTCCGCCATGTCGATCATGCGGTGGATCAGTCGGGTCACGTTGGTCAGGCCCTCGGAGTCCTTGAGCGCGTCGCCGCGGTGCAGGGCGTGCACGGTGGCGGGGAAACCGCTCCCCACCAACACCATGCGGTTGAGCATGGCGTTGGCCGTGAGCTGTGCCCAGACCTCGCCCGCGCTGTAGCGCCGGGCCACGGAGATCACCCCGGCGACCTTGTTGCTCAGCGGGCGGTCGAACCGCAGGTAGCCGACGCCCGCGCGTTCGATGAAGGTCTGCATCAGGCTGGCCGCGCCGAAGCCGTGGACGGGGGAGGCGAAGACGATCGCGTCGGCGGCGACCATGCGGCGCACCACGTCCGGGACGTCGTCGGGCAGCACGCAGGGCGCGGGGCGAGTGTTGCAGTCCCCACAGGGACCGCAGCGTTCCATCCGGATGTCGCGGAGGTCGACCACCTCGAACCCGGCGCCGCGCTCCCGGGCGCTCGCCGCGGCGTGCCGCAGGACGTCGGTGGTGTTACCGGTCCGCTCCGAACCGTTGATCGCGAGGATCCTCAGCGGTTCTGTCACTACGACCCCTAACCGTGATTGGGCGTGGGCGCGGTCCGCACCTCGGGGACATCCCGCCATATCACGCCTGAACTGCGGACATCATTGGGTCAGTGGTGGGTGCCACGCATCTCCGTGGATGCTCAGCGCGTGTGGGAGACCCCACGCCGGGCCCGCGACGCCGGCTACGGCCGTCTGCTGCGTTGTCAGGAGCGCTCGAGTGCAACCCGGCACGAGGACGCCCCTCCGCCGTGCGGCTGACCGGATCCGACGCCGCGACCCGAACCGACGCGGGGTATCACGCACCCTCTCGGGCGGGGAGACCGCCGGAGCGCGGGCCGCCGACGGAGACCGGGAGCCGCTCCGGGCCGCGGACCACCCAGCGGTCCCGGTGCACGGGGTCCGCCACCCGCCTGAGCCCCGGGAACCGCCGCAGCAGCCGGGGCAGCGCGACCGTCGCCTCCAACCTGGCCAGGTGCGCGCCCAGGCAGAAGTGGCCGCCTGCGCCGAAGCTCAGCGCCCGACCGGGGGAGCGGCCGGGGACGAATCGGCCGGGGTCCGGGAACCGCGCCGGGTCGCGGTTGGCCGCGGCCAGCAGGAGGGTGACGCGGGTGCCCGCCGGCAGCGGGCGGCCTTCCAGCGAGGTGTCGGCCGCGGCGCGCCGGCTGGTCACGTGGACGGGCGGCTCCAGCCGCAGGGTCTCCTCGACGAACTCCGCCGCGAAACCGGGGTCCTCGCGCAGCCGTCGGGCGTGGTCGGCGCACGCCAGCGCCTGCAGGACCCCCTGCCCGAGAAGGAAGTTCGTCGTCTCGAACCCGGCCGTCAGCAGCACCATGAGGTTGCCCGTCAGCTCCTCCCGGCCCAACCGCCCCGGATCGTCGTCGTGGACGCGGGTGAGGGCGGTCACCAGGTCCTCCCGCGGGCAGGAGCGTCGTTCCGCGGTGACCCGCTCCAGGTGGGCGGTCAGCTCGTCCATCGCGGTGTCGGCACGGGCCATCGCATCCGCAGACGGCCTGCCGTCGGTGGCCACCGCCACGGCCGACGCCGTCTCACGGAACCACCGCTCCTCCGCCGCCGGGAAACCGAGCACGGCGATGACCACCGCCATCGGAAGACGCGAGGTGAACTCCGCGACGAGGTCCAGCGGCGTCCCGTCGCCGTGGCGCTCCGCCAGCCCGTCCAGCAGGCGGTCGGTCATCTCCTCGACCACCGGCCGCATGTCGCGCACCCGCGCCGGGGCGAACACCGGAGCCAGCAGCGACCGCACGCGTCCGTGGTCGGGCGGGTTGGTGAAGAGCACGGAAGCGGCGAAGGCGCGCAGCGAGGAGTGGCCCCGCCATCCAGGACGCGTCGCGTCCTGGGCGGCGCCGTCCTGCACCCGCAGCAACGGGTCGCGCAGCGCCGCGTCACAGGCGCGGTAGCCGGTGACGACCAGCCGCCCCGGCGCGACGTCGACGACATCGCCGTGACGGCGGATCACCTCGTACAGCGGGTAGGGATCGTCGTGTCCGCCGGGCGCGGACAGCGCGGTCAACGCCTCGGCGGCGGACATGCGGGAGTCGGGCATCGGTCCTCCGTGGAACGGGGCGGGGTCGGGGCGGGCCGGTCGGCGGTCAGGCCGCCCGCAGCTCGAACGACGCGGTCCGGTCGCCGAGACGGACGCCGGCGAGCCGGAGCCCCGCACGCGCCGCGAGGGCGGTGAAGTCGTCCGCGTCGCGTTCGCGGGCTCCGTACAGGCACAGCATCCGCAGATCCATCCCGGTGTGGCGCGCGTCGCCGGCAGCGCCGACGGACTCCACCACCAGGACCGTTCCTCGCGGCCCTGCCGCCGCCGCGCACCGCGAGAGGACGGCGACGCAGGCGTCGTCGTCCCAGTCGTGCAGCACCAGGGAGAGCAGGTAGACGTCCGCGCCGGCCGGTAGCGGCTCGAAGAAGCTCCCCGCGACGGCCCGGGCTCGTGTCGCCAACCCCGCTGCGGCGAACTCCTCCCGGGCCCGCTCGGCGGCGTCGGCCAGGTCGAGCACGGTCCCGGAGAGACGGGGATGGGCGAGGAGCAGCGACCGGAGGAGCGAGCCGTCGCCGCCGCCGACGTCGACGACGGAGCGCGTCCGCGACCAGTCCAGGGCGGCGGCGACCTCGCCCTCCCGCCGGGCGACGTCCCTTCCCAGCCCGCGGTGGAAGACGGCCGCGCGTTCCGGGTCGTCCGCCAGGTCCTCCCAGAACCCCCTGCCGTAGCGGACCGGGAAGGCGGCCCCGCCGGTCCGGACCGAGTGCAGCAGGTCCACGAAGGAGAGCTCGCCCCGCCCCCCGGTCCCGATGTCGAACCACGCCCGCAGCCCGGCCGGATGGTCCTCGCGCAGTGCCCCGCCCAGGGGGGTGAGCCCGTACCCGTCGTCGGGGGAGTGCGTGAGCACGCCGCGGACCACGAGGTGGCGCAGCAGCCTGCGGAGCGCGTCACGGTCGGCGCCGACCGCGTCGGCCAGGCCGTCGGGGTCGGTCAGCCCCTCGCTGATCCGGTCGGCGATCCGCAGCGTCGCCGCCACCCGGATCGCCATCGGTGTGCTCAGGTTGGCCATGCGCCACAGCGCCGCGGCCGACGGGTCGTCCTCTGTCCGCACAGCTCGTACCCCACATCTCCGTGAGTGCCCGGGATTCCCCGCCCATCATGGCCGGGTGAGTCGGCGCGGCCATCTCGCAGCGTGCCGCCTTGCCGCGCGGCACCGCGCGGGAGTGGCCCCCCGGCGACCGCGCCGCCCCCGACGCCGAACGCCCCGTCCCGCCAGGGGCGACGGGACGGGGCGTTCGGGGCGTGCGTCAGACGGCTGCCGGAGTGGAGGACTCGTCGTCGGACCGCTCGGGGGCGGCGGGCTCCGCGTCCTCGCGCTGCGGCACCTTGGGCCACCAGAAGCGCTCACCGCCGAGGTCGAGCGCGAGCGCCGGCACGAGGACCGTGCGGACCAGGAAGGTGTCGATGAGCACGCCGACTCCGACGATCACCCCCATCTGGGCCATCGACACCAGGGGCAGGATCGCGAACACGGCGAAGGTTCCGGCGAGGACGAGCCCCGCGGAGGTGATCACCCCGCCCGTCTGGGCCAGCCCCACCAGGACGCCCCGCTGATGGCCGAGGAGTTGCACCTCCTCCCGGACGCGGTGCATCAGGAAGATGTTGTAGTCGATGCCCAGCGCCACCAGGAAGACGAACCCGAGCAGCGGCATCGACCAGTCGATGCCCTCGTGGCCGTAGACGTGGGTGAACAGGAGGTTGGACGCGCCGAATGCCGCGAAGTAGGAGACCACCACGGTCCCCAGCAGCAGGAGCGGGGCGACCAGCGAGCGGAGCAGGGCGATCAGCACCAGCAGCACCACCAGCAGCACCGCAGGAACCACCACCATCAGGTCGCGCTCGAAGGTGGTCTCCTTGTCCAGCGTCTGCGCGGTCGTGCCTCCCACCAGCGCGTCGGTGTCGGAACGCAGGTCGCGGACCGTGTCCAGCGCCTCCTCGCTGTCCGGGGTCCCGGACAGTACGGCCGCCAGCTGCGTCAGCTCGCCGTCCGCGCTGGTCGCGACCACCGTGACCGAGTCGACGCCCGGCAGCGCCCCGGCCTGCTCGACGACCGTGTCCACCTCGGAGGTCGGCGCGATCAGGATGGTGGGGTCACCCGAACCCGAGGGGTAGTGCTCGGAGAGCCGTTCCTGGGCGTGCACCGACTCCGGCGTCTCCTGGAACCAGCCGGACTGCGGCAGCCCCATCGAGGAGCCGAACATGTTGAGCGCGAGCACCGCCACGGCGGCGAGCGAGAGCACCCAGGACAGGCGGGGGCGTGCGGCGACGGCGTTGCCGACCCGCTCCCAGCGGTTGCCGGAGGGGGCGGGGTCGTCGAAGTGCGGGATCCGCGGCCAGAACACCCACCGGCCCGCCACGAGCAGCAGCGCGGGCAGCACCGTCACCATGGCGAGGAAGCCGAAGGCGATGCCGACGACGCCCAGCAGACCCATCGAGCGGGAGGAGTTCATGTCCGCCAGGGCCAGGCAGAGCAGACCGGCGGCGACGGTGGCCGCCGAGGCCATCACCGCGGGCAGGGTCCGGCGCAGCGCGGTGCGCATGGCCAGGTGCCGGTCCTCCTCCGCGCGCAGTTCCTCCCGGTAGCGGGCGATCAGCAGCAGGGCGTAGTCGGTGCCCACACCGAACACGAGCACCATGAGGACGCCCGAGCTCTGCGGGTCGACCTGGAGCCCCGCGTACTCGGCGAGCAGATACGCCGCGACCTGGGTGAGCACCGCGGCGAAGGCCACCGCGATCACGGGGAACAGCCAGAGCACCGGGCTGCGGTAGGTCAACAGCAGCAGCGCCACCACGATCAGAGCGGTGATGGACATCAGCGTCACGTCGAGGGACTCGAACACGGTGAAGGCGTCCGCCGTCGCACCGCCTGCACCTCCGACGAGTGCCTCCACCCCGGCGGGGTTGCCCGCTCCGGCGATCCCGCGGATCTCGTCGATGCGCTCCGCCAGGAGCGCCTGGTCAGTGCCGGACAACGGCACCGACACGATCAGGGCCTCGCCGTCCTCGGAGGGCACCGCCTCCGGGACGGAGCCGCCCTCCGCGAGGTCGGCGTACTGCGACCGGTCCGTCTCGACCTTGGCGCGCGCCTCCTCGTCGAGGGCCCCGTCACTGGTGTAGACGACCACCGCCGGCATCAGTTCGTCGGTCCTGAACTGCTCCAGCTGCGTGTTGACCTCGGCCGACTCCGCACCACGAGGCAGGAACGCGTTGGCGCTGGTGTCGGAGACGTCGGCGAGCTTGCCCGCGAGTGGTCCGAGCGCCATAGCTGCGATCAGCCAGGCCGCGAGTATCAACCACTTGCCGCGTCGTGCGGCAGGTACCGCGCTGCACCGGCTGAGCCATGTGCGCATTGTCTACTCCTTGTCGGTCCGCTCACCACGAGCGGGCGAGCGGTGGTCCCGGGGGACTGGGGACGGTCTGGGGAAGGGCAGGCCGGGGCGGGGGTCACTTGGCGTAGAACGCGACCAGCTCGGGCGCGAGCGCGACGGGGTCGATCTCGATGCCCTGGCCCTTCAGGGTCTGGAGCTCGCCGTTGGCGAGCGCCTCGGCGGTGGCGCGCGCCCCGGCGTGGAGCCACGGCGGGGTCTGGTCGCCGTGGGCGACCAGCACCGGGGTGGTGACGGCGCCGAGCTCCTCGGTCGGCAGCGAGAAGTCACCGAGCAGCGCGGTGTCGTAGGCCAGGGTGTGGGCCAGGCTCTCCAGCCCGCCCCAGAAGGGGGCCGCCCGCATTCCGGCGACGGCCTCGGCGGGGGCGCCCATGGCCCTGGTCATGAACAGCTCGACGGCGTCGCCGCGTCGGTCGGTGGCGGCCAGCTCCTCCAGCTCGGCGCGGAACCCCTCGGGAGGACGGGGGCCGGTCTCGTCCACCACGAACGGCGGGTCGTAGACGACCACGCGGGAGAAGGAGACCCCGGCGGCGGCGGCCTTCAGCGCGAGGGCGCCCCCGGCCGAGAGGCCGAAGACGTTCACCTCGCCGCCGGCGGCCTCGGCGAGGGCCGCGAGGTCCTCCACCTCGCGCTGGGTGGTGTAGGTGTCGGCGTCGCCACTGTCGCCGCGGCCCCGCCGGTCGTAGTTGTAGACGGTGTGGTGCGGGCTGAGTGCCTCGGCGAGCTGCGTCATCGTCGGGTGGTGGCGGCGGCTGAACGAGCCGCCCACCAGGATGACGGGGGTGCCGGTGCCGGTGCTGTCGTAGGCGATCGGGGTGCCGTCGGCCGATTCAACGGTGCTCATGGTGCTCCATGTGTTGCAGGTGGGAGACGCGCGGTGGGACGGCGCGGAACGCACGCGTGGTGACAGCGTGCGGGGCTCAATCATTCAGCCGGGCCCAGCGGTCGCGCATCTCCAAAACTGCTGTAACTCCTCTACCCGGCTCGCCCGCGGACGGCAGACTGGGGGTGCTCCGACGCGTGAACCTGCCCAAGTCGCAGGGGTGTTGACCGCCGCCCTGCGAAGTTGCGGGTCGTGGCTATTCTTTGGCGGTTGTCGGAGCGGTCGCGGTCAGCGACCGCGGTCGTTCGGTGGCGGAAGGAACGGAACATGAACACTGGCGGTGTCGCGGCTGCGCACGGTCCCACGCTCTCGTACGCCGCCCCTCTCTTTGCGCACCTGCCTCGCGCCGACCAGCGCCGCTGGGCCCACGCCTACCTGACCGGCCTGGTGACGGCGCCCGGCAAGAAGACCGTGCGCAGCCTCGCGGCGGCGGTGACCGACTCGCCGACCGCCTCGCAGTCGCTCCACCAGTTCATCAACACCAGCCCCTGGGAATGGGCGCCGACCCGCCGCGTCCTCGCGGACTGGGTGGAGCCGCGGATGGACGCGCGCGCCTGGACCGTGGACGTGGCGCTGCTCCGCAAGCGGGGCCCCCACTCCTGCGGCGTGCACCGCCGGTTCGTGAGCTCCACCGGACGGTCCGCCGTGTGCCAGCTGGGGGTCGGCATGTTCCTGACCGGGCCGGAGTGCGCCGTCCCGGTGGACTGGCAGCTGCTGCTCCCCGGTCCCTGGGACCTCGACCGCGACCGCCGCCACCGGGTCCGGGTGCCGGACGAGGTGCACGTGCCGACCATCGAGCACACCGTGATGTCGATGATCGACAACCTCGCCCACCTCGCCGGGCCCCGGTTACCGGTGGTCGCCGACCTCAGCGGCTGCAACGACGCGGAGCGCGTCGTGCGGACCCTCAGCCGGCGGGGCCTGGACTTCATGGTCGCCGTCCCCGACGGCTTCCGCGTCATGCTCGGCAGACGCCCCGGCCGCGGTGCCACCGCCCGTCCCGGCGTCGAGGTCTCCGCGCGTAGCCTCTTCCACCTCGGGGCCGAGGGAGTACCGGCCCAGCAGCCACCCACCGACGGCACCCCGCAGGCGGTGACGGTCAGCCAGGTGGGTGTCCCCGGTCTCGTCGCCGAGCGGGCCGCCGCCCCACACGTCCTGCTCGCGGTGCCCGGCCGGCGTCATCAACGGCTCTGGCTGACCTCCCTGGCGGACCGTTCGATCGAGGTGCACACGACACTCTTGAACACCCCGCGGGTCAGTCGACTGGCGGTGCGTCGGCTGGCCGCGGAGTTCGGCATGGCGGACTTCGAGGGCCGCTCGTACCCGGGTTGGCACCACCACATGACCATGGTGTCCGCCGCGTACGCCTACTGCGTCCTGGGTGCGGCGGCGCCGCGCCCTCTACCCTGGTCGCATGCTGAAGCACACCTACGTGGGGCAGGAGTGCAACCTGGCGCGCTCCCTTGAGGTCGTCGGGGAACGCTGGACGCTCCTGATCGTGCGGTCGGCGCTGCTCGGCACCCGGCGGTTCGAGGGCTTCACCGAGGAGCTCGACATCGCCCGCAACACCCTCAACAAGCGGCTGCGCCGCCTGATGGAGCACGGCGTCCTGGAGCGCGTCCCCTACCAGGAGCGCCCGCCCCGCTTCGACTACGTCCTCACCCCGTCCGGCCGGGACCTGGCCCACGCGGTGATCGCGCTGACCCAGTGGGCCGAGCAGCGGCTGCCGGGGGTCTCCGCGCCGCCGATCGACCCCGCCCACCGCGGCTGCGGCGGCGCCGTGCGGGTCGAGCTCCGCTGTGCGGAGTGCGGCGCCCGGCTGCACGCCGAGGACGTGGCCGTGGGCGACGACTGACGTCACGACTCGAACAGGCCGCCGTTCAGGCCGACCCCGACACCGACCGCGCCGCGGCGGAGCCCCCTCGGCACGTCGGGAGATGCCCGCCGTCCGCTCCCGTCCCACCATGAGGCCGCTGGTGTGGCGAGCGAATCGAGCGGAGGCCGGACATGGCAGGAGTCATCGGAGCGGTCCGTAGGACGGTGACGGCCCCGTCGCTGTCCCGGGTGACGCCGGAGGGCCGCGGCTTCCCCGGCGGGGACACCCCGGTCGCACGGCGACTGGGGGCCATCCCGCAGGCGGTGGTCTGCGGCTTCGAGTGGGGCATCGCGGACGGCTCGCCCGCGGAGACCGCCGCCCGACTCGCGCTGGTCGCGCCGGAGGCCCGGGGGTTCGCCTACGAGGGTGCCACGATGGCCTGCGTGATCAGGGACGCCATGGGCCCCGCCCGCCACCGCACCCGTGCGCTGCTCGACGGAGCGGGCCGTCCCCACATCCTGCTCAACCACATCGGGATCGGCTTCGCCATGGCCCGGCTCCCCCGTGCCGTCTGGCGCCGCGCGGTGCCGCGCTTCACCGAGCCGTGGGCGTACCCGCGGATGAGCTGGCTGGCGGTGGACGGATACGGCTTCGACCGCGCCTACTTCGACAACCGCCGCTGGATCGACTCCCAGCACCGCCCCCGGCGCTACGCCTGGGAGGGCGACGCGGAGTACTTCCCGCGCGCGGTGGACCAGGGCGTCGGCCGAGCCCTGTGGTTCGTGCACGGCGCCCGGCCGCAGGACGTGGCATCCGCCGTTCACCGGTTCGCGTTCGACCGGCGGGCGGACCTGTGGAGCGGCGTCGGCCTCGCCGCCACGTTCGCCGGCGGCGCGAGCGCGTCCGCACTGTCGGCGCTGCGGGACGACGCGGGCAGATGGACGGGTCACCTGCGCCAGGGAGCGGTCTTCGCGGCGAAGGCACGGCACCTCGCCGGCCACGTCCCCGAGCACACCACCGGTGCGACGCGGGTGCTGACCGGTCTGACGGTGGAGGCGGCGGCGGCGTTCGCCGACGACTGCGGCGACGCACTCGGCCCCGCGACAACCGGCGTCCCGGTCTACGAGCAGTGGCGCACCGCGGTCCGACTGCGTTCGGACCGTTTCTCCGCATCCCAGAAGTAGGTGAACCCCGTTCGGGGCCTCTACTTTTCGATGGTGGTCCGCAAAACCGTCCAATGAAAGGCGGTGATCGTCATGCCCTCCTTCGCGGGAGTAATGAGGAGCAGGTTGCTGACTCCGTCCCCGGCGGAGACGAACCTGGAAAAGAGGGGGTTCCATCTGAAGAGCGAGGAAGCGCGTACGAACCTGGAGACCGTCGGGAAGGTGTTCCTCTCCGGATTCTCTCTCGCGGTCGGTTCCGGTTCGGTCGGGGAGTTGGAGAGATCCCTGGAGGAGATTCCGCGCGACTACCGGGGCTTCGCCTACGAGGGGGCCGGGATGGGCGCGACGGTGTACGACGCGCTGCCCGGTCACCGGGGTCGCCTGGCCGGGCTGCTCGCCGGGAACGGTCGGCGCCACGTCTACATGGTGTACGTCGGCATCGGCTGGGCGATGGCGCGGCTGCCCCGGTTCCGGTGGCCCGACGTGCGGCGCACCGACCCCCTGCTGCGTTGGTTGATTCTCGACGGATACGGGTTCCACCAGGCGTACTTCCGCACCGACCGGTACGTGCGGAACCCGGGCGAACCCGTCCGGTTCAGCTGGGCGGGCGGGCCCGACGACGCCTCGGCGCGCGTCGTGGACCAGGGCATCGGCCGGGCGCTGTGGTTCGTCGGCGGCGCCTGCCCGGACCGGGTGGCGGCGCTCGTCGAGGCGTTCCCGGCGCACCGGCGGCCCGATCTCTACGCGGGGACCGGGCTGGCAGCGACCTACGCGGGCTCCGCGGACGAGTCGGAGCTGCGGGCACTGGTCGCCCATGCGGGCGAGCACCGGTACCGCCTCGCACAGGGCGCCGCGTTCGCGGCCGAGGCCCGGCTGCTGGCCGGCACCGAGGTGCCGCACACCGAGCGGGCGACCGCGGTGATCTGCGGGACGACCGCGGCGGAGGCGGCACGGCTCTGCACCGAGCTGAGGCCCGCCGGACCGCCACTCCCCGGAACCACGGTGTACGAGGAGTGGCGTGACGGAATCGCGTCCGCCCTTGCCTCCCGAATTCCCCCCGGAAAGGAAGATTCAGCGTGATGAAGGCGGTCGGATGGGCGCGCAGGAACACGGCAGGTGTCATCGCGGTCGTGCTCATGCTGGGTACCTACTACATTGTTCGTATTCCCGAGCCCTCGGCGGAGGAACGGCGCGAGGTCGCGAGCGGTTTCGGTTTCGAGGCCATGGCGATATCGATGCCGTCCGGGTACGAGAAGAAAGAGGTGCGACCCGTCAACAAGGCCTACCGGGACATCCAGGGGTGGATATCCTCGGTCGGTGCCGGTATCGCGATGAACGACATCGACGGTGACGGGCTCGCGAACGACCTCTGCATCACCGATCCGCGGACCGACCAGGTGGTCGTGACCCCCGCACCCAACCGCGAGGGCGAACCGTACGCGCCGTTCGTGCTGGACCCCGATCCGCTGCCGGTGACCGAGACGATGGCGCCGATGGGGTGCGTGCCCGGTGACTTCAACGACGACGGGGTCACCGACCTGCTCGTCTACTACTGGGGCCGAACACCCATCCTCTACCTCGCCACCGAGCGCCGGCCCGCGGAGGGCGGCGCGCTGACGGCGGAGTCCTTCGAGGCGGTGGAGCTCCTGCCCTCCAAGGGGGGCCCGCGGTACTCGGGCCCACTGTGGCACTCCAACGCCGCCGCCGTCGCCGACTTCGACGGGGACGGGCGGCCCGACATCTTCATCGGCAACTACTTCCCGGAGAGCCCAGTGCTGGACACCACCCGGGACGGCGGCGTCACGATGAACCACTCGCTCTCGCGCGCCCGCAACGGCGGGGGCGGCGAGTTCTTCCTCTGGACCGAGGACGGCTACGTCAAGTCCGAGGCCGCCCTGCCGGAGGAGCTCAGCAACGGTTGGGTGCTCGCCGCCGCAGCCGCGGACCTCGACGGCGACCACCTCCCCGAGCTGTTCCTCGGGCACGACTTCGGCACCTCCTCGCTGCTGCACAACCGTTCCGAGCCCGGCCGGCTGAGGTTCGAGGAGGTCACCTCGCCCAGGGACGGCACCGTGCCGAAGTCGAAGCTGCTGGGCAGCACCTCGTTCAAGGGGATGGGCGTCGACTTCGTCGACCTCGACGGGAACGGCACGTTCGACTTCCTCGTCAGCAACATCACCACCTCCTTCGGCATCCAGGAGTCCAACCACGCCTTCATGAACACCGCCGCCGACCGTGAGGAGGCCCGCGAGCGGTTCCTCGACGGCGACGCGCCCTTCGTCGACCGCAGCACGGCGCTGCGTCTCGCCTGGGCCGGTTGGGGCTGGGACATCAAGGCGGCCGACCTCGACAACGACGGCGTGCCGGAGGTGGCGCAGGCGGTCGGCTTCGTCAGGGGCAAGACCAACCGCTGGCCCCAGCTCCAGGAACTCGCGGCGACCAACGACGCCCTGACCGCCAACCCGATGTGGTGGCCCAACGTCGAGCTCGGCGACGACATCGCCGGCAACCAACCGCTGCGGCTGTTCGCGCGCTCCGACGGGGGCCGGTTCGTCAACATCGCCGACGAGCTGGGCATGGACTCCCCGATCCCGACACGCGGCGTGGCGACCGGCGACACCACCGGTGACGGTCGGCTCGACATGGCGGTCGCCCGCCAGTGGGGCGACCCCGTCTTCTACCGGAACACCACCGAGTCCCCGGGCGAGTTCCTGCTGCTGAAGCTCTGCAACGAGTCCGGCGGCGCGGCAGTCGGCGCCGAGGCGCGGGTCACGCTGCCCGACGGCACCGAGCGACTCGTCCACGTCGACGGCGGCAGCGGCCACTCCGGCAAGCGCAGCACCGAGGTGCACGTCGGCCTCGGCCACGACGTCGGCAACACCGTCCCCGTCCACCTCACCTGGCGCGACCAGGAGGGCGAGGTCCGCGAGGAGAGGCTGCGGCTCAGCCCCGGTAGGCACACGATCGAGCTCGGCTCCGAAGCCAGGGAGAAGTGACCATGTCCGTGACACCCGAGACGGCAGAGGCACGGCACAGCCCCAAGATCGTCACCGCGCTGCGCCGGTTCGCCATCTCCATCACCGTGCTCAACATCCTCGGCTACACCGTGCTCGGCTTCGAACAGCCCTGGACCTGGCCGCTGCTCGCGCTCCTGGTCGCGTACGGCACCGAGATCCTGCTGGAGACGGTGGCGGCCGGCGTCGACGGCCGCGCCCCCCGATTCCTCGGCGGCGGCATGCGCGGCTTCGCCGAGTTCCTCTACCCCGCCCACATCACCGGCCTCGCCGTGAACATGCTCATCTACGTCAACGACATGGTCTGGGGGCTGGTCTTCGGCGTGGTCGTCGCCATCGGCGCCAAGTGGGTCCTGCGGGCCCCGGTGCGCGGACGGCTCCGCCACTTCATGAACCCCTCCAACCTCGGCATCACCGTGATCCTGCTGGTGCTGCCCTGGGCGAGCATCGCGCCGCCGTACCAGTTCACCGAGAACATCGACGGGGGGCTCGACTGGCTGGTGCCGGCCGTCATCATCACCTTGGGGACGATGCTGAACGCCAAGCTCACCGGGCGGATGTGGCTGGTGCTCAGCTGGATCGTGGGCTTCGCCGCGCAGGCGGTGATCCGGGGGGTGCTCTTCGGGACCTCGATCCCCTCCGCGCTGGCGATGATGACCGGGGTCGCCTTCATCCTCTTCAGCAACTACATGATCTCCGACCCCGGCACGACCCCCGGGTCCCGACTCGGCCAGATCGCCTTCGGCGGAGGTACCGCCGCCGTCTACGGCCTGCTCACCGGGTTGGGGGTCGCCTACGGCATCTTCTTCGCCACCGCCCTGGTCTGCCTCGTCCGGGGCGTCTACCTCTGGGTCGCGGACGGGACGGATCGGCTGCGCCGCGCACAGGAACTCGACCGCACCCGCGCGGAACAGCCGTCGACCGGCTCACCCGAGACCGATCCCGGCAGCCCGTTCAGCGGCCCCTGCCAGGCGGGTTGCGTCGGGAGCTGCGCCTGCCACGAGCGAGCGGACGACGACTCCACGGGCCGCGAGAAGGCGGCGGTGGCGACATGACGGGAATCGCGATCGTCGGCATGGCGTGCCGGTACCCGGACGCGACCACGCCGAGGGAGCTGTGGGAGAACGCGCTGGCCGGCCGACGGGCGTTCCGGCGGCTGCCGGACGTGCGGACCCGTGCCGCGGACTACTGGGACCCCGACCCGTCGGCGCCGGACCGGTTCTACGCGCGTACCGCCGCCGTCCTGGAGGGCTACCGGTTCGACCGCGGCGCGCACCGGGTACCCGGCAGCACGTACCGGTCCACCGACCTCACCCACTGGCTCGCCCTGGACACGGCCCGGCGGGCGCTGACCGACGCCGGGTTCACCGCGGCGGGCGACCTGCCGCGCACCCGCACCGGCGTGATCGTCGGCAACACCCTCACCGGCGAGTTCACCCGCGCCAACGTGATGAGACTGCGATGGCCCTACGTCCGACGGGTCATGACACGGGCGCTGCTCGACGAGGGCTGGGACGGGGACCGCGTCGCGGAGTTCCTCGCCGGCGCCGAGATCCGCTACAAGGAGCCGTTCCCCGAGGTGGACGAGGACACGCTGGCCGGCGGTCTCTCCAACACCATCGCCGGTCGGATCTGCAACCACTTCGACCTGGGCGGCGGCGGCTACACGGTGGACGGGGCCTGCTCGTCCTCGCTGCTGTCGGCCATCACCGCCGCCCGCGCGCTGCTGGAGGGCGACATCGACGTCGCCGTCGCGGGCGGGGTCGACCTGTCGATCGACCCCTTCGAGATCATCGGCTTCGCCAAGGCCGGCGCCCTCGCCACCGGCGAGATGCGGATGTACGACAAGCGCAGCAACGGCTTCTGGCCGGGCGAGGGCTGCGGCATGGTGGTGCTGATGCGCGTGGAGGACGCCGTCGCCGCCGGTCACCGGATCCACGCGGTGATCAGGGGCTGGGGCGTCTCCTCCGACGGCTTCGGCGGGATCACCCGGCCCGAGGTGGACGGCTACCGGCTCGCGCTGCGCCGTGCCTACGACCGGGCCGGCGTGGACATCGGCACCGTCTCCCTCTTCGAGGGGCACGGCACGGGCACGGCCGTCGGTGACGCCGCCGAGCTGACGGCGCTGGGCGCCGCGCGCGCCGCCGCCGCGCCGGACGCCCCCGCCGCGGTGATCACCTCGGTGAAGGGCACGATCGGGCACACCAAGGCAGCGGCAGGCGTCGCCGGTCTCATCAAGACCGTCATGGCCGTCGACCAGCGGATGCTGCCCCCCACCGTCGGATGCGTCGACCCCCATGAGCTGTTGACCGGCCCCGGGGCCGCGCTGCGCCCCCTCGCGGTCGCGGAGGAGTGGCCGGACACCGGGGTCCGGCGGGCCGGAGTCAGCGCCATGGGCTTCGGCGGGATCAACACGCACCTCGTGCTGGAGAACGCCCCGGGGACCCGCCGGAGGCCGACCGGACGACGGTCGGTCTCCCTTGCCCGGTCGGCGCAGGACGCCGAGCTGCTGCTCTTCGACGCCGACTCCCCGGAGGCCCTGTCACGACTCCTGCTGGAGACCGCCGAGTTCGCCGGCACGCTGTCCTACGCACAGCTCGCCGACCTGGCGGCGGCACTGCTGGGGCGGTGCGGCGGGAACCGCTACCGGGCGGGCGTGGTGGTCGGTTCGCCCCAGGAGGCCGAGGGCAGCCTGCGGGAGCTGGCACGGGCGCTGGACGCCGGCACCACCAGCCGTCTCGACCCGGGTGGACACGGCGCGCTCGGTGTGGTCGGGGGCAGGGCCCGCGTCGGCCTGCTCTTCCCCGGTCAGGGAGCGACGGGCACTGCCGAAGGCGCGCTCCGCCGCAGGTTCACCGAGGCCGACGAGACGTACCGCGCCGTCGAGCGCCACACTCGCGACGGCCTCGCTGCCACCACCGACCCGCGTTCCACCGCAGCGGCACAGCCCCGGATCGTCGCCGGCTCCCTCGCGGCCCTCCGCGTCCTGGAGGCGCTGCGGGTGGAGGGGGTCTGCGCCGTCGGACACAGCCTCGGCGAGCTGACGGCGCTCCACTGGGCGGGGGCGTACTCCGAGGACGACGTGCTGCGCGCAGCGACCGTTCGCGGACGCGCGATGGAGGAGAAGGGCGAGCCGGGCGCCATGGCGTCCCTCGCCGTGGGCCACCGTGCCGCCGAGAACCTGATCGAGGGCGTGGACGTGGTCGTGGCCGCCCGCAACGGGGCGGAGCAGACCGTCGTCTCGGGCTCCCCCGAAGGGGTCGAGGAGACCGTGGCGAGGGCCGGCGCCCAGGGGGTGGGCACTTTCCGGCTCGCCGTCGACCGGGCATTCCACTCGCCGCTGGTGGCCGCCGCCGCCGAGCACTTCGGACAGTGGCTCGCGAGCCGCCCCGTCCGACCCACCGAGGCCCGGGTCGTGTCCACGGTCACCGGACGGGTGCTCGACCCCGATGCCGACCTGACGTCGCTGCTCCGGCGCCAGATCACCGCCCCCGTCCGGTTCGCGGAAGCCGTCACCACCGCCGCCGAGGAGGTCGACCTCTTCGTGGAGGTGGGCCCCGGGCGCGTGTTGAGCGGCCTGGCGACCGCGGTCACCGGTCTGCCGGCGGTTCCCGTGGACAGCGAGTCCGAGTCGCTGCGCGGGCTGCTGGGCGTGGTGGCCGCCGCTTATGTGGTCGGGGTGCCCGTGGAACCGGCGCGGCTGTTCGACGACCGACTGATCCGCCCGCTGGAGATCGGCCAGGAGTTCGACTTCCTGGCGAACCCGTGTGAAGCGGCGCCGCTCGACACCCCGACCCGGCAGCCGCGACGGCTGCCCACGACCTCCGCCGATGCCCTGCCAGCACCCGGGGCGACCCGGTCGGCCTCGACCGGCCCTCTGCCCGACCAGCGGAGCGGGGACAGCCCGCCCACCCCGGAACCGGCGGCCACCGCACCACCGCCGACCGGCACCGGAGCGCTCGCGGTGCTCCGCCAGGTCGTCGCCGAACGTGTCGAACTCCCCGTCGACCTGGTGCGGAACGACAGCCGGCTCCTCGACGACCTCCACCTCAGCTCCATCGCGGTCGGCCAACTCGTCAACCTGGCCGCCGCCCGCGTCGGCGTCGCCGTGAGCCAGACACCGTCGAACTTCGCCACGGCGACCCTCGCCGAGGTGGCGGACGTGCTCGACGGCCTCCGCGACACCGCCGCCACCCGGCACCCCGACCCGCCGATCGCCGGCGCCGCCGGCTGGGTGCGGCCCTTCGCCGTGCGGCTGGTCCCCGAGCCGCCCCCCACCCCCGCGCCCCGCGGGGACGACGGCGACTGGGAGCTCTTCGCCACCCCCGGCGACACCCGCGCGCACACGATCCGCGACCGCCTCCGACGCGGAGGAGTGGGGTCGGGAGTGCTCGCCTGCCTGCCACCGGGGTGCGCCACCGAGGAGGTGGCCCTGGTGCTGCGCGCGGCCCAACGGGCGCTCGCCGACCCGCCGGACCGGTTCGTCCTGGTGCAGCACGGAGTCGGTGCCGCCGGCCTCGCCAAGACCCTGCACCAGGAAGCAGGGAACCTCCGGACCACGGTGGTCCACCTGCCCCCGGACGGCGACGACGCGGCGGACCGCGTCCTCGCGGAGGTGGCCGCCACCGAGGGGTTCAGCGAGGTGGTCGTCGAGGGCGACGGCACGCGGCGCGTGCCCACCCTGAGCGCGCTGCCGCACACCCCGGAGCGGACCGAGCCGGTCCTCACCGCCGCCGACGTGCTGCTCGTCACCGGCGGTGGCAAGGGCATCTCCGCCGAGTCGGCCCTCGTCCTCGCCCGCGCCACCGGGGCCTCGCTGGCGCTCCTCGGCCGGTCCGACCCCGCCCACGACGCCGAGCTGGCCGCCAACCTGGCCCGCATCGCCGCGGCCGGGGTGACCGTCCGGTACGCCCGCGCCGACGTGGTCCGGGCGGACGAGGTGGCAGCGGCCGTGGCCGGGTTCCGCGACGAACTCGGCCCCGTGACCGCCCTGCTGCACGGCGCCGGCCGCAACGAGCCCACCCCGCTCGCCGCACTCGACGCCGACGCCCTGGCGCGGACCGTCGCACCCAAGGTGGAGGGCCTGCGGAACCTGCTCGCCGCGCTGGAACCCGAGCGGCTGCGACTGCTGGTGACCTTCGGAAGCGTCATCGGCCGCGCGGGGCTCCCCGGCGAGGCGCACTACGCCGTCGCCAACGAGTGGCTGGCCGACCTCACCGAGGAAGCCGCGCGCACCCGCCCGGGGCTCCGCGCCCGCTGTCTGGAGTGGTCCGTCTGGGCCGGTGTCGGCATGGGGGAGCGGCTGGCCGTCGTGGAATCGCTCACCCGGGAGGGGATCACCGCCATCACCCCGGCGGAAGGGCTCGACGTGCTGGTGCGGCTGGTGGACGACCCGGACGCACCGGTCGTCACCGTGGTCTCCGGTCGGACCGGTCGCATCGACACCGTGCGGCGGGAAGCCCCTCCGCTGCCGATGCTCCGCTTCGTCGGCGACCCCCTGCTGCGCTACCACGGCGTCGAGTTGGTGACCGAGGTCGAACTGAACGCGGGAACCGACCCGTACCTCGCCGACCACCTCCTCGACGGCGACCTGCTGCTCCCCGCCGTCCTCGGGATGGAGGCCATGTGCCAGGTGGCGTCGGCGGCGACCGGGGACGACCGGGTGCCCACGCTGGAACAGCTGCGGTTCGACCGCCCCGTCGTGGTGCCCCCGGAGGGCAGCACCCGCATCAGGATCGCCGCGACCGTCACCGGCGCGGACACGGTCGAGGTCGCGATCCGGGCGGAGGACACCGCCTTCGCCGTCGACCACTTCCGGGCGCGCCTGGTCCACGGCGCCGGCCCCGCCTGCGACGGGCCGCCGCTGCGGTCCGCGGCGGGCGCCCCACCGGTGAGCCTGGAACCCGGCGCCGACCTCTACGGCCCCGTGCTCTTCCAGGGCGGCCGGTTCCGTCGGCTGGCCCGGTTCCACCGTGCCGCCGCCCGCCACGTGGACGCGGAGCTGCTGCCGGCCGCCCCGGGCAGTTGGTTCGCCGCGTACCTGCCCGACCGGATGCTGCTGGCCGACCCGGGAGGACGGGACGCCCTCATGCACGGCAACCAGGTCTGCGTCCCCGACGCCACGCTCCTGCCGCTCGCCGTCGACCGCGTCGTGCCGCTCGCGGCCGGTGTACCACCGCGTTCGGCGCTCCGGTTCTCCGCGGTCGAACGCGGCAGCGACGGGGACACCTACGTCTACGACATCGCGGTGCGCGACAGCGAAGGCGCCGTGGTGGAACGCTGGGAGGGACTGACCCTGCGCGCGGTGCGACGCACCGATGCGACGGGTCCGTGGGCGCCGGCGCTGCTCGGCCCCTACCTGGAGCGGGCCCTGGCCCGGTACACGGCGGACCCGGTGGCCGTGACGGTGGAACCCCATGCCGGCCGCCCGGTGGGCAGTGTCGCCGAACGCCGACTGCTCACGGCGCTCGCCGCCTCCCGGTCGCTGGACCGGCCGGCGGACATCCACTACCGGCCCGACGGCCGCCCCGAACTCGGCGACGGCCTCTCGGTCAGCTCCTCGCACGGCGCCGACGTGACCGTCACGGCCGTCTCACCCGCCCCCGTCACCTGCGACATCGAACGTGTCGCGCCCCGGACCGCCACGGAGGTGGACCGGCTCCTGGGGGAGTGCGCCCCTCTGGCGCGGCGGGTCGCCGCGGAGCGGGGGGAGACGCCCGACACCGCGGCCACCCGGGTCTGGGGCGTCCTGGAGTGCCTCAGGAAACAGGGCGTCGCCCCCGGCGCGCCCGTGACCGCGCTGCCCCCGGACCCCGCGGCCGGCTGGCAGCTCTTCGCCTCCGGCGCGCTCCGGGTGGCGACCTTCACCACCCGGCTTCGGGCGGTCCCCGAACCCGTCGTCATCGCTCTTCTCCTCAACGGCGCGTCCCCGGACGAAAGGCGGCCATAGACCATGTCAGCGGAGTACTTCGAGTACCGGCACACCGTCGGCTTCGAGGAGACCAACCTCGTGGGCAACGTGTACTACGTCAACTACCTCCGGTGGCAGGGCCGGTGCCGCGAGCTCTTCCTCAAGGAGCGCGCTCCGGCGGTCCTCGCCGACCTCCGGGACGACCTCAAGTTGTTCACCCTCCGGGTGGACTGCGAGTTCTACGCGGAGATCACCGCCTTCGACGAGCTGTCCGTCCGGATGCGGCTGCTCGAACAGGCTCGCACACAGATCGAGTTCTCCTTCGACTACGTGCGACTGGACCAGGCCGGGGCGGAGACGCTGGTGGCGCGCGGACGGCAGCGGATCGCCTGCATGCGCGGCCCCAACACGGCGACGGTGCCGGCGGTGCTCCCCGAGGCGCTCTCCCGCGCGTTGGAGCCGTACCGGGCCGCTGACACCGACCGCCGGAGCGCGGCGTGACCGGCCCCGCCCGGGTGGCGTGCGCGGACGACCGCGAGACGCTGCGCGCCGCTTTCGGGGCCTTCGCCACGGGGGTGACGGTGGTGACCGTCGGCGGCCCGCAGCCGCGCGGCATGACGGCCAACTCCTTCACCTCGGTCTCGCTCGACCCGCCGCTGGTCCTGGTGTGCGTGGGCCGTGAGGCGGTGATGAACGGCCTGATCGACCGCTCCCCGTCCTTCGCCGTCTCGGTGCTCGCCGCCGATCAGCGTGACGTCGCCGTGCACTTCGCGGACCGCGCCCGTCCCGACGGCGCCGAGCAGTTCGCCGGCGTGCCGCTGGTGCGCAGCCGGTACGTCGACGCGCCGCTCATCGCGGGTGCGGTGGCGCACTTCGCCTGCGAGAGCTGGCGCCACTACGACGGCGGGGACCACGTCGTCCACCTCGGCCGGGTCCTGGAGATGTCCGTCGACCCCGACCGGGACAGCCTCGGCTACCACCGGGGCCTGTTCACCACGGTCGCGGCGCGCCCCACCGGGGCCGCCGCGTGAACGCCCGCCCGCCGGGGCCCCGGCCGGCGGAGATGCCGAGGCTGCTGCGGATGCTGGTGACCGACCGCCTCGGGATGGTCCGGGAGGCCGCCCGGATCGGTGACGCCGTCCGCATCGCCGCCGGACCCCGCACCATGTACGTGTTCAACCGCCCCGAGTACGCCAAGCACGTCCTGGCGGACAACGGCGCCAACTACCACAAGGGCATCGGGCAGGTGGAGTCGCGCGGCGCGCTGGGGGACGGCCTGCTGACCAGCGACGGCGAGGTCTGGCGCGAGCAACGTGAACTGCTGCGGCCCGCGTTCAGGCCGGGACGTGTCAACGCCCGCTCCGCGGTCGTCGCCGAGGAGACGGGCCGGCTGGTCCGGGAGCTGGCGGCGCGCGAGGGAACGGGGCCGGTGGACCTGCTCCAGCAGGTCACCGGCCTGACCCTGGGCGTGCTGGGCGGCGCGCTGCTGGAGACGGAGGTCCGGGACGACGGCCGCCTCGCCCACGACTTCGAAGCGGTCCAGGACCAGGCGCTGTTCGACATGGTCACGCAGGGGGTGGTCCCCGGCTGGGTGCCACTGGGGTCCCGCCGCAGGTTCCGCGCGGCGCGACGGGACCTGAGCCGGATCGTCGGCGAGCTGGTCGCGGACCGGTCGGCGCGCATGGACGCCGCCGGCGGCGAGGACGACGCGCTGGCGCTGATGATCCGGGCGGCCCGTCGCCGACCGGACGCCGACGGGGCCCGCCGCATGCTCCGCGACGGCCTGGTGACGATGCTGCTGGCGGGCCACGAGACCACGGCCAGCACCCTGGGCTGGACGCTCTGGCTGCTGACCCGCCATCCCGCGACCCGGGACCGGGTCCGGGAGGAGGCCCGGGCCGTACTCGGCGAGAGGTTGCCCGAAGCGGCGGACCTCGGGGCGCTCACCTACACGACCCAGGTGGTCCAGGAGGCGCTGCGGCTCTACCCGCCGGTCTGGATGCTGCCGCGCGTGGCGGTGGCCGACGACGAGATCGGCGGGTACGCGGTGACGGCGGGAGCCGACGTGCTGGTCTCCCCGTACACGATGCACCGGCACCGCGAGTTCTGGGACCGGCCCGAGGAGTTCGACCCGGAACGCTTCGCAGCCGACCAGGTGGCCCGACGTCCGCGCTACGCCTACATCCCCTTCGGTGCCGGCGCGCGGTTCTGCGTCGGCAGCACCCTGGGCATGATGGAGGCGGTGTTCGTCACGGCCGTCGTCACGCGCGACCTGGACCTCGCGCTGCTGCCGGGCCACCGGGTCGTGCCCGAGCCGATGCTGTCGCTCCGGATGCGCGGCGAGCTCCCCGTCACGGTTCGGCGGGCGGCTTGAGACGGACAGGCCCGGTCGGCGGGGGCGACGCCCCCCCCGACCGGGCTGTCGTCACACCAGGGCGCCGCCGCGCAGGTCCTGCAACGCCATCAGGATCGGCGGGTCGACGACCGCCAGCGGGCGCATCGGGATCGCCACCCGGGCGAGGACGACACCCGGCTGGATGTACAGCGGTCCGTACCGGCCGACCGAGACGACCGACTCGCCGTCGGTTCCCGACGGCGTGTTCTCCCGGCCGTACGGCACGGAGTGGACCAGGACGTACCAGCGGCCCGTGGGGAGGTCGTCGAGCTCGAACGCGCCCGGAGCGTCGAGCACCGTGCACCGGGCGGGTCGCCCCTGGGGCACCGGAGTCGGGAACAGCCCGAGGAAGCAGTAGCCGGGCAGGCGGTCGGGACCGATACTGACGGAACCGCGCAGCGTCGGCCCCGGCCGTGTGCCGGCTGCCTCCAGCCGGTCCGCATCGGCGGCGATGCCGGTGGAGAGGCCGCGGAGCTTCCGGAACATGCTCGGGGAGAGCCCGACGCAGGACTTGAACCGGGAACTGAACGTCCCCACGCTGCTGTACCCGACCTGGCTGCTGATGTCGGCGATGCTGAACTCGGTGTCCAGCAGCAGCCTCTTCGCCTCCTGCAGTCGGACGGCGGAGAGGTACCTGCCGGGGGAGGTGCCGGTGACGTCCCGGAACACCCTGGTGAAGTGGAACTTGCTGAACATGGCGGTGCGTGCCATGTCGTCTATGGTGAGTTCCTGGCCCAGGTTGGCGTGCATGTCGTCGATGACGCGGTGCACGGCTCTGGTGATGGCGGCGGAGGTCACCTTCAGCTCCCGAGATGTGGGGGTCGGTTTCGAGGGTCGGTGCGGTCCGCGGTGTCCGTACCCGCGGAGTGTCCTTGGAACTTGCGCCGTGTCAGCTCCTCGCCGAAGCGCTTCCAGACGCGTGAGGACTGCAGCGCCACTTCGGCGACGGTCCCGGCGCGGTGCGGTGGCACGGCCTCGATGTGGCGCTGCCAGGTGTCGTCGAGCACCACGTGGCTGTGGAGCCACTGCAGCAGCCGACGCCCCGCCTCGCTCTGGCGGACCGAGGGGTCCGCGGCGAGGCGGCGCAACGCCTCGGTGGAGGCGCGCTGCTGGCGTCCACCGACGGGCGGCGGGAGGGTGTCCGCCGGCGGCGTCGGCGGCGGTGGGCCCGCAGCGCCGGGCGGTCCGCCGGAGTCCGCCTCCGCTC
>NZ_JAAVJB010000310.1 GCF_012034385.1 Streptomyces spiramenti
GGCCCGGCCACCGGGCCGCCGGCGGCCGGCCGGGTCAGGCGCCGAGCAGCCGCCGGACCCGGTCGGCACCGACGGCCAGCAGCAGCGTGGGCAGCCGCGGCCCGGTCTCGACACCGACCAGCAGGCGGTACAGCAGCGCGAAGAACGCCCGCTGGGCGACCTTCAGCTCCGGGGTCGGCTTGGCGTCCGGGGCGAGCCCGGCCCGCACCTTCGGCACGCCGTACACCAGCGTGGTCAGCCCCTCCAGCGACCAGTGGCTGTCCACCCCCTCCACCAGCAGCGCGAGGGAGGCCCGCTGCTCCTCGTCGAGGGAGGCGAGGAGCTCGACGTCGGGCTCCTCGCGGACCCGGGTCCGCTGCTCGGCGGGCACCTGGGTGGCGATCCACTGCGCGGCGCGGTCCAGCCGGGGCCGGACCTGCGCCAGGTCGGTGACCGGGGCGTCGGGGTCCAGGTCGGCGAGGATGCGGAGCGTCTGGTCCTCGTCGCCAGTGGTGATGTCCACGACCGAGGCGAGCGTCCGGTAGGGGACGCGCCGCTCCGTGGCGGGCAGCTCACCGGCGGCGGTGCCGACCGCACGCCGGTGGGCGGCGAGGTCGGCCGGCTGTGCCTGCCCCTCGTCGATCTTGCGGGCCAGCGCGTCCCACTCGTCGTAGAGCCGCTGGATCTCCTGGTCGAAGGCGATCTTGAAGGACTGGTTGGGGCGGCGGCGGGCGTAGAGCCACCGCAGCACCGGCGCCTCCATGATCCGCAGCGCCTCCTCCGGGGTGGGGACGCCGCCCTTGGAGCTGGACATCTTCGCCATGCCGGTGATGCCGACGAAGGCGTACATCGGGCCGATGGGCTGCACCCCGTCGAAGACCTCGCGCACGATCTGCCCGCCGACGACGAACGACGAACCCGGCGAGGAGTGGTCGACGCCGGAGGGCTCGAAGTCGACGCCCTCGTACTTCCAACGCATCGGCCAGTCGACCTTCCAGACCAGCTTGCCGCGGTCGTACTCGCTCAGCAGCACGGTCTCGCCGTGGCCGCAGGCGCAGCGGTAGGTCAGTTCGGTCGTGTCGTCGTCGTAGGCGGTGACGGTGGTCAGGTCGCGCTCGCAGACGGCGCAGTACGGCTTGTACGGGAAGTAGCCCGCGTCGCCGGCGCTGCCGTCGTCCTCCTCCGCCGCTCCCGAGCCCTCGGCGGCGGCGAGCTCGGCCTCGTCGGCCGGCTGCTGCGCCCCCTGCTTGCCCTTCTTCTGCTGCTGCGGCTTCCGCTGCCCCTGCGGCGGGCCGGCCGGGGCGTCGCCGCCGTCCTGCGCGCGGTCCTTGGTGCGGTAGCGGTCCAGCACCGCGTCGATCGCGGCGCGCTCGCGCACCGCGTGGAGGACCTGCTCACGGTAGGCGCCCGAGGTGTACTGCTCGGTCTGGCTGATGCCGCGGAACTCCACGCCGAGGTCGGCGAGGGCGCCGATCATCGCGGCCTTGAAGTGCTCCGCCCAGTTCGGGTGCTCGGAGCCTGGGGGTGCGGGGACCGAGGTCAGCGGCTTCCCGATGTGCTCCTCCCAGGAGGAGTCCACGCCGGGGATACCGGCGGGCACCTTCCGGAACCGGTCGTAGTCGTCCCAGGAGATGATGTGCTCGACCGCGTGACCGCGGCGGCGGACCTCGTCGGCGACGAGGTGCGGCGTCATGACCTCGCGCAGGTTGCCGAGGTGGATCGGGCCCGAGGGGCTCAGTCCGGACGCGCAGACGATCGTTTTCCCGGGCGCGCGGCGCTCCGCTTCGGCGATGACGTCATCAGCGGATCGGGAGACCCAGTCGGTCTCGGCACCGGCAGCCACAGTGGTCTACTTCCTTCCGGAGAACGGCGCGCGCCGCTCCGCGGAGGCGGGACGCGGCGGCTCGCGGGCCGCGGGCGCACCCGGGCCCGGCAGGTGGACCCCCCTAGTGTCACACGTGGCCACCGGCCCGCCGTGCGGATGGCCCGGGGCCGGCGGTCCCCGGCATCCCGACCCCTCACCGCCCGGTCGGGCGGCACCGGTCGGAGGTCCCCGGCGCGCTCGCGCACCCGGCTCGGGCGGCGCGTGCCGGTGGGATGCCCACCGGCGGGACGCGGCCGTCCGCCGGCGCCGGCCCGGCGGGCCCGGCTCCGGGCCGATGGGACGGAGGGGGCGGAGGGGCCGCGAGGCGGGGGCTGCCTCGGAGGCCGGTGGCACCCCGTCACGCCATGGGCACAACCAGGTCAACCAGTCAGCGCGCGTTCCGGAACAGGGTGACCGCAATCTCCGCTTCTGAGCTGGTATCAGATGTTGAACTTGTGACATGCGCGTGACAACCAGACGCAACCCCTTGTCGATTTCCCTTACTTCGGCAAATCTTTCGAACGACGGAGTGAATTGTTGTGGCCACGCTCCGTCAAAAAACCAGTCTTCAGCGCACTTCGGATCCATCAAGCGGAGGAATTCCCTCGATGTCAGCGATGCGTACCAGCCCCCACCGCCGCACCCTCGGCACCGCCGCCGCCACCGCGGCCGTACTGGCGCTCGGCGTCGGTCTCGCGCTCCCCGGCGCGGCCCACGCCACCACGGACGACGCCACCGGCGTCATCCTCAACGCCGACGCCGCCGACACCGTCGCCGGCAGCTACATCGTCGTCCTGGACGAGACGGTCGCCGCCGACTCGCCGGCCGCCGACGAGCTGGCAGCCAAGTACGACGCCGAGATCAGCACCGTCTACGACACGGTCCTCAACGGCTTCGCCGCCGAGGTCGACGAGGCGGACGCGCTGCGGCTCGCGGCCGACCCGGCCGTCGACAAGGTGTACCAGGACGAGGTCGTCGAGCTCGCGACGACCACCCAGGTCAACCCGCCCTCCTGGGGCCTGGACCGGATCGACCAGCCGAACCTGCCGCTGGACAACCGCTACACCTACCCCGCCCACGCCGGTGACGACGTGACCGTCTTCGTTCTCGACACCGGTATCCGCTACAGCCACCAGGACTTCGGCGGCCGTGCCGTCTTCGGCTTCGACGCCTTCGGTGGCAACGGCTCGGACCGCCAGGGCCACGGCACCCACGTCGCCTCGACCGCCGCGGGCACCGCCTACGGCGTTGCCAAGGCCGCCGACATCGTCTCGGTGAAGGTCCTCAACGACTTCGGCTCCGGCACCGTCCAGTCCGTCGTCGCGGGCATCGACTACGTGACCGCCAACGCCAACGGCCCCTCGGTGGCCAACCTGAGCCTGGGCGGCGGCGCCAACGCCGTCATCGACGCGGCGGTCGTCTCGTCGATCAACTCCGGCGTCTCCTACGTGGTAGCCGCCGGCAACAACAACCAGAACGCCAGCGGCTTCTCACCGGCGCGCGTCGGCCCGGCGATCACGGTTGGCGCCACCACCTCGACCGACGCCCGCGCCAGCTACTCCAACTGGGGCGCCATCGACATCTTCGCCCCCGGCAGCGCCATCACCGCGGCGTGGGCGACGAGCGACACCGCCACCAACACCATCAACGGCACCTCGATGGCGGCGCCCCACGTCGCCGGCGCGGTCGCCCTCTACCTGGGCGACAACCCCGCCGCCTCCCCCGCCTCGGTGAAGTCCGCCATCAACAGCCTCGCCGTCACCGGCAAGGTCACCAACCCGGGCAGCGGCTCGCCGAACCGACTGCTCCAGATCCCCTGACCGCCGACACCATCCGATGACGTGACCCCTGACCGGCCGCCGGTCCCGCCCGAGGCGGCGACACGGGGCGGGTGACGGGTCACCTCACAGGGCCGGCGCCCCGGGAGACCGGAAGGCGCCGGGGCGTCCGGAGAACCGCCGGCCCGTCGAGGGCCGGGCCGGCGGCCGGGCGACCCCCGCCGGGCCCCGCCCTCACCTCACGGCCGGGGCCGGGAGCGACACGCTCCCGGCCCCGGCCCACGTCGTACCGCGCGGGGCGCGGCGGACCGCCCGGCCCCGCAGGGCGCGGGCTCACAGCTCCCGGTGCACCTTGGTGTTGGACGCCTGGGCGCGCGGACGCACGACCAGCAGGTCCACGTTGACGTGGGAGGGTCGGGTGACCGCCCAGCCGACGGTGTCCGCGACGTCCTCCGCCGTCAGCGGCTCCGCCACACCCCGGTAGACCTCGGCGGCGCGGGCGTCGTCGCCGCCGAACCGGTTGAGGGCGAACTCGTCGGTCCGCACCATGCCCGGCGCGATCTCGATGACCCGCACCGGCTCACCGCAGAGTTCGAGCCGCAGCGTCTCCGCCAGCACGTGCGCACCGTGCTTCGCGGCGACATAGCCACCGCCGCCCTCGTAGACCGCCTGGCCCGCGGTGGAGCTGACCACGACGACGGTGCCGTCGCCGGAGGCGCGCAGCGCGGGCAGCAGCGCCTGCGTCATGTGCAGGACGCCGATGACGTTCACCTCGTACATGCGACGCCAGTCCTCCGGGTCGCCCTCGGCGACGGGGTCCGCCCCCAACGCACCGCCCGCGTTGTTGACGAGCACGTGGCAGACGCCGAGCTCCCCGGCGAAGGCGCGCACCGCGTCGCGGTCGGTGACGTCGAGCACCTCGGCCCTGGCGTCGTGGCCGGCGGCCGTCAACTCGGAGGCGAGCGCCGCGATGCGTTCGGTGCGCCGGGCGGTCAGCACCACCCGGTAGCCCTCGCTCGCCAGCCGCCGGGCGGTGGCCGCCCCGATCCCGCTGCTCGCCCCGGTCACCACGGCGGTGCGCTTCTCCATGACTGCTGCCTCCTGCTCGGCCTGACCGCACGGCCCGAACGGCGGACCGCGCCGCGGCAATCGTCGCAGACGGCCGCGGCACCGGCCCGTCCGGACACCCGCGGTCGGGGCCTCGCCCCGACCG
>NZ_JAAVJB010000311.1 GCF_012034385.1 Streptomyces spiramenti
GGCCGGGTGGGCGGCGGGGGCCGGGTGGGCGGCGGACGTGCCGGCCCCCGCGGGCCGCAGCCACCGCGCGGCGAGCAGCCCCTCCACCGGCAGGATCCCCGCGACACGGTCGGCGGGCACCTCCTCGCACAGCAGGAAGAGCCGGATCAGCGTCGCGAGGGGTGAGCCGTCCCGCGTGGCCCGGAGGGCGGGGACGGTCTCACCGCGGGCGAGGGCCGCGTAGGCGACGCCGCCCAGCTGGTCCAGCAGGCCGTCGGCGGTGAAGGTGGCGGAGAGCAGGGCCTCGCGGAGCCGGTCCGTCTCCGGCCCCGGGTGCGGCAGGTCGTCGGTGATCACCGACCCATTGTGTCCCGGGCTCCCTCTGCCGGCCCGCCGCCGTCGGCACCCGGGTGCGCCGCCGGGCCGAGCTGCGCGGGCCCCGGTGCCCGCCCGGGGACGCACGCCGGGGGCCGACCGGCGATGGTCGGCCCCCGGGTGCGGCAAGGGGCGTGCGGTGAGCGGTGTGCGCCGGTCAGACGTCGGCGCCGGACTCCTCGGCACCGGTCTCCTCTGCGTCGGAGTCCGTCTCGGCGTCGTCGTCGGCGGCGTCGGACGCGTCCTCCGCCTCGGTGTCGTCGGTGACGCCCGCGTCGTCGTCCCCTTCTCCCGGGGCGGAGGGGGCCGGGCTCTGGCACCCTTCCTGACGTGCCATCGCGTCGCCGAGGTCGCCGCTCTGCAACTCGCTGAGCGCCTCGTCACCGGACTGTCCGAGCTCGTCGAGCTGGCCGACCATCTCCCGCAGCCCCTCCGCGAAGGCGGCACGGTCGGAGGTGTCGAGCGAGTCGCTCGCCTCCTGGAGGCTCGTGTAGGACTGGGAGAGCCCGTTCAGCTCCTCGACGGCGTCCGTGCGCAGCTCCTCGCCGTCGTCGACCGGCGGGTCGCCCGCGTCATTGACGGCCTTGGCCAGCGAGTCGAAGGCGGCGGCCAGCTCTCCGTAGGAGCTGCTGTACACCTCCTGGACCTCGGCGGGTTCCTTGCTGCCTTCACTCGCCTCGGCCAGCGCCTGGTTGGCCGCCTGGATGCGTTCCACCTGCGGCTGCACCTGGTCGCAGACGTTCTTCGCCCACGCCTCGGTCTTCTCGCCGCTGTCCTCGCTGCACCCCGTCAGCGTGAGCGCGAGCATGGCACAGCCCGCCACCGTCGTCGCGAACCCTCTGTTCACCGTTGTCCGGTCCCTTCCCAGGCGATGGCCCCGACGGGGCGCTGGCCACCGGCCCCGGGCGGGCCGGTCGCGGGGGACGTGCCGTCGTCGCGCGGCCGTCTCCGACCGTGCGGCGGGCTCCCCGGTCACGTTCTCTTGCGGCGACCGGTCGCCACGGTACGTGACCGGGGGCCACCGTTCGCCGGTGGGCCCGCGGCGTCGCCGGTCCTGGTGCCGCCGCGTGGGCGAGGCGCGTCCCTGGGTCGGGAACCTACCGCAGACCGAAGGGCGGTGTGCCTCGGCACACCGCCCTTGGCCCGGGTGCTGCCCTGCCCGGGCTACCGACTCCGATCCGCCGACCGGGCGGGCGCCGGGGCTACACCGGACCGTCCGTTCCTCCGCTGCGGCCCCGCTGGGGCCGGTTGCCGCCCGCACCGGTGGTGGGCGCGGCGGACGGGCCGCCGGGGGCGGGGGCGGACGGCCCCCCGCCGCCCGTCCCGGCGCCGTGGCCGACCTCGTCATCGGGCTCCCCCATCGCGATGCCGCGCTGTTTGGAGACCACGACGGCCGCGACCACCACAGCGAGCGCCAGCACGGTGATCAGTACCCGCACCGCGCCGTTGGCCTCGTCGCCGACACTCAGCGTCACGACGGCGGGGGCGATGAGCAGCGCCACCAGGTTCATGACCTTCAGCAGCGGGTTGATCGCGGGCCCGGCCGTGTCCTTGAACGGGTCCCCGATGGTGTCGCCGATGACGGTCGCCTCGTGCGCCGCGCTGCCCTTGCCCCCGTGGTGGCCGTCCTCGACCAGCTTCTTGGCGTTGTCCCAGGATCCGCCGGAGTTGGCGAGGAACACCGCCATGAGGATGCCGGTGCCGATGGCGCCCGCGAGGAAGGCGGCCAGTGGCCCGACGCCGAGTCCGAACCCCACCGCGATCGGTGCCATCACCGCCAGCAGACCGGGGGTGGCCAGCTCGCGCAGCGAGTCGCGGGTGCAGATGTCCACGACCCGCCCGTACTCCGGCTTCTCGGAGTAGTCCATGATCCCGGGCCGCTCGCGGAACTGCCGCCTGACCTCGTAGACCACCGAGGCGGCCGAGCGGGAGACGGCGTTCACAGCGAGCCCGGAGAACAGGAACACGACCGCCGACCCGATGATCAGACCGACGAGGCTGCTCGGATAGGTGATGTCGGGGTTGAGCCCCGCGGCCCCGAACGCGTCCACCGCGCTGACCCCGGTGTCCTGCACCGCGTTGGCGATGGCGTCCCGGTAGGCGCCGAACAACGCCGCCGCCGCGAGCACGGCCGTGGTGATGGCGATTCCCTTGGTGACCGCCTTGGTGGTGTTGCCCACCGCGTCCAGCTCGGTCAGCACCTGCGCGCCGGCGCCCCTGACGTCCCCCGACATCTCGGCGATGCCCTGGGCGTTGTCGGCCACGGGACCGAAGGTGTCCATGGCGACGATGACGCCGACCGTCGTGAGGAGACCGGTGCCGGCGAGCGCCACAGCGAACAGCGCCAGCATGACCGTGCCGCCCGCTGCGAGGAACGCCGCGTACACACCGAGCGCCACGACCAGTGCGGTGTAGACGGCCGACTCCAGCCCCAGCGAGAACCCGGCGAGCACCACCGTGGCGGGCCCGGTCCGCGAGGACCGCCCGATGTCCCGCACCGGGCGCCGCGACGGCTCGGTGAAGTAGCCGGTGAGCTGCTGGATCAGCGCCGCCAGCACGATGCCGATGGCGACCGAGGCCAGCGCGAACATCCGCGGGTCGGCGTCGTGCGCCAGGATCTCCGCGTCGTCCACGCCGCTCAGTTCGGCGAAGCTGCCGGGAAGAGCCACGAAGGCGGCGATCGCGACCAGGACCAGCGAGATCGCGGCGGAGATGAAGAAGCCCCGGTTGATCGCCGTCATGCTGTTGCGGTCGCCGGGACGGGGAGCGACGACGAAGATCCCGGCCATCGCGGTCAGCACCCCGATCGCCGGCACCAGCAGCGGGAACGTCAGGCCGACGTCTCCGAAGGCGACCGCTCCGAGGATGAGCGCGGCGACCAGGGTCACGGCGTAGGACTCGAACAGGTCGGACGCCATGCCGGCGCAGTCGCCGACGTTGTCACCGACGTTGTCGGCGATGGTGGCCGCGTTGCGGGGGTCGTCCTCGGGGATGCCCTGCTCCACCTTCCCCACCAGGTCGGCACCGACATCGGCCGCCTTGGTGAAGATGCCGCCGCCGACCCGCATGAACATCGCGATCAGGGCCGCGCCGAGGCCGAAGCCCTCCAGGACCTTCGGTGCGTCCGCCGCGTAGACCATGACGACCAGGGAAGCGCCGAAGAGCCCGAGCCCGACGGTGCACATGCCGACGACGCCGCCGGTACGGAACGCGATCCGCATGGCCTCGTGGCGTACGGCCTCGGGGTCCTGCCCCAGCCGCTCCTGGTCGTCGGTCGCGGTGCCGCCGGCCGACGGGGCCCCGGGGTCGGGCACGGCGGCGCGGTCGGCGTCGTCCGGGTCCGGTGCGGCGGCGGGGTCGAGTGCCCCGGCACGGTCCGGACGGGCCGGGTCCGCGGTCGCTGCGGGGTCCGGAACGGCCATCGGCGGGCCGCCGGGGCCGGTGCCCAGGTCCCCGCCGCCCGCGCCGCCGTGGGTCGCCGGGAATTCCGAACCGTCCGGCGGATTGGCACCGCGGGCCGCGGCGGCCACACGGACATTGCTGCGCACCGCCAGCCACATTCCCATGTAGCCGATGCCGGCCGAGAATGCCGCCCCTACGAGGAAGAACAGCGAACGGCCGATGCGCTGGTTCCAGTCGTCCGCGGGAAGAATCAGCAGAAGAACGAAGACCGCCGCCGCGAATACCGACAGCGTGCGCAGTTGCCGCATCAGATAGGCGTTGGCGCCCTCCTGGATCGCCGCGGCGATCTTCTTCATCGCCTCGGTCCCCTCGCGCGCGGCGAGGACCTGGCGGGCAAGCACGACGGCGAACCCCAGCGCTGCCAGGGCCACCAGACCGATCAACAGAACCAGGACACGGCTTCCCGCGGTGAGCTCGGCGGCCGAGTCGGCCGCCGTGACGTACGGATGCTCCCGGAGAGGGGATGTGAGCCCCACCATTCGTCCTCCTTGACGCAGGATGATCCGAAACAGACGTGGCCGGAGTGTAGGGAGACGGGGGACATCCAAGAAGGGGTCGGTAGGTCGTAAATTCTGCGACCGGGCGAATAACCCCCGACAACTGGCCGGATCGATCGCCGCCCGGGTGGTGAAAAAGGATTCCCCGACAAGATCAGGAGAATACCGTCCGTCACTTCTTCAGGCCCGGTGGGCGGCGGGCGGTCCCCGGAGGGCGGGCGGTGGGACGGGCGACGTGACGCAGGCCAACACCCCTGCCGGTGGTGAGAGTCGAGGGCGCGGTGACGGCCTCCCGCCGGACCCGCACTGCGCGGAACGTGACGGAACGGGGGACGTCCGCCCGGGTGATCCTCACGCCCGGCGGGCGCCGGCCGTCCGGTGCCGCTACCCCCGCGCACGGCGGCCGGTTGCGGGTCGCCACCGTGACCGCGGGGCCCTGCGGCCCGGGTATCGCCCCGCGCGGGCCCCGGCCCGGCGTGGAGCGCGGCCCGGCGTGAGAGCGGCCGGGGGC
>NZ_JAAVJB010000312.1 GCF_012034385.1 Streptomyces spiramenti
CCCTGGCCAAGGACGGGCGCCCCGCCCGGCCCCGGCAACGCCCGCACCGTGCAACCGGCCGCAGCGGCGCCGCTGGACCTCCCCACCTGGGCCGGAGGGCCCGCCCCGGCCCTCGTGGGGTTCGTGCCCTGGCCCTACGGCCAGGCCGTCGCCGCCGTCGTCACGGCCGCCGTCACCGACGGCCCCGTGTCCGCCACCGGCTGGACCCGCCCCGTCGACAGCCACCACCCGGTCTCCGCGGAGTACGGCACCCCCGGCAGCTGGCAGGCCGGTTACCACACCGGCGTGGACTTCGCGCTTCCCGAGGGGGAGCCGATCCGGTCCGTCGGCCCCGGCACGGTCGTCGTCGCGGGGGACTCCGGCGACTACGGGGAGACCGTCGTCGTGCGCATGGAGGACGGCCACCACGTCCTCTACGCCCACCTGTCGTCCGTCGCCGTCGCCGTCGGTGACACCGTCCGGGGCGGCCAGGAGATCGGCAAGTCCGGCAACACCGGCCGGTCGACCGGCCCCCACCTGCACTTCGAGGTCCGCAAGGGCCGCGAGTACGGCACCGACGTCGATCCGGTGGAGTACCTGCGCAGGAACGGAGTCGACATCTGACCCGCCGCTCCCGGCAGTTGCGGCGCACCGGGCGGGAGACGGCGGGAGCCCCCGGTGTCGCCACCCGGCACCACCCGTGTCATGACGGTGTCACAGAGCGGCGCCACCCGGTTGCGGCGCGGTCCCGCGCCGATGTACATCTGGGTGGTACACGGGGCGCGCACCGGGGGAGACGGCCCCGCGCCCCGACCGAGGAGGGGAACGGGGACTCATGAGCATGAAGTTCGACATGGGTGCGGACACGCTGTCCACCCTGCAGAGCAGCACCAGCGGGTCGCTGAGCGAGATGTACCGCCTGGTGATGCAGCTGCGCGACGCCGCGGAACCCCTGGAGAGCAAGTTCAAGGGCAACGGCAAGGCCGCGTTCGCGCAGTTCAAGAGCGAGACCGACCTGATCGCCGCCGCGCTCCAGCACGCGATGTCGAAGATCAACGAAGGTCAGGCCGGCATGGATGTGGCCTTCGCCGACGGTGACTCGGAGACCGAGGCCAACGCGCGGCGCGCCATGGGAAGCCAGAACTTCAACGCCGCCCGCTTCTGAGCGGCCATCCACCACTGCACACGGGGAGCAGAGTTGAGCGACAACAGGCTCGCGTACGACACCACCGCCTCCGGCGAGGCCGCCGAGAACCTCAAGCACGTCATGGACAGGCTGGAGACGCTCATCAACGAGCACAGCGGTGACGTGTCCAAGGCCCTCGCGGACTTCGATGCCACCGGAGTCTCCGAGGAGTACGCCGGGGTCGAGTGGAAGTGGCAGGACACCGCGAGCAACGTCAAGACGGTCATCCGCGAACTCCGGCAGGTGCTGGAGGACAACGACGTCACCGCGCAGGCGGCGAGCGACCGGGCGCGCCGGGCGGTGGAGAGCATCCGCTGACACCTCCGCACCGCCACACCCATGTCGCCGTACCGGCCCTCGCCGGTGCGGCGACCTCCGTGTCACGGCGAGAGCACCGGCCCGCGCGGCCGTGGCTCCGCCGTCAGGAACCGCGCGACCGCCCAGCGGCGGTCGCGGCGGGAGAGAAATGGCCAGAGACTACGACAGCCAACTGCTCGAATCCGTCGCCGTGCGCAGACGACGGCTCCGGGACGCCCTGGTCTTCGGGCCCGGCCGCACCCGCCGTGAGGCGGACGAGAACACCGCGAAGATCCTCGGCAGCATCGCGCTGGCCGCCGTGCTGTGCGCGGGCTGCCTGGGCTGGTCCTTCGTCTCGGACCGCTTCCTCGGCGAGAACCGCGGTCGCGGGCTGATGTCGTCCGAACCCGCCGCGACCGTCGCGCAGGTGACGGCCGGAGCCGGCGAACCGTCGACGGGAGCCGGACGATGAGCGTCGAGGCATGGGGCTACACCTCGGTCGACCGCCGCGTCACCGTCATCGGCGCGCACCGGCGGGCCGACCTCTCGCTCTCCGCCGAAGTGCCGGTCGGGCTGATGCTGCCGGAGGTGCTGCGCGTCCTCGGCGAGCAGCCCGGGGACCACCCGACCGCTCGCCGCCTGGTGACCGCCGCGGGCCGCGAGATACCGCTCGGGGCGTCGCTCTCCTTCGCCGCGGTCCTCGACGGCGCCGTCCTCCGCCTGGTCCGCGAGGAGGAACTCCCCGCCGCACCCGTCGTCCACGACGTGGCCGATACCACGGCGGACGACCTCGCCCACCGCGACCTCAGCTGGGGCCCGACAGCCCGCGCTTGGACCGCCGGCGCCGCCATCGCGGCGCTCTCCCTCGCCGCCTCCCACCTCGCCGTGGTCACCCACGGCACGACCACGGCGGCGCCGTGGATCGGTGTGGCGCTCCTGTTGACGACGGCCGTCGCCGTCGCGGCGCTGCTCACCGACCGCCGTGACGCCGGAGTGGCCGCCGCCGTCTCCTCCGGGACGCTCGGGGTGCTGCTCGCCGCGCACCTCGCCGCCCACCATCAGTGGCAGACCCCGCTCGCCCTCGCCGCCCTGCTGACCCCGCCGGTGGTCGTCCTCGTCCTTCTCGGTCTGCTGACGCCGCTGCGGCGGGGCGCCCACATCGGAGCAGCCGCCCTGGCGGCCACCGGCGGGCTGTGGCTGGCGGTCGGCGCGTTCACCGGTTTCGACACCGCGGCGGACCGGGCCCGCCTGGGCGCCGTGGCGGCCGTCGCCGCCGTCTTCGCCCTCGGGGTGCTGCCCCGGCTGGCCATCACCGCCGCCGGGCTCACCGGTCTCGACGACCGGCACGCCGGGGGCCGACCGGCCGCCCGGTCGGAGGTCGGCCGTGCGCTCGACGCCTCCCACCACGGCCTCGCGGCGGCGAGCGTCGTCACCGCCGGCTCCGGCGCGGCCGGTGCCGCGCTCGCGCTGGGGGAGTGGTCCCCGTGGAGCGCGGCGCTCGCCGTGCTCGTCGCGGTGGTGCTGCTCTCCCGCGCCAGGCTGTTCCCGATGGCCGTCAGCGTGATCGCGCTGGTCGCCGCCGGTACCGCCGTCCTGGTGAGGCTCGTCCTCGGCTGGTCCGCGTCGCTCGCCGATCAGCCCTGGCCCGCCCTGGTCCTGGCCGGCCTCGGCGTCGCCGCGCTGGCGCTGCTCGCCGCCCGCCCGGCGGAGCACACGAGGGTCCGCGGTCGCCGGCTGGCAGGGATGGCGGAGTCCCTCGCGGTGGTGGCCGTGCTCCCGGTGGCTGTGGGAGTGTTCGGAGTGTACGGACGTCTGCTCGACACCTTCTGACAGCTGTTCCCCGGCGCCCGGTGCGGCCGGTTCGGCCGGCGGGGCCCGGCGTCCGCTCGGCGGGAGGGCGCGTGCCGCCCGGCCCGGCCGCCTCGACGGGACCTGCGACCGTCACCCGGCCGGTCATCGGCCCGACCACAGAGACGACGCGTCCGGCAGCGGCCGGACCCCGACCGAGGAGAGCCCGCCGTGACGGGGGAGAACTGGCGGCGCGAGGTGCCGCACCCCACCGGGGAGACCGCAGACAGCGACCGGGGAACCCCCGCGGACGACAGCGGACACCCGTCCGCCGGCGCCCCGGACACCGCCCGCACGGACACCCCGGGAGCGAACCACGTGGACGGTACGGAGGCGGTCGGCCGCCGGGTGCCGGACCCGCGCCGAGCGGACCCGCGCCGAGCGGTCCCCGGCACCCCGGAACCGACCGGTCGAGGCGGCCGGGGCGGCCGGGGCACGGGCGGGGAGCGCGGCGGCCCGACTTCCGGGCAGCGACGCCACCTTCCCGACCCCCGCACCGGTGGGCCGCAGTTCAACGCCGCCGTGCCGTCCGCCCGTCAGCCCGACGGGGCGGCCTCCCCGCCGGGAGCCGGACCCACCGCCGATCCGCCGGCCGCCGCCTCCCGGACCGCCGTCCCGCCCGCAGCCGCCTCCCGGACCGCTGACCCCCGTGCCGCCGCCTCCCGGACCGCTGACCCCCGTGCCGCCGCCCGTGCCGCCGACCCGCGACGTGCGGACACCCGCTCGGCAGATCCCCGCGCCGGTGACAGGCACACCGCCGACTCCGGCACCGCCGGCCTCCGCGCCACGGACCCGAGCCCCCCGGCCGACACGCCGCACTCCGGTACGGACCCCCGGCCCGCCGACACCACCGCTTCCTCCCCGGCCCCGCCGCACTACGCCATGCCGCTGGGCGTCGCGCTGCCACCGGCGGCGACCGCGAGCCCCGAACCGGCCGTGACGGGACCGCCCGCGGCGGAGCCGGCCGCCCCGGGAACGCCCGTCTCTCCCTCCCCGCCCCGCGCGCCCGCCGCTCCGGCCGCACCCGAGGACCACGCGGCGACTCCCGCGCCCGCGGCGCGCGGCGGGGAGCGCCCCCGGCCCGGGGCCCCGGCCGACTCCGCCCCGGTGCAGGACGCCGGGCCCGCCCGGCACGCGCCCCCGGCCGGGCCACCGTCCCCCGCACCCCACGAGGAGGAGTCCCTCCGGCCGTCGCGCGACCCGCGGCCTGCCCCGGCCGGCCCGCCGTCCACGGACACCGTCACACTGCGACGCGCCGACATACCGGACGCACTTGAGGTCCCGGCCCGACCGGCTGCGGTCCCGACGTCGCCCGCCGACGGCCCCGCCGCCCCGCCTTTCGCCGCGCCCCGCCGCCCGGTCCCCGCGCTGCCGCCCAT
>NZ_JAAVJB010000313.1 GCF_012034385.1 Streptomyces spiramenti
AGCCGGACCGGCCCCGACCGGTCCCGTCGCCCGGGCCGCGGGCTGTGGGACCGGCGGTCAGGACAGACCGTGCACGTGCGGTCCGACCACGTCGGACCAGCTGTTGCCGGCGTGCTCGTCCCAGTTGGTCGACCAGGTCATGGCGCCGCGCAGCTCCGGGTAGGTCCGGTCGGGCGTGAAGCTGCCGCAGTTGGTGCCCTGGGTGAGGCAGTCGAGGGCGTCGGTCACCACACCCGGGTCGACGTAGCCGCTGCCGGCCGCGTCGGGCGAGGCGGGCACGCCGATGCCGACCTGCGAGGCGTCGAGGCCGTTCTCCAGCTGGATGCAGGCCAGGGCGGTCAGGAAGTCGACCGTGCCGGAGGAGTAGACCTGGCCGTCGCAGCCCAGCATCGAACCACTGTTGTAGTACTGCATGTTGACCACGGTCAGGTAGTCGCTGGTGTTCAGCGCCAGCTTGAAGTACTCGGTCTCCGTGTTCTGCATGTCGATGGTCTGCGGCGCCATCGTGTAGACGAGACCGTCGCCGACCTCGGTGTGGATCGCGTCCATCGCCTCGGTCAGGTACTGCGCGTTGATGCCGTGTTCCAGGTCGATGTCGACGCCGTCGAAGCCGTACTCGTCCATCAGCGCCACGGTGCTGTCCGCGAACGCGGACGCCGAGGCGGGGTCGTTGATGGTCACGTTGCCGAGTTCGCCGCCGACCGAGATGATCACGGACTTCCCCGCGTCCTGCTTGGCGGCGATCTCGTCCTTGAACTCCTGCTCGGATCCGTAGCCGAGGACGGGGTCGAGGTTGAACTCGATCTCGCCGGGCGTGGCGGTGGCGTCGGCGAAGGAGACGGCGATGATGTCGTACGCGTCCTGCACGTCGCCGAGTCGCTGGATCACCGAGCCGTTGTCGAAGTTGTGCCAGTAGCCGGTGAGGGCGTGCTGCGGCACGGAGTTCGGCGCCGCGTCACGGGCGGTGGGGTCGCCCGCGGTCTCGCCGGAGGTGGTCGTCTCGGATGCCGTGGCTGTACCGAACGGCCCGGCCAGCAGCAGGGCTCCGGCGGCGCCCGTGGCGACGGCCGTGGCGGCGAGTGCGCCGAACCTGCGCCGCCGGCGGCGGTGGCTGCTCGCGGGGGCCTGCTCGGCCGGGTCGTGGCCGGGGGTGGGAGTGGGGGTGGATGTCACGATCGCCTCCGTCGGCTGATGTGTGGGGGTGCGGAGGGGGAGAGGGGTCTGATGGGACAACCGGTGGCCACCGGTGGCGAGAAAGATGGTCCAGACCAATGCTCCTGTCAAGGGGTGCGGCACGGAGCCCCGGTCAGCGCCGCACCCGACATCGGCGCCCGTCGCAGGTCACCGCGGCCCTCGGGAATCGTGGACCGGTCGCGGTCCGGGAACCGGCCGGGAAGCGGCGACGCGGCGGGGAAGATGCCATAAGCTGCTCAACTGGCAGACAGACTGCACGAGACGGGCCGCCGGGGCCCGGGGGGAGCGGCGCATGCCCATGGCCATCGCGGTGACCGACGCCGACCTGGTGCTGCCGTCCCCCGATTCCAGGGTCCCCGGCGCCCATGTGCTGAGCCCCCCGCAGAAGCAGGAGTTCTCGGACGCCCTCGCCGAGACGGGTGAACTCCTCGAACGCCACGGCCATCTGCTCGTCGTCTACCCGGCCTCCCTTCCCCGCGCCCACCTGCAACGACTGCACGCCGTGCGGGCGTTGCTGGAGACCGACCGGGTGGCGCTGCTCCCCAGCCGGCTCCCGCCGCTGGGCATCGCCACCCTCGTCCGGCAGCTCCGGCAGCTGTCCGTCTGCGACTTCGGCCCCGGCGTCCTGGGCGCCTCCGCGCGGCTCCTCGGCCACTACATCTACTGCGGCGCGCTGTTGCCCTCCGGTCGCACGCTGGACCGGCTCCCCCTCCCGCTTCCCGACACCGAGGGCCCCCGGTCGGGTACCTGCGCCGTCCTGGTGGGACCCAGCCCGCAGTGCGTGCGACCGGGCGAAGGAGAGCTGGCAGGGCCTCAGTTCGCCACCGTGCTCACCCACGCCGGAGCCGGCTTCGCCGACGACTGGGTCACCGGGACCCTCGCAGCCGACTGGCGGGTCGGCGCGCTGGACCCGGTCCCGCTGCCCGAGGAGTCCCGCCACTGGTGGGGCACCGGCCGCCTGGTCGAGTTCGCGGCGGCCATCCCCGAGATCGCCCCGCTCTACCAGATGGTCAGCTCCGTCCGGCAGGAGCTCTGCCACTGGTGCGGGCTGACGATGATCGGCGACCGGTGCGTCTTCTGCGCCGCCCCCGCCCGCCCCGCAGAGCGCCGGCCCCGCGCACTCACCTCCACCGGGCGTCGCGCCCTGACCTGAGGACCGACCCGGCAGGCGGCCCCCGGCGGGCACCGCGCCGGACCGCACCAGCCCCCGGCCGACCGGCCGGACGAACGACGAGGGAGAGATCGCCCCCATGAACGGTCGCCAGCGCCGCGGACTCCTACTGCTGCTGGTCTCGCTGGTGCTCGCCCTCATCGCGTTCGGCGGCGTCTACACGGTCATCCAGGACGTCGAGTCCAAGGTCGGCCCCGAGACCGTCGCCTACGAGGTCGCCGAGGAGATAGAGCCCTACCAGCCCCTGCGCGCGGACCAGTTCCGCGAGGTGCTGATGCCCGAGCGCTACGTCCCCGACTCGGCCGTCACCGACCTCGGCGACCTCGACGGCAAGGTCGCGGTCGGCCCGCTCGTCCCCGGGTCGCTGCTCCAGAGCGACATGATCTCCGACCGGCCCGAACTCGGCACCGGGGAACAGGAGATCGCCATCATGATCGACGCATCGACCGGGGTCGCGGGCAAGATCTATCCCGGCGCCACCATCAACATGTACGCCGCCTACCGCTTCGAGGACCGCGAGAGCACCGACGGCGAGGAGATCGAGGTGGTACGCCTCATGGTCAACAACGCGCAGGTCATCGAGGTCGGGGACCTCACCGAGGTCGAGGACGACCGCGACCGCGTCGAAGCGGTCCCCATCACCTTCGCGTTGGAGAACGTCGACGCCCAACGCGTGACCTTCGCCGAGGCGTTCGCCGAGCAGATCCGACTCGCCCTCGTCGCCCCCGGCGAGGAGACCGAGATCCCGGAGGACGAGCGCACCTACACCGTCGTCGGCGACATCCTCGGTACCCCGCACGCCGGCGTCGTACCAGGCGCGAACCCGTGACGACCACCACCACGCCCCGTCGGCCCGCGCCCCGGCCCCCCGGCGCGCCCCCCTGCCCCGAGAGACCGCCGATCACCGTACTGACCGGCGGCCCACGGGGAAGAGAAGGGACGACGGCAGACGAGCACGACACCCCGGCCGCCGCCACCGCACCCGCGGCCGGCGGCCCGAGGGACGAAAGGACCGGCAGGTGACGACGCGCATCCTCCCCGCGGTGGGGGACCCGGACACCGCACGGGCCCTGATCACCCTGATCGGGCAACTGCCCGACACCGCACCCCTGCGAGCGGTGCCCGACTCCGGCTCGCTCCTCGACACGCTCGCGGCCCTCTCCCACGGCGCCGTCGCCGACCTACCGGAGGTCGTCCTCGTCCACGAGGCCATCGGCCCGCTCCCCGCGCTGGAGGTCGTGCGGGAGGTCGCCCTCCGCTTCCCGGCCGTCGGCGTCGTGCTGGTCACCGCCGACCCCACCGCCGGGCTCTACGCGGCGGCCATGGAATCCGGCGCCCGCGGCCTGGTCGGTGTCCCGCTCTCGTACGACGAGTTGCAGTCCCGTGTCGCCGCCGCCGGGCAGTGGGCGCAGGGCGTCCGACGCCACCTCGGCGGAGAGGAACCCGCCCCCGCGGGCAGCGGTGGCCGCGTCGTCACCGTCTCCGGCGCCAAGGGCGGCGTCGGCACGACCCTCCTCGCCACCCAGCTCGCCCTCGCCGCGCGCCGCGGCGGGCCCGCGGACCGCACGGTGCTGCTGCTCGACCTCGACCTGCTCTGCGGCGACGTCGGCTCCTACTTCGACGTCCAGTTCCGGCGGTCGGTCGCCGACCTCGCCGGGATCAGCGACATCACGCCGCAGGTGCTGGCGGAGGCGGTGTACCCGCACGAGACCGGGGTCTCGCTGCTGATCGCGCCCGCCGAGGGCGAACGCGGCGAGGAGGTCACCGACTCCGCGGCCCGGCAACTGCTCACCGCGGTACGGGCCCGCTACGACCTCGTCGTCGTCGACTGCGGCTCCCAGATGAACTCCGCCACCGCGGTGGCCGTCGAGACCGCGGACACCGCCCTGCTGGTCACCACCCCCGACGTCATATCGGTCCGGGCCGTCAACCGCATGGTCCGCATGTGGGACCGGCTCCAGATCCGCAAGGCCGACAACACCCTGACCGTCGTCAACCGTCTGGGGCGGACCAGCCACATCCAGCCCCAGCTCATCAGCCGCATCACCGGCACCCGCGTCGCACGCGAGGTCGTACCCGCCAACTTCCGCGAACTCCAGGAGGCCCAGGACGCCGGCCGCATCCAGGACCTCGACCACCGGGGTCCCGTGCGCCGCGCCATGTGGGACCTCGCCGCCGAGATCGGCCTGGCCGAGGCCACCGAGACCCGCGGCAACCGCCGCAGGGGCAAGGGCTGATGGACCGCCCAGCGGCACCCGCCGACCGCACCCGTCGACCCGCCGGGGCCGGCGGGCGCCGCGGCGGCGGGACCGGCCGGGGGAC
>NZ_JAAVJB010000314.1 GCF_012034385.1 Streptomyces spiramenti
GGCGAGGAGCAGCGGGGCCGCCCAGGGCGCGTGCGGGCCCCACTCCTCCTCGCCGGTGCACCGCGGGTCCCGGTGGTGCAGCACGTCCACCCCCAGGAGCGCCAGCGGCAGCAGACCGTCCGCCACGCCGGGCATTCCCGCGCCCACCAGGGTGCTCGCGGCCTCCCGGTAGGCGGCGCGGCCCTGCGCCGCCGTTCCGGTGCCGGCCGTGCGCGCCGCCCGGTACCAGGTGGTGAAGACCCGCACCAGCGGCAGGTCCCACCGGGCCGCGAGGCCGTCGGCTGAAGCGGCATGGCTCCCCGCCCCGGTGAAGTCGCCCACGGCGCACCGGGACTGCAGCAGCACCAGTCGGGCCAGCACCTCGAAGCGGACCATGCCGTGACGGCGCGCCAGTTCCAGCAGCTCCGAGCCGATCCACGCGCGGGCGGACGAGCGTCCCGTGGTCGCGAACTCCTGCATGTAGGCGCCGTTGAGGGCGAAGGCCAGGAGGGCGGGGTCGCCCAGCTGACGGGCGAGGGCGGTCGCCTCACGAGCCGCGGCCACCCCGGGGGGCGGGGAGGGGACCCCCGGGCCGGGCGCCGGTACCCCCCTGCTCTCCACCGCAACGGTGGCGAGCAGCCTGCACCGCGCCGCGTCACGGCCCGCGGGGAGCCGGTCCAGCGTGCGCCGTGCCGCGGCGACCAGGGCCGCCGCCTGCCGCTGGTCGTCGGACCGGGTCCAGACCGCCGGCACGTCGTGGACGCCGATCACCCGCGCGGTCAGCTCGGGGTCGCCGAGCCGTTCCGCGGCGAGGACGGCCGCGAGCCGGTGCTCCCGGGCCCGGGCCAGCCCTCCCCCACCGGTGACGGCGAGGTCGCGGACCAGGCCCGCCGTCGACTCCAGTCGGGACGGGGCGCCCGGCGCCACCTCCGTCTCGTAGGCCGCGCGGGCGCGATCCCACACGCGCTCGGTGGGGTCCGCGTGGTCGGGGTCCAGATGGGGTGCCTGGCGCAGCACGTCCTCCTCCAGGCGACGGAGCCTCGGGCCCGGGTCGATCCCCAGGCTGTCGCGGAGCGTGGCGCGGGCCCGCCGCACCACGGCGAGGGCGTCGCCCTGGCGGCCGGAGCGGTACAGCGCCAGGGCGAGCAGCCGCCAGCCCTCCTCCCGCCACGGGTTCTCGGTGACGTGGGCGTCGAGCTCGGCGGCGCTCCGTTCGGGGGCGCCGGCGGCGAGGTGGGCGGCGGCGAGCTGTTCGACGGCATGCAGCCGCAGTCCGGTCAGTCGCGCCCGCTCCGCGCGGGCCCAGGCCGCCTCGCCGAGCTCCGCGTAGGCGGGGCCGCGCCACAGTCCGAGGGCGTCGGCGAGCCGCGCCGCCGTGTCCGTGGCCACCTCCTGCTCCGGGCCGGTGGTGAGGGCGGTCTCGAACCGCCAGGCGTCGACGGTCCCCGGGGCGGGACGCAGCGCGTAACCGGGCCCCTCCGTCACCAGCAGCAGGGGGCGTGCCCGTGGCGGGCGGTCGGGCTCCAGCGCGCGGCGGAGGGCGGCGACGAAGGTGCGCACGGCGCCCACGCCGCCCGCCGGTGGTTCCTCCCAGAGGTCGGCGACGAGCCGGTCGACCGGGACGACCTGCCGACGCGCAGCCACCAGCCGCGCCAGGACCGCGCGGTGGCGCGGCCCGCGCAGCGCGAGGGCACCGCCGTCCGCTCCCCGGGCGATGACCGGGCCCAGCACGCCGAACGACACCGGCATCGCGGCTCCGCCCTCTCCCGCGGTGCCACCCGCGTTGCTCATCCGTTGCTCATCCACCGCCCGCAGGGTGGTACCACCGGCCGCCGCGCGCAGCGGCGGTTCCGACCGACCGGAAGAGGCACACCATGACACAGTCCGTCCCCGGCTTCGTCACCCGGCGCGTGGGCGTCGACGCGGACGTCGAGCTGCACGCCGCCGTGGGCGGTTCGGGCCCGCCGCTCGTGCTGCTGCACGGCTTCCCGCAGACCCACCTGATGTGGCGGCACGTCGCCGCGGACCTCGCTGCGGACCACACCGTCATCTGCCCCGACCTGCGCGGCTACGGCGCGAGCGGCAAGCCGGTCGCGGCGGACGAGGACACCTACTCCAAGCGGACGATGGCCCGGGACGTCGTGCGGTTGGCCGCCGCACTGGGCCACGAGCGGTTCGCCCTGGCCGGCCACGACCGAGGGGCACTGGTCGCGTTCCGCGCGGCGCTGGACCACCCCGGGGCCGTGTCGCACCTGGCCTGCCTCGACGTGCTGCCGACCGCGGACATGTGGGACGCGCTGCACGGCGCGGACGCGGCGGTCGCCTTCCACCTGTACCTGATGGCCCAGCCGCCGGGGCTCCCGGAGCGGATGATCGACGCGGCAGGCGACGCGTTCTTCGGCCACTTCCTCGACAGCTGGGCGCGGGACCGGGCGGCGATCCCATCGGCGGTCCGCGAACGGTACCTGGCGGCCTCCCGGGCGGCGGTGCCGTCGGTCGTGGCCGACTTCCGGGCGTCGGCCGGGGTGGACCTCCGGCACGACCGCGACGACCGGAAGGCGGGTCGGCTGCTCGGGATGCCGGTGTCCGTGCTGCAGCAGGACTGGAGTGCGGCGCTCGGCTACGACGCGCGGGCGCTCTGGGGCTCCTGGGCGCCGCGGCTGCGGCACCGGACCGTCGACTGCGGTCACTTCATGGCGGAGGAGGACCCCGACACCGTCGTGGCGGCGCTGCGCGAACTGCTGGCGGACGACGGCGGCTGAGCCGGCACCGGGACCGCCGGCGAGCAGACGCCGGGAGCGGGCGCGGGGCGGGGCGGGGCGGTCCGCCGTCAGAGCGCGGGGCGGACCAGTCCCGCCAGCAGCACGGCGAACCGGTCGACCGTCTCCCGGGCGGCCCCGTCGTCGCGATGGGCGAGCCAGAGGGTGGTGGTCCCGCTGAACACGGTGAGCACCATCTCGGCGACCTCGGAGGTGTCCCGGAGGTACTCGACGCGAGCTTCCGCGGCGAAGCGTTCGAGCTCGGCCACGATGCGCGCCAAGTGCCCGCGGTGCTCCCGTGCGGGCAGCCCGCTCAGCGCGGGCTCCCGCAGCGCCAGGCCCGTCAGGTCGGTGAGGACCCGTTGGGCGTCGGGGTCGGCCGCGACCGTCTCCCAGTGGGCGCGGAGGAGCACGCGGAGGTTCTCGACCGGGGGCGCCCCGGGATCCACCACGGGGCGGGCAGCGTTCGGGGCGACGGTGATGTCGGTCGCCAGCAGCGCCGCGTAGAGCTCCCGTTTGGAGCGGAAGCAGTAGTGGAACGCGCCGTGCGGCATTCCCGCCTCGGCGCAGATGGCGCGGGTGGTCGCGGCGGGGACGCCGTCGCGTTTCATGACCCGCAGCGCGGCTTGCGTGAGCAGGTCACGGCGGGCCGCGGCGCTCAGGTTCCTGCGCGCGGTCCGCGTGGTCTCGGCGCTCTCCATGCGATCAAGCGTACCCAGTCCTGGCCAGATGGCCAGGTCGCTTGACCTGGCCATCTGGCCGAGCTAGGTTCCGAAACGGCGTCGACCGCCGAAAGAATGCTCTGACCAGCACCGGACCCGCGCCGACGGCGCCGGACAGTACGGTCGCCGTCGCACCGCAGCGAGGAGGCTCACCCATGGTCCGGATCGAGACCGCAACGGCGGACGACACCGAGGAGGCCGCTGCCGTACTCGCCGAGGCGTTCGCCGCGGACCCGGTCATCGCCCGGTTCGTCCCGCCCACCGCCGCACGCCGCGACCAGCGGCTGCGCGGCATGTTCCGAGGCGCGGTGCGGGCGGCCGGACCCGAGAACGTCGACATCGCCCGCGACGGCGCCCACGACGCCATCCTGGGGGTCGCCGTGTGGCGCTCCCCCGAGGGCGGGGCCGGCCCGCTCGGCGGGCTGGCCGCCCTCGGGAGCGCGTTCGCCGCGCTGGGGCCGCGAGGGGTGCTGACACTGGGGCGGTACAACCGGGCACTGCGCCCGCACGTACCGGCGGGGCCCCACTGGCACCTGGAGGACATCGGCACCCGCTCGGCGGCGCGCGGGCTCGGCGTCGGTCGGGCCCTGCTGACCCACCGTCTGGCGATCGTCGACCGTTCGGGGCGGCCGGCCGTACTGGAGGCGACGACGCCGGCGAGTCGCCGGCTGTACGAGCGGTTCGGGTTCGCCGCCGAGGCAGAACCCACCACCGGTCCGCTGTCGGGCGCGGCCGTCATGGTCCGACCCGCCTGACGTGCGTCCGTTCGCCCGACGAGGCGGCGGCCGGGCCGCCCCGGCAGGTCTCCTTGAGGACACCGGCATGACGCGCGTGAGCCTGGGCAGGCGCCCCGACGAACGAGTGACGGACAAGGGGACGAGCCTCCCGGACCGGTCAACACACGGTCCGGGGAAGCAGTTTCCGGGAGGTCGACATGAGCGTCGCAGGAACCAGCCGCCGCCTCACGGGGCACGCGAAGGAAACCGTCGGCAAGTTGACCGGCAGCAAGCGCCTCCGGGTGAGCGGCCGACTCGACCGGGTCCGGGGAAGTCTCACCAACGGCCTGTCGCACCTGCGGCACCGGGCCTCCGGGGTGCAGAGTTCGGTGGCCTCGTCGGGGCGCCGCATGGCGCGCCGCTAGCGAGTCGGCCGGACCGAGGCCCGCGGGGAACCGCGGGCGGCAACGAACGGTGGTGGGTCGCCCCGGGCAGGGGC
>NZ_JAAVJB010000315.1 GCF_012034385.1 Streptomyces spiramenti
GGGCGGGGCACGCCTCGACCCGGCGCCGCTCCCCGCGCCCCGCCGGACGGAGCCGCCCGGGACGGCCCGGTCAGCCGCCGGCGTGCGCCACCCCGGCGGCGAGGTGCAGCCGGGTGAACGCCAGTGCCTCCGCCAGGTCCGCCTCCCGCTCGTCGCCGGAGACCGCCCGCCGGGTGTTCACCTCCACCACCACGTGGCCGCTGAAGCCGGTGGTGCCGAGGCGCTCCAGCAGCTCGCCGCAGGGCTGGCTGCCACGCCCCGGCACCAGGTGCTCGTCCTTGGCCGTGCCCGTGCCGTCGGCGATGTGGACGTGCGCCAGCCGGTCACCCATCCGCTCCGCCATCGCCAGGGTGTCCACCCGCGCCGTCGCGGTGTGCGAGGTGTCCAGCGTGAAGTGGCGGTAGTCGTCCTCGGTCGGGTCCCAGCCGGGGGAGTACGCGGGCATCTCGCGCCTGCGGTACCGCCACGGGTACATGTTCTCCACCGCGATCCGCACGTCGGTGTCGTCGGCCATCCGGCGCACCCCGGCGACGAACTCCCTGGCATAGGCGCGCTGCCACCGGAACGGCGGATGCACCACCACCGTGTCCGCTCCCAGCCGCTCCGCGGCCGACCGGGACCGGCGGAGCTTCACCCACGGGTCGGTCGACCACACCCGCTGGGTGATCAGCAGGCAGGGGGCGTGGATCGCGAGCACGGGAACGTCGTGACGGTCCGAGAGCCGTGCCAACTCGTCCACGTCCTGGCTCACCGGGTCGGTCCACACCATCACCTCGACCCCGTCGTACCCCAGCCGCGCCGCCGTCTCGAAGGCGGCTGCGGTGTTCTCCGGGTAGACGGAGGCGGTCGACAGGCCGACCCGGGTCGGCGGTAGCGCTGCTTCAGGCATAACGCGCCCCAGCGTAGACGCTGCCGCCGACGCACCGCCGGACGCGGACCACGACGTGCTTGACCCCGCAGCCGTCCCGGCGCACGATGCGGACGTGAGCGACGAACCGGGAGCGAACCGGTCAGAACCGCCCCGGCGCGGCCTCGCCGGCGGCCGGGACCGGCCCCCGGCCGCCGATCCCGCCACGCCCGCCGCCGTCGAGGCCCTGGGGCTGACCGTCGTCCGCGGTGGGCGCTCCGTCCTCCACGACGTCGCCCTCACCGTCGCCGCCGGGGCCGTCACCGGACTGCTCGGCCCCTCCGGCTGCGGCAAGACCACCCTGCTGCGGTCCGTGGTCGGCACCCAGGCGCGGGTGCGCGGCCGGCTCCGGGTGCTCGGCCTGCCCGCCGGCGACCCCGGACTGCGCTCCCGCATCGGCTACGTCACCCAGGAACCCTCCGTCTACCGGGACCTGACCATCCGGCAGAACCTCGACTACTACGCGGCGGTGCTCGGCGTGCCCCGACGACACCGCGCGGCCGAGGTCGAGCGCGTCCTCGGCGACGTCGACCTGCTGGACCGGGCCGGGGCGCTCACCGCCGACCTCTCCGGCGGCCAGCTGTCCCGCGCCTCGCTCGCCGTCGCCCTCCTCGGGCGCCCCGAACTGCTCGTCCTGGACGAACCGACCGTCGGGCTCGACCCGGTGCTGCGCCGGGACCTGTGGCGCCTCTTCCACCGGCTCGCCGACCGGCACGGCGTCACCCTGCTCGTCTCCTCCCACGTCATGGACGAGGCCGACCGCTGCGACCGGCTGCTGCTGATGCGGGAGGGCCGCGTCCTGGCGGACGACACGCCGGACGGCCTCCGCCGGGCCACGGGCGCGACGACCGTCGAGAACGCCTTCCTGCACCTCGTCGAATCCGGCTCCGAGGAATCCGAGGAGAGAGGCCCCCGGTGACACCGCCTCCCCCCGCCACCCCCGACGGCACCGCACCCGCGCTCCGGGCGCGACCGGTCCGGCACGACAGCACCGCCGCCCACCTGGCACGGACCACCGCCACCGCGCGGCGCGTACTGCGGCAGCTGGCCCACGACCCCCGGACCGTCGCGCTGCTGCTGCTCGTCCCGGTCCTGCTGCTGATCCTGCTCCGCTACGTCTTCGACGCCGACCGCACCGGCTTCAGCCGCATCGGAGCCTCGCTGCTCGGTGTGTTCCCCCTCGTCACCATGTTCCTGGTGACCTCCATCGCGACCCTGCGCGAACGCTCCGGCGGCACCCTGGAACGGCTGCTCACCATGCCGCTCGCACGGGGCGACCTCGTTGCCGGCTACGCCCTCGCCTTCGGCGGACTCGCCGTCGTCCAGGCAGCGTTGGCCACCGGTGCCGCCGTCCTCGTCCTCGACTTGCGACTCGCCGGGTCGCCCTGGCTGCTGCTGGTCGTCGCCGTCCTCAACGCCCTGCTGGGCATGGCACTCGGCCTCTTCGTCTCGGCGTTCGCCGCCACCGAGTTCCAGGCGGTGCAGTTCTTCCCGGCCGTGATCGTCCCGCAGATCCTGCTCTGCGGCCTCTTCGTCCCCAGGGACAGCATGCAGCCGGTCCTCTCGGCGGTCTCGGACGTGCTGCCGCTCTCCTACTCCGTGGACGGCATGACGGAGGTCGTCGCCCACCCGGGCGTCACCGCGAACTACGTCCGGGACGTGATCGTCGTCGCGGCCGTCGCAGCCGCGGTGCTGGCACTGGGCGCTGCGACGCTCCGCCGCCGCACCCCCTGACCGTGGCCCGACCACCGTCACCCGCCCCTCGCCCGAGCCCGTCGTCGCGTCGCCCGTGCCCTCGCCCGGGGCCCGTCGCCCCGGCCCGCGGTGCTCAGGCCGCGCGCATCCGGTCCAGCCTCCGCAGGATCACACCCTCACGCAGCGCCCACGGGCAGATCTCCATCGACGTGACCCCGAACAGGTCCATCGCCGCCTCGGCCACCACCGCGCCGGCGACCAACTGGTGCGCCCGGCCCTCCGAGACCCCCGGCAGCAGCGCCCGCTCCCGCGTCGGCAGGGCCGCCAGCTTCGGCGTCCACGAACGCAACGCGTCCGCCGCCAGGTGCCTCGGCACGTACTGGCCCTCCGAACTCCGGGCCGCGCCCGTCAGCCGAGCCAGCTGCTTCAACGTCTTGGAGGTGCCCACCACCCGGTCCGGCTCCCCGACCCTGGTGAACTCACCCACCACCTGCGCGATCTCCGAACGCACCGACCGCCGCAGTGCCCGCACGTCCCCCGGGTCCGGCGGGTCGCCCGGCAACCGGCCTGAGGTCAACCGCCCCGCCCCCAGCGGCAACGACACCGCCACGCCCGGCTCCTCGTCCGTGCCGAACGCGATCTCCAGCGAGCCCCCGCCGATGTCCACCATCAGCAGCCGCCCCGCCGACCACCCCAGCCAGCGCCGCGCCGCCAGGAACGTCAACCGCGCCTCGTCCGCCCCGGAGAGCACCTGGAGCGTGACGCCGGTCGCCGCCTCGACCCGCCGCAGTACCTCGTCCGCGTTGGTGGCGTCCCGCACCGCCGACGTCGCGAACGGCAGCAACTCCGCGACGCCCCGGTCCTCCGCCACCGTCAACGCGTCGTGGACCGTGGTGATCAGCCGGTCTATCCCGTCACCACCGATGGCGCCCGAGGAGTCCAGCAGCTCGGCGAGGCGCAGCTCCGCCTTGTGGGAGTAGGCGGGCAACGGGCGGGCGCCGGGGTGCGCGTCGACGACCAGTAGATGGACCGTATTCGATCCCACATCGAGAACACCTAGTCTCATGGGCCGCCACGCTACTCCTTCCCCGTACCCTGGCGGTGTGACATCGACGAATCGGGCAAAGCTCGGCAAAAGACGGAAAGCCCGAGGCCAGGGCGTTGACGAGACCGTCGCCACGCCTCCCGCCCCGGTCCAGCTCGACGGCGCCCGCCGCCGCGCCGCCGGCGACGAAGTAGGGCTCGACTTCCCCCGCGCCTGGGTCGAGTTCTCCGACCCCGCCGACGCCGAGCAGGTCTTCCGCTGCGACCTCACCTGGCTGACGTCCGGTTGGAACTGCGTCTTCGGCCGCGGCTGCCAGGGCATCCGCGCCGGGCGCGCGAGTGACGGCTGCTGCACGCTGGGCGCGCATTTCTCCGACGAGGACGACGAGAAGCGCGTCGCGCACCACGCCGCCCGGCTCACCCCCGAGACCTGGCAGTACCACGCGGAGGGCACCGGCGAGGACGGCTTCGTCGGCCTCGACGACGACGGCGAACGCCAGACCCGCCGCGTGGACGGCGCCTGCCTCTTCCTCAACCGGCCCGGCTTCCCCGGCGGCGAGGGCTGCGCCCTGCACACCCTCGCCCTTGCCGAGGGACGCGAGCCGCTGGAGACCAAGCCGGACGTCTGCTGGCAGCTCCCGGTGCGCCGCACCTACGAGTGGGTCGAGCAGCCGGACGGCGAGGAGCAGCTGATCGTCTCCATCGGCGAGTACGACCGCCGAGGCTGGGGCCCCGGCGGGCACGACCTGCACTGGTGGTGCACCGGCGCGCCCTCGGCCCACGGCGCGGAGCGGCCCGTGTACCTCTCCTATGCCCCCGAACTCGTCGAACTGATGGGCAAAGAGGGGTACGAGGTCCTGGTCGGGCTCTGCGAAGCGCGCCTGGCGGCCACCGCGCCCCCCGGGCTACCGGAAGGCGCCCGCCCGCTCCCGCTGCTCGCCCCGCACCCGGCGGACGCACCGGCCCGCGGCTGCGGTTCCGGCTGCGGCTGACCCCGCGCGGCCGGGCGC
>NZ_JAAVJB010000316.1 GCF_012034385.1 Streptomyces spiramenti
CCGGAGCACGGGCCGCGTCCGCCGGAGCGGCGGACCGGTCACCGGCCGCCGGCGAAGCGCCGGCGTCGAAGGTGCCGACGGCGCCCGGCTCGGAGTACCCGGGCAGGACGTCGTCACCCGGCCCCGGCACACCGGGCCCGTGTCCGCCGTGCCCGGCGGCTCCGCCGTGCCCGTGGTGGGTCGGGGTGCGGTGTGCGGCGCCGTGACGGGCCGGTGCGTGGCCGGCCCGGACGTGGCCGATCGCACCGCGCTCGGTGGCGTCCGCCTCACGGGCGAACTCGTCGAGCACCCGCAGGCCGTCCAGGGCCGCCGCGCAGTGGGGGCAGCCCGCGACGTGCGGGTCGTCGGCGACGGTGCCGTCGTCCCAGCTCTCCCAGAGCAGCTCCACCGAGCGACCGCAGGCCAGGAGTTCGTCGTCGGCGGGAAGGGCGGCGCTCCCCGGGGGGATGCCGTGGTCAGGGGGGCCCGAGGCGGGCGGGCTCATCGCCATGCGTCCATCGCCTCCATCAGATGACGCCGTGCACGGTAGATCCGGCCGCGCACTGCCTGGTGGGTGATGCCGACCGAGTCGGCGATCTCGTCGTAGCTCAGTCCGTGCAGTTCCCGCAGCACCCAGCACGCGCGCTGCTCGGCGGAGAGGCCGTTCAGCGCGCGGGACATCGCCTCCGCCGCCGCGGAGGACTCCGCCGCCCGCGTCGGCGACGCCTGGTGGTCGGGGGCGGAGGGCTCCGCCACCGCGTCGAGGTCGGAGGTCGGCCGCCGCGAACGCAGCACGTTGAGACAGCGGTTGGTGACGATCCGGTACATCCAGGTCAGGAACGCGGCCTGCCTCCGGAACTCCGGGAGACGGCGCCACGCGTTGACGAAGGAGTCCTGGACCGCGTCCTCCGCGTCCGCGCGGTCACCGAGCAGCCGGGTCGCCAGCCGCAGCAGCACGGGGCTGTGGCGGCGGACCAGCAGCTCGAAGGCGTCGTCGTCGCCCTCGGCGGCCCGGACCACCAGCACCGTGTCGTCCAGCGAACCCAGCACGGCCGCGGTCGCGGGTGTCGCGGCCTCGGGGACGGCACCGGGCGGGGGCAGCCCGCCGGACAGCTCCGGTACGGGCGGTTCGGTCCCGGCCGTGTCGGACGGCACGGTCGACGCCCTGACCTCCTCGGACACTCGCGCTCCTCTCCGACTCCGCCGTGCCCCGGCCGACGCCCGGGTACGGCCGGGAGATCCTGGCGCACTCCCCCGCGCACCCATTGGACACGCCGAAACGCCTCACGTCACGGTCTTCCGGGGATCGGGCCCGTCGCGTCGCCGAGAACTTCTCGCCGAACGCGCGTGACGAATGCGCCGCCCGACGTGTCCAACCGTCGACAGGCCCCGAGGGGCGAGCGAGCATCCCGAGCGAGAGCGAGGAGTCATGGCTACCACCACGTCCCCCGGCACCGCGGCCGACACGACCACTTCCCCTTCCGCGGGTGATCGCGCCACGAAGTCCGGTGCCGGTGCGACCACCACCGTCAGCAGCGGCACCACCGGTGTCGACCAGCCGGCGGCCGAGCGCGGAAAGACCTCGATCGCGGACGGCGTGGTCGAGAAGATCGCGGGCATGGCGACCCGCGAGGTGCAGGGCGTCCACGCGCTGGGCGCCAACTTCGCCCGCACCCTGGGCGCGGTGCGCGACCGCGTACCCGGCGGGCGCAGCACCAGCAACGTCAGCAGAGGCGTCAAGGCCGAGGTCGGGCAGAAGCAGACCGCCATCGACCTCGACGTGGTCATCGAGTACGGCGTGCCGATCCACGAGGTCTCGGAGGACATCCGGGAGAACGTCATCGGCGCGCTGGAGCGGATGACCGGGCTGGAGGTCGTCGAGGTGAACATCACCGTCCACGACATCCACCTGCCCGAGGACGACGAAGAGGAAGAGCCCGAGACCGCGCGGGTGCAGTGAGGTCGCAACGGCGACCCACCGCCCCCGCGCAGGGGACCGACCATGCCGCCTCGGCGGCTGCGGTCGCCCCGGCCGTCCGGACACCGAAACGCCCGGGGTGATGCCCCGGGCGTGGAACGGGGGTGCGCCGGGCGGAGCGCGGGACCGGGCGGGCGCGGGGCTGTGACGTCCTCGCGCCCGCCCGTCGTGCGCTCCGTGGCGGCGCAGGTCCGCTGTACGCGCCCCCGCCGGAGGTGTGACCTCGCCCCGGGACCGCCGCCGCGCACCGGCCGGCACCCCCGCGGGGGCCGAGACACGCGAACGGACCACGAACGCCCACCAGGAGGTCACCGCGCCCGGGAGGGACGGAAGCCATGGAACCGCAGATCACCACGGAGCACAGCCGTACGAGCCACGACCCCGCGACCGCCCTCGCACCCCGGGCCACCGACAGCCACGCCACCGACAGCACCGGCGCCGACGGCCCCGCGTCCGGTGTACTGCTCGGGGACGGGGCGACGCACGGCGCGCTGGACCTCACCTCGGTGGCGGGCACGGCGATCGCGCTGATCGCGGCCGTCATGCTGACGGTCGGGCTGATGGCCGCCGCCCTGCTGACCGTCGCCGCCGCACCCCAGCGCGGCCCGCGACCGCCGAACCCGCCCGGCCACGGCTCCGGGGCGACCGTCCCCACGGCGTCACGGCGGGCGGCCCAGGACTCCCGGCCCGGTGACACCGGTCGGAAGTCCGTCGAAAGAGCGGACGAAAGAACCGACAAAAGCCCAGGAACGAGTACTCCGCCGCCGGTCCGGGCACAACTGAAGCTCCCCGAATCGACCACGGACGGCCGCGGAGGCGGATACTCGACCTCGTACGACGACGAAACGGCGGACCCGCAGCGGCCCGCCGGTCCACAGACGGAACGACGGATGACGACGAACAACGTGGTGAGCACCGGGACCCCGGTGGCAGGCGGCGGGAACCCCCGCACCCTGCCGCGAACCGTCCCGGTGACGACCGGCGGCGCCGGGCGGCAGCCCGACCCGACACGGCACGACAGCGCGGCACGGGTGTGACCGGGACCACCCGGCAGGCCCGCACCGCGCGGGCGTCCGCGCCCCCGCACACCGGACCGTACGGATGTCCCCGCCGTACGGCCCGACCCCACCGCCCGGAGTCATCCGCACGGCGCGCCGTCCCCGGACGCGCCGTCGGCCCGGCCGGTCACCGCTCCCGGGGATCAGGCACGACATCGGCCCGGCCGACGGGCGGAGAGCACCATGAGCGCTGAAGAACCGCGCGAAGCGGACACCCCCACCACCGCCTCCTCCGCGGCCGACCCCGGGCACCCGCCCGGCGCTTCGGCACCCGAGGGCGCGGGCCAGGGACCGGTACGGCAGCCGTGGTACCGGCGCGCCTACCCGCTCGCCCTCGCCCGGACCCCGGCCCGGATGTGGAACGACGACATCACGGACTGGGCGGCGGCCCTCACCTACTACGCGATCCTGGCGGTCTTCCCGCCGCTGCTCGTCGCGGTCTCCGTCATGTCGATCACCGGCACGGAGTTCCCCCCGACCCTGATCCACCAGCTGAACTCGGTGGTTCCCAACGCCGCGCACGGCATCCTGGAACAGGCGTTGCGCGACATGACCGACCGCCATTCCGCCGCCTGGCTCCTGGCGATCATGGGTACCGCCGGTTCGCTCTGGTTCGCCTCCAGCTACCTCGCCGTCTTCCGGCGGGCGCTGCACACCATGCACGGGACCAAGGACGTCCGCCCGCCCTGGGTGACCGCCCCCCGCATCCTCGCCGGGGCGATGACGCTGCTGGCGCTGCTCTTCACCTGCGTGGTCGTCGTCCTGGTGAGCGGCGAGCTCTCCCGCGGCCTCGGCCGGCTCCTCGGGATGGACACCGCCGCGATCGCCGCGTGGAACGTCGTGAAGTGGCCGCTGCTGCTCTGCCTGGCGACGGTGCTGGTGCTGGTGCTCTTCCGGACCGGCCCACCCGCCACCCGGGGGCTGCGGCGCAACGGTCCAGGAGGGGCGCTGGCGGTGGTGCTGTGGCTGGCGCTGTCGGTCGGCTTCGCGGTCTACGCATCGCTGATGGGCACCTTCACCCGGATCTACGGCTCGCTGGCCGGCATCATCGTCTTCCTGATCTGGCTGTGGCTGTCCAACCTGGCGCTGCTCACCGGCGCGCAGTTCAACGCCGAACTGGACCGCATACGGCATCCGCGCGACGACGGCCTCGGTGGGCCGGGGGCATCGGACACCAAGGCGGCCACGGCACCCGGCCGGGTCCCCTTCGGCACGTCCGACCCGACCGCCGGACCCGCCGCCGGCGCCGGCGCTCCGGGGGCCGCGCCCGGCCCCGGCGCCACCTCGGACACCACGCCGCGTCCGCGCCCCGGCGGGTCGAGCGGCGGGGCCATCGTCGAACCCACGGCGGAGCCCGGTGCGGGGGTCCCGTCCGAGAGCCCGCGCCGAACCAACGGCACCGAGCCCGACGGCGCGCCACCGAAGGGGGCGCGGCCGGCGGACAGGGGCCGCCCGGCCGACGGAATCCGGCCCGAGGACACCGCCGCGCTGCCGGGCGGCCTCCTCGCCCACGGCACAGCGGTCAACGGCACCGATGTGAAGGGCCCGCAGGTCAACGGCCGTCGGCGGCCTTCCACGGCGCGGGCAGGCCGCGCC
>NZ_JAAVJB010000317.1 GCF_012034385.1 Streptomyces spiramenti
TGCGCTCGCTGCGCTACGTCGACCGCAGCGGTGACGGCGGCCCGCCGCCCGCCGCCGACGGGTCGTCCGAGCCGGTCCCCGCGGACGAACTCGCCCTGCGGCGGCTGCTGCGCGACTCCGTCCGCGGCATCGAGCCCTCGCCGGAAGCCCTGGTCGCGCTCCAGCGTGCGGTGCCCGCCCGCCGACGTCGCCGACGTCGGCTGATGACGGCGGCGACGACGGTCGCCGTGCTCGCCGTCGGCGCCCCGGTGACGCTGCACGCCGCCTCGGTCGTGGACGCGAACACCCGCACCGTCGGCGCGGGCAGCGACCGTGCCGCCGGTGACGGGAACCCGGAAACGGCGGAGATCGGCGACCGGTCCGGCTCGCCGAGCGACGGCGGGGGCGGCACGCGGGACGAGGCGTCGGCCGGCGAGGAGACCTCCGGCCCGGGCACCGACCCGGAGACCGGCGGACCGACCGAGCCGGGCCGTCCGGACAGCACCCGGCCCGAGGAGAGCGACGGCACCGCCGGCTCCTACCCCCGCTGCGACCGGGACCAGCTCGGTGACGCCGCCGCCACTCTCGCCGACCCGGACACCGACGGGGTGATCTACGGCGCGATCCGGGTGTCGAACATCTCCTCGTCGGTCTGCCGAGTACGAGGTACAGACGAACTGACGGCCACCGCCGTCCGCAACACGACCGCGGCGAACGTCACCTCGCCCCAGGTGGTGCTCCGCACCTCCGGTGACCGCGCCGTCCATCTCCCGCTGCCGGACCGCTGGGTCGAGGAGCTGGTGCTCCCGCCCGGCGAGGCGTACGAGATCCGCTTCGCGTGGGTACCCAGCCGTGGCGCGACCGACGGCGGCTGCTCGGTCCCGGAGCCGGAGCCGCTGCCCGCCGACACCGGGAGCGGCGCCGGCTCGTCCTCCGGCGGCTCCAACGGCGGCTCCTCCTCCGGCGGCGCCGGCGGAGGTTCGGACGACGAAACCGAGACCGGCGCCGCGGCCCAGGACGTCGACCCCGACGGCTCCGGCGACGACCCGCACGCCCCGGACGACGACGGCCCGTCCGGCGGCTCCGGCAGCGGCGGGGGCGGCTCAGGAGGTGCCGGCAAGACGTCCGGTGGCTCCACCGACGGAACCGGCGGCGGTTCGGGCAGCTCGGGAGCGGAGCCCGGCCCCGGCCCGGGCGGGCCCGGTGGCGCGGAGGCCGAGGGGGTCCTCGTCCGCTACACCCCGGCGTCCGGCACGCCGCGCGCCGCGCAGATCGAGCTGGTCGGCGTCTGCACCGGGAGCCTGCATCGCACCGGGGTGCTCGTCCCGACGGTCTGAGCGACCCCCGGCCGCCGACCCCCGGTCGCGGGGCGTAGGGCGGCGGGAGGGCCGTGGAGGTCGTCCCGGTACCGTGGGGTCGTGTACCGGTTTCTGCTGACCCCGCGCTGGTGGGCGATCAACGTCTTCGTCGCGCTCGCGATCCCCTTCTGCCTGTACATGGGCAGCTGGCAGCTGGGGCGGTTCGAGGACCGGGTCGAAGGCCACCGCGACAACCAGCAGCAGGTCGAGGCCGCGCGCGTCGCCGAGGCGGTGCCGCTGGACCGACTGCTGCCCCCGTCGACCGAGACCGTCGGCGAGGCGGCGACCGTCACCGGGACGTTCGACGCGGAGCACGAACTGCTGGTACCCGGGCGCACGCTCGACGGCGAGACCGGCTTCTACGTGCTCACCCCGCTGCAACCTTCCGACGGGAGCCGCGCCGTCCCCGTGGTCCGTGGCTGGCTCCCGGGCGCTCCCGACGCCGACGCGGTGCCGCCCGCGCCGACGGGCGAGACCGGGGTCGAGGGCATCCTCCAGGCCGCTGAGTCGCCCCGCGCCGTCAACGCCCCGACCGGGCTGCCCGGCGGGCAGATCGGCGTCATCGGCGCCGCGTCGCTCATCAACCTGCTGCCGTACGAGGTCGAGAACGCCTGGTTGACCGTGCGCGAGGCGGAGGACCCGATGACCGCCGTGCCGCCGGTGGCAGCCTCCGGCACGGGCCTGGACATCAAGGCGTTCCAGAACCTCGGGTACACCGCCGAGTGGTTCGTCTTCGCGGCGTTCACCGCGTTCATGTGGTTCCGGCTGTTCCGCCGCGAGGTGGAGACCATCCGCGACGCCGAGCTCGGCATCCACCCCGACAGCCCCCCGCCGTCCGCCGACGGCGCCCGCCCCGACCCCGAGGGGCCCGCCTCCCCGACCGCTCCCGCCGGTGACGGGAGCACGAGCGGCGGTGGCGCGGACACCGGTGGCGCGGACGGTGCCGAGGACCCGGAGCCGGGCGAGGCCACCGCCCCGCCGGCCACCCGCACAGAGGACCGCGCCGAGCCCGCCCGCAGCTGACGCCCGCCGGAGCGCACCGCCCGGCCGCGTCACCGGCGGCCGGGGCAGGCCCCGCCACCGGCGGCGCGAACCCGGTCGCCCCGCCGCCGTCCGTCAGGCGTCGGTCGCGGTGCCCTCCCCGGGCGCCGACACCCCGGACCCGTTCACCTGCTCCAGCATCCGGCGAGCGAAGTCGATCTCCATACCGACCTGCTTGATCCGCTCCTCCACCACCAGCGAGCCGTGCCCCGCGTCGTAGCGGTACTCCTCGAACACCGCGTCACGGGCGCGCAGCCGCGCGACGTAGTTGTCGATCTGCCGGATCGGGCACCGCGGGTCGTTGACGCCCGCCGTGATGTGCAGCGGCGCCGTGACCCCGTCCACGTACGTCAGCGGCGAGGACGCCTCCCAGCGCTCCGGCACCTCCTCCGGGGCGCCGCCGAACAGCGTCCGGTCCAGCGCCTTCAGCGCTTCCATCTCGTCCTCGTACGCCGCGACGTAGTCCGCCACCGGGACCGCCGCCACGCCCACCGTCCACAGCTCCGGCCGCGTCCCCAGACCCAGCAGCGTCAGGTACCCGCCCCAGGAGCCGCCGGTGAGCACGATCCGCGCGGGGTCCGCGAGCCCCGTCTCCACCGCCCAGGCGCGGACCGCCTCGACGTCCTCCAGCTCGATCAGCCCGACGCGGTGCTTCAGCGCGTCCGTCCACGCCCGCCCGTAGCCGGTCGACCCCCGGTAGTTGACCCGGACGACCGCGAAGCCGTGGTCGACCCAGGCGGCGGGCTGCGCGGCGAACGCGTCGCTGTCGTGCCACGTCGGGCCGCCGTGGACCTCGAAGACCGTCGGGAACGGCCCCTCGCCCGCGGGCCGCTGCACCAGGGCGTGGACCTCGCCGCCCGGGCCCTCCACCCACGCGTCCGTCACCGGCACCGACGAGGGCGCGGTCAGCCCCGGCGGGTCGAGGACGACGCCGCCCCCGGTGGACAGCAGCTGCGGGGGCTCCGCCGCCGAGGACCACATGTACTCGACGGTGCCGTCCGGGCGGGCCGTCGCCGCCGACACCGTGCCTGCCGGCGTCGCCACGCGCGTCAGCTCGCCGTCCGCCAGCCCGAGCCGCCACAGCTCGCTGCGGGCCCGGTAGGAGTGGACGAGCAGCAGCGCGGAGGCGTCCGGGTACCACTCGGCGTGGACGTCGCCCGGCAACTCCACCGGCAGCGCGCCGGTCCCGCCCTCGACCGGGTCCCAGACCATCGGCTCCCACCGGCCGCGCCGCTGATGCCCGACGAGCAGCCGCTGGTCGCCCTCGACCGGCGAGAACCCCATGACGGAGAGGGAGAGTTCCTCGGTGCCGCCCTCGGTGTCGTCCAGCTCCGCGACCAGCGTCCCGTCCAGGCGGACCACGCGCAGCGCTGAGTGCATGGCGTCGCCGTGCTCGGTGTGCTCGATGGCGATCAGCGTGCCGTCGCGGGAGAGGTCCCCCACGTCGGCGGTCTGCCGGTGCCGGTAGATCTCCACCGGCTCGGCACCCGGCGCGGCGACGTGCACCGTGGAGCCGTCCTCCTCGGTGCTCCGGCCGATCACGGCCGTGCCGTCGTGCCCCAGCGCCAGACCACCCGGGTACGAGGCCGCGAGGCCGGGCACCGCCGGCTCGTCCGGACCGCCCTCGAAGGGCTGGCGGACCCAGGTGCCGAACTCGTCCCCGTCGGTGTCCCGGAACCACCACAGCCACGCGCCGTCCGGCGTCAGCGTGCCGTCGGTCGTGCCGTTCGGGCGGTCGGTGGCCTGCCGCTTCTCGCCGGTCGACCTGTCCCAGGTGTAGAGCTCGAAGATGCCCGTCGCGTTGGAGACGAACAGGTTGCGGTGCGGGGCGTCCTCCGCCCAGTCCGGCAGGCTGGTGCGCGGAGCGCGGAACCGCTGCTCCCACCGCGGCGGCTGCGGCGTCGTGCTGTCGGTTCCGTTCGTGCCGGGGCCTGCGGGGTCGCCGGAGCCGCCGGAGTCGCTGCCGCCGTCGGGGGCGGGGACGCGGTCGGGGTGTACGCCGTGGTCGGGGTGATCAGCCATGGCCCCATTCTGCTGCCACCGCAAAGCCCGGCGGCAGTGGACCGTGTCCGGCTCCGCCGCTCCGCACCGCGGGTCGCACGCGCGGTGCGGCGGGGGACGCGCGTGGGGGCGGGCCGGAAGTCGGCCCGCCC
>NZ_JAAVJB010000318.1 GCF_012034385.1 Streptomyces spiramenti
GGTCAGGCCGGCGCGCGCAGCGGCTCAGGGGGCGTGCGGGCCAGGACAAGCGCGCGTCGGGCGGCCGGACCCGACGCCGCCGGGACGCTCGCCGGTCGCCCGGTCGCCCGGTCGCCCGGTCGCACCGATCAGCCGTGGTCGTCCGACCCGGCGGGCACACCACCGGCAGGGCATCCGGACAGTGGCACACCCGCTGCGGCCGGCCGCGCGGCGGGCGCCCCGAGCGGAGGAACCGCACGGGCGGGTGGCACGGCTCCACCGTCGTCCGGCGCGTGCCGCCCTGCCGGACATCCGGAATCCCCGCCGCCACCTGCCGCCGCGGGCGCTCCGGCCCGTCCCTCGGCGCGATCCCGCGCCTCCTCGTCCAGGTAGAAGGCGGGGCGCTGCTCCTGCTCGTCGTAGTACCGATGGAAGACCGGCGTGATCCCTCCGGACATCGGGGGGACGATCCAGCTCCACTCCGCGGAGACCCTGCGCCCGGCAGCCTCTTCACGCGCCAGATGGGTGAGGAACCGCCGGGACTCGGTGTGGTGGTCGGTGACGCGCACCCCCGCGGCACGGAACGAGTGGAGCACCGCGACGTTCGTCTCCACCAGCGCGCGGTCCCGCCACAGGGAGTCCTCCCGCGACGTGTCGAGGCCCAGACCCGCGGCGACGGCGGGCAGCAGGTCGTAGCGGTCGCTGTCGGTGAGGTTCCGCGCGCCGATCTCCGTACCCATGTACCAGCCGTTGAACGGCGCGAGCGGGTAGTCGACGCCGCCGATCCGCAACCGCATATGGGAGATGGCGGGAACCGCGTGCCACCGCAGCCCCAGCCCGGCGAAGAACCGGTGCTCCGGATGGGTCAGCGGCACCTCCAGCACATCGCGCGGGTCCAGGTCGTACAGCGCCGGGCCCTGCCCGTCGGCGCCCTCCACGACGAGCGGCAACAGGTCGAACCGGCCGTACCGCGCCCGCCAGCCGAGACGGCGAACCGTTTCTGTGAACGCGACGTTCGCCGGGTCCCCCAGCACGCGTCCGTCGTCCAGCCGGTAGCCCGCGTACCGCACCAGCTGGCTGTTCCAGACCCGTGGCGCGGCGGTGGTCGGTGTCTCGGGGGCGAAGACCGAGATCACCGGACGGACCCGGCCGCCGTTGGTGGCGGTCCGCAGGTGCTCGACCAGGTGGCGGTGGATCTGGTCGGAGGTGACGGCGGTGCGACGGTCGAGGACCTTCAGGCTGTTCCAGTAGAGGCGGCCGATGCAGCGGCTGGAGTTGCGCCAGGCGACGCGGGCGCCGAAGGTCAGCTCCTCCGGGGTGTGGCGGTAGGTGCCGACGGTCTCCACGGACTGCCGCACCTGGCGCATCCTCGCCCGCAGCGGGACCCGCTGCTCGGGATGCTCGCCGTGGAGGAGCCGCAGGAAGTCGAACGCCTCCGCCAGATCCACCGGGGGCGACTCCCGAACGCTCGCCGGCACCGGTACCGACGCCCCCGTAGTCGTCGGCAGCGGCACGGCGGATCGACGTACCAGCAGCTTGTGTCCCTTCATGGGCTCCTCGCAACGATCGTCACGGCGGTCGGGTGGCGGGCGCGGGCTGCCGAAGCCCGCAGGAGCACAGCCGGGCGCGGCGGTCACGGCGACGGCGTCCGGGCACGGCGACAGTGCCGGGGCGCGGAGCCGGTACCGCGGCGCGCGGCGTCGCGGACAGCAGCACCCCGGCGCACACGGTCGACCGATCCTGAAGGCACGCCCTCACGACCCCGCCCGCTGCGCCCGAGCAGCGGGTACAACGACGTAACCAGACGTCAGCGGCGCCGGGCGGCGTTTCCGTCGTTCACGTCCGTCACGACGGTGCCGCGTGCTATGGCGTGCGCACGCCGTGCCTGATGGCTCCGGCGTCGTGGACCAGTCGCCGCCGGTCAACGGTCAGCGTTCGCCGCCCGAAGCCCCGTGCCCGCCACCGACACGCAGCCCGGCGAACGCCGTCGCCACCACGGCGTCGGCCATCCGACCCGCCGGAATCGCCGGGTCGCGCCCCGGCCGGTACCACTCCGCGATGGAGTTGACCATCCCGAAGAGCAGCCTCGTCGCGAGCCGGACGTCCACGTCCGCCCGCAGGTCGCCGTCGGCGACCGCCTCACGCAGCAGCTCCGCGACCCGGTGGTCGAACTCGCGGCGCCGCTCCAGCGCCCAGCGCTCGGCGTCGGTGTTGCCCCGCACCCGCAGCAGCAGCGTCACGTACGGCAGCCGCTCGATCAGCACCTCGGTCGTCCGGCGAGCCACGTGCTCCAGACGGTCGATCGCCGGGCCGTTCACGGCCACCGGCTCCTCCAGCACCTCGAACAGCCCGTCCAGCGCATGACTCACCGCGCGCCGCAGCAGCTCCTCCTTGCCACGCACATGGTGGTAGATCGACGACTTGGAGATGCCGGCCGCCCGCGAGAGGTGTTCCATCGAGGTGCCGTCGTAGCCGCGTTCGATGAACACGCCCACCGCCACTTCGAGCAGCGTCTGCGGGGTGTACGTGTCGCGGCGGGGTTCCGTGGCCATCGGTAGACACCGGTTCTCTGGGTATCGGGTGCGGTGAGGGAGGCGTCCGCCCCCGCACCAGTCTGCACGGGCGCCGGACGGGGCTCCGTGCGGGTTCACACACGGAGGGCGTGGCACCTCTTGCCCCGACCGATCGTTCGGTAGCAGTATCGTCCATGGCCCGTGTTCGTTCCAGCCCGACGAGGAGACACCCGCCCATGACCCCATGCCTCACCCCGGCGCAGCTGGCCGACCGGCACCGCGGCACCCTGGACACGGCGCTGGAGGCCATCGCCGGTCGCGGCTACTGGTCGCCCTACCCGGAGCACCCCAAGGCCTACGGGGACGGCGCCACGGTGCTGAACTCCCTCGACGCCGAGCAGGGGCTGGCCGCGTTCAACGCCGTCAGGGACTCACGGTTCGAGCTCGACCAGCCCGGCACCACGGGCTGGGTGGGCGCGGAGCACTCCCCCTACGGCTTCGCCCTCGGCGTCAGCTATCCGAAGGCCGACATCGACCAGCTGCTGCCCGCGATGGCGGCGGCCGTCCCGGACTGGCGCGACGCGGGTCCCGAGACCCGGGCCCTGGTCTGCCTGGAGATCCTCGCCCGGATCAACGCGCACACCATGGAGTTCGCCCACGCGGTGATGCACACCTCCGGACAGGCGTTCATGATGGCGATGCAGGCGGGCGGCCCGCACGCGCAGGACCGCGGTCTGGAGGCCGTCACCTACGCCTACGCGGAGCAGACGCGCATGCCGCGGCACGCCGCGTGGTCCAAGCCCCAGGGCAAGCGGGGCCCGATCGAGCTCAGCAAGGAGTTCACCGCGGTCCCGCGCGGGGTCTCGCTGCTCGTCGGCTGCAACACCTTCCCGACGTGGAACGGCTTCCCGGGCCTGTTCGCGTCGCTGGCCGCGGGCAACCCGGTGCTGGTCAAGCCGCACCCCCACGCCGTCCTGCCACTCGCCATCGCCGTCCGCTTCGCGCGGGAGGTCCTGCACGCCGCCGGGTTCTCGCGCGACCTCGTCACCCTGGTGGCCGAGGAGGACGGGGGCACGATCGCCGCCGACCTGGCGCGCCGACCCGAGGTGCGCATCATCGACTACACCGGCTCCACCGCCTTCGGAGACTGGCTGGAGACCCACGCGCCCCAGGCCCAGGTCTACACGGAGAAGGCCGGCGTCAACACCGTCGTCATCGACTCCACCGACAACTACAAGGGCATGATCGCCAACCTGGCGTTCTCGCTCTCCCTGTACAGCGGCCAGATGTGCACCACACCGCAGAACCTGCTGGTCCCCCGGCACGGCATCACCACCGACGACGGCGAGAAGACCTACGACCAGGTCGTCAGCGACCTGGCCGCCGCGGTGGAGCACCTGCTGGCCGACGACAGCCGTGCGGTGTCCATCCTCGGGGCCATCGTCAGCCCCGCCGTACGGGCCCGGGTCCAGACGGCCCCGGAGATCGGCGACGTGGCGCTGCGCTCACGCAGCATCCGCCACCCGGAGTTCCCCGACGCGACGGTGCGGACGCCCGTCCTCGTGAAGCTCGACGCCGCCAAGCCCGAGCACGAGGCCGCCTACCGCTCGGAGTGCTTCGGCCCGGTCTCGTTCGCCGTCGCGGTCGACTCCACCACCGAGGCGCTGGCGCTGCTGCGTTCGACCGTCGCCGAGCAGGGCGCCATGACGGTGGGCGGCTACACGACCGACGCCAGGGTCGAGCGGGGGCTGGTGGACGTCTGCCTGGAGGAGTGCGCGCAGCTCTCCCTCAACCTCACCGGTGGCGTCTACGTCAACCAGACGTCGGCCTTCTCCGACCTGCACGGTTCGGGCGGCAACCCGTCGGCCAACGCCGCGCTGGTCGACGCGGCGTTCGTGGCCGACCGGTTCCGCGTCGTGGAGGTCCGCCGCCAGGCGTGACGCCCGGCGGGTGACCGACGCGGCGGCCCTGCGGCAGCGGGACGGTGCCGGGCCCGCTGCCGCACTGCGC
>NZ_JAAVJB010000319.1 GCF_012034385.1 Streptomyces spiramenti
GCCGCGGGCCGGCCCGCGGCCGACCCGGCGGGGGCGAGCGGTCAGTTGACGCGGTCCGCGGCGTGCCGCGTCGCCCGCAGTCGGATCTCCGCGGGCAGTTCCTCGGCACCGGCCGACACCCGGGCGTTCTCCAGGGTGCGGTCCCGCAGCGTGTGCACCACGTCCCGGGGTCGTGCCTGCGGCGCGATCAGCAGGCCGACCCGGGCGGCCGGGCCGGCGCGGCGGCCGACGAGGGTGAACCGGGCCCGCTCCACCCCGGGCAGCGACTCGGCCTCCGCCGTCAGTACGTCCTCCACGGCTCCGGCGCGCAACCGCGCCGACTGGCCGTCGCCGGTGTCGACGCCGAGGGTGCCCAGCCGTCGGCGGCGGAGCTGGGCGAGCAGCCACCACAGGGCGAGGACCACCAGCAGGGCCAGCGCGCCGATGACCACCGGCCACCACCAGCTCTCGCCCTGCCAGTGCAGGCGGTCGGCACGGCTGAGCACCGTGGAGTCCGGCCCCTGCCAGGACCAGTTCGTCGGCAGCCCCACCCCGAGCCGCGAGGGGAGGTCCGCGGCCATGGCCAGGACCACGCCGCCCACTGCGACGAGAGCCAGGCCGGCGAGGGTGAGGACGACCCTGTTGACGGTTCGCAGCATCTCCAGATCTTTCCGCCCGTGCGGGGCGTTGTCGTGCGCGGCATCGTCGTGCGGACGGCCGGGCGCGGGATGGCCGGGGTGCGGGGTGGCCGGAGGCGGGCTCTCGTCAGCTCGCGGGGCGGCTCACCTGGATGGTGAGCGCGGGCCGGTGGGCGAGGTCCAGTTCCTCGACGGCGTGGTGCATCGCGGAGTCGAGATCGGTACGGACCTCGTCGAGGTCGCGGAAGTGGGCGCGGGCCGACACCCGTACCCGGGACCGGCCCACCCGGACCCGCACCGAGAGCACGCCGGCCACCTCCATGGCCCGGTCGCGCACCACCTGCGCGGCGGCGTTGCGCTCGACACCCGGCCTGACCCGCGTGTCCGCCCGCCGCATGGGCAGCACCCCGCGCAGGCCTGGCGTGAGAGCGGCGACGACGAGGGCGATCCCCAGCAGCAGCAGCGCGGCGGCCACCGCCAGGACCCAGGGGTCGTCCAGGGTGCGGTTGGCGAGCTGGTCGGCGAGCTCGGTCCGCCAGGCGGCGGCCGGCCGTTCGGCGCGGACGGCCACGACGTCGTAGAGCAGCGGGCCCAGCGCTGCCAGGAGCAGCACGGCGAGGGCCACGGCCGGCAGCCGCCTGGTGGACCAGAAGCGTCGGGCCGGGTGTGACGGCTCCTGGGCACCGCTCCCGGTCGGCGATCCACCGGCGCCCCGGGCCGGTCCCCCGCCGGTTGCGCGGCGAGCGGCCGGCGCGGGGTCGGACACGCTCGGCTCGGACCGGTCGTGCTCCCGGCGGGCGTGCGCGGACTCGTCGGGGTGCGCGGGTGACGGGTCCGCGTGCTCCGCGCCCATGACACCGGCAGCCCGGGGGACCGGTTCGGGCTCCGGGCCCGAACCGGGGCCCGGGGCGTTGCGGCGGTCGTTCACCGCACCCTCCCGCCGGCCGTGAGGTGTTCGGAGTACAGGCCGACGACATCGACCTCGATACCCGGTGCCTGCATGCCCGCGAGATCGCGGATCCGGGTCTCGATCCGGCTGCGGACGGCGCGGCACCGGGCGCCGATGTCCGTCGGGTAGTCGAGTTCGACGCCGACGCGGATGTCGGCGACGTCCCCGCTGCCGGGTACCGCCGAGCCGCGCAGCGAGACGTACGCCTCGGGGTAGCGGCTGCCGGCCGACCGCGGGGCAGGGGTCGCGGCGGGGTCGGCCGCCGTCTCCCGGAGTGCCTCGCGAGCGGCCTGGGCGGCCAGTTTGGCGACGACGCGTTCGGCGATTCGGGTGGCGCCGCGCTCGGCCGGGGGCACCGGCGCGGCGGCGACCTCAGAGGCGTCGTTCATTGTCGCGGTTGCGCTCCCCCGGCCGGAAGAAGTCCCCCGGCTGTAGATCCCCTTCGGCGAACCGGCCGGCGACGAAGCCGACGGCACCGAGCGCGGCGACCAGCAGGAAGGCACCGAATCCGCCGAAATAGCCGGCGAACCCGAGTGCCATGCCCGCGATCATGCCGACGACGGCCATGCTCATCTTCCGCTCCTTCACTCACCGGTCCTGGTGGGCCGGGGTTGTCCCTGGTGGTGCGAGGGCGCACCGCTCACTGGAGCGGCGGGCGGCTCTCGTCCTCGGTCTCCTCCTCCAGGTCCTCGGGCAGCTTGACGTCGCCGACGTTGATGTTGACCTCGACGACCTCCAGTCCGGTCATCCGTTCGACGGCGGAGACGACGTTCTCCCGGACGGTGCGGGCGACCTCGGCGATGGAGACGCCGTACTCGACGACGATGTCGAGGTCGAGCGCGGTCTGCACCTCGCCGACCTCGGCCTTGACGCCTCGGGTGGCGGACTTGGTACCGCCGGGGACGCGGTCGCGCACCGCGCCGAAGGTCCGGGCGAGGCCGGTGCCCATGGCGTGGACGCCCACGACGTCCCGCGCGGCGAGCCCGGCGATCTTGGCGACGACACCGTCGGCGATGGTGGTCTTCCCGCGCGTGGCGGGGTCACCGGTGCCGCGTCGGTTCGCCAGCGGCTTGGCGGAGCTCGTTCGCTCGTCCTTCGCCAGGTCGGTCGTCGTCTCGGTCACTGCGCCTCCTCGTTCCCGGTCCGGGTCGCTCCGGGCGAGCCGGACCCGCTGGTCGTGTCAGGTTAGACCGGTGGCCCTCGCTTCTCACCCGGGCCGCGCCGAGCGGGTGAACCGGTGCCCCCGACACGGGGTCTCAAGGGGTGCTGTACCCAGACTCCGGGACCTTGCACGGAACTCGTCCTCCCGGGGCGGAATCTGCCGTTCCGCCAGGTGGTGCCTTCCATGCGGTGCTTGCGGGCACCGCACGAAGGCTCCGGAACGGGGACCGGCCCGCGCCGAAGCGCGGGCCGGTCGCGGGTGGCGCGGGAGCGGCGTCAGTCGCCCTCGCCCAGCAGGTCGCGGAGCCGCCGCGCCTGGGCGGCGCGTTCGGCGGCACGCTGGGTGTCGTAGTCGGAGGCCACCGCGCTCCGCAGCAGGGCCTTCGTCTCCACGACCGCGTCCCGCGGCGGCGCGACCAGCGCGGCCACCAGGTCGGCCGTGGCCGCCTCCAGCTCGGCGGCGGGGACCACGAGGTTGGCGAGGCCGACACGTTCTGCCTCCGCCGCGTGCACGGACCGGCCGGTCGCGCAGATCTCCAGCGCGCGGGCGTAGCCCACCAGGGAGACGAGGGGCGAGGTCCCACCGAGGTCGGGCACCAGACCGAGCGAGGTCTCGCGCATCGCGAACTCCACGTCGTCCGCGCAGATGCGCAGGTCGCAGGCGAGCGCGAGTTGGAACCCGGCACCGATGGCGTGGCCGCGCACGGACGCGACGGAGATCACGTCGTTCCGCCGCCACCAGGAGAACGCCTCCTGGTAGCCGGCGATCACCTCGTCCAGGGAGGCGTCGTCCAACCGCGCCAGCTCCGCGAAGGACGGCTCGCCGGGAAAGCCCTCGGGGGTGAAGGCACGCCGGTCGAGCCCGGCGGAGAAGGACGGGCCCTCGGCTGCGAGCACCGCCACCCGGACGGTGCCCGGCAGGCTCCGCCCCGCCGCGGCCAGCGCCCGCCAGGTGGCGAACGTCTGCGCGTTGCGCTTCTCGGCGCGGTGCAGGGTGACCGTGGCGATGGCGCCGTCCACGGTGACCCGTACCCCGTCCTGGTCCAGTACTGTCATCGACCCCTCCGAACGTTACTCACGGGTAGTGTTCGCCCGGGCAGAGTAACGGTCGGACAGGGCCGTACTCAACGGCGGTCAGGAGGCGGCGGCCTTCTTCCCTCTGGTGGCTCCCCCGCGTCCGCGCAGGTTCACCTCCGACTCTCGGAGCATCCGGTGGATGAATCCGTAGGACCGGCCGGTCTCCTCGGCCAGCGCCCGGATACTCGCGCCTGATTCGTATTTCCGCTTGAGGTCTGCCGCGAGCTGCTCGCGCGCGGCGCCGGTCACCCGGCTTCCCTTTTTCAGAGTCTCGGCCACCCGTGCCTCCTCAAGGAAGTGCGCTCTGGAACTCTCATGATCACCCCTAACCGGCTTCCTGGCCACCCATTCGGCGAGGTCGGTGCCGACCGCAGCGATCCGGGGCCGCCCGGCAGGGGCGGCTGGCGGTGGGCCCGTCGTGGCGCGGACAGCGACGGCGGGGCGGTGTCGCACCAGGTCAGCGCCGGGCGGCGCGGCCGGACGCCCCCCGCGGTCCCGGCCGGCCGTGCGGCGGGGTCGGGCGGGAACGCAGGCGGGCGCACACCAAAACCTCACCCGCACGACGGACGCCGGTTTGCCACGGGCGGCCCGCGACGCGCTCCGCCAACGGCCCCGTCCGCGATCTGGCGTTCTCGCCCGACTCCGGGTGGCTGAC
>NZ_JAAVJB010000031.1 GCF_012034385.1 Streptomyces spiramenti
GGCGGTGGGCTCCCACCCGGCGGCCGGGGCCCACCGCCACGACTGCCCTCCGAGCCGTCGGCAGCGGCCGGTCAGAGGTCGTAGAACCCGCTGGAGGACGTGGGTGAGGGCGGCCCCGTGGGCGCTGTGCTCGACGGCGAGGCCCCGGGCGAGGTCGGGTCCGGGTCCGGGCTCGTGGGGTCCGGGTCCGGGCTCGTGGGGTCCGGGTCCGGGCTGGTCGGGTCCGGGTCCGGGCTCGTGGGGTCCGGGTCCGGGCTCGTCGGGTCCGGGTCCGGGCTGGTCGGGTCGGGTGCCCCGCCGCCGTTCCCCCCGCTCCCGCCGTTGCCGCCGTTCCCACCACCACCGCCGTTGCCGGTGCCGCCGCCGTTCCCGGACCCGCCGTCGCCGCCGGGCGACCCCGGGCCGGTGCCGCCACCGTTGCCGCCGGCCGCGCCCCCGCCGTTCCCGTCCGCCGGGGGTGCGTCGTCCCCGGGCTCCTCGGAGCCGTCGGCCTCCGGGCTCTCCGGGCTCGGGTCGGGGTCCTCGGGGGTGTTCTCCGGGCTCGGGTCGCCCTGCTCCCCCGCGTCGTCGCCGTCCTCCTCGTCCCGGGGCTCCTCGGCCTCGCGGGTCGGGACCTCCTCGTCGTCGGTGCCGTCCACGTCCGGCGCCGAGGTCGGGTCGTCGGTACCCCGCGGTCGGGTGTCGGGCAGGTCGGTCTCACCCGAGGTGAGACCGAGCGTGACGACGGTACCGAGGACCGCGGCGAGCAGGACGCCCGTACCGGCCGCGACGGTGTTGCGGCGGGTACCGGCGAGCGCGGCCTTCCGCAGGCCGCCGCGCGGCTGCTCGGGCGGCTGAACGCCACTCACCGCCGTGATCACCTGGGTGCTGTCCTCGCTGCCCCGCGGGATCATGACGGTGTCGGCCCCCGGCGCTGACGGCGCCTTCTCCGGCACGGCCACCGGGTGCACCGCGGTCGCCGGGGTCTGCGCCGGCAGGACCAGGTCCTCGACCAGGGCGAGCGCGCGCCGACCGGCGTGGACACCGCCGGAGTCGGCCAGCGCCGCCCGCAGCGCCACCGATGCCTCCAACTCGGCTCGCGCCCGGTCCAGTTGGTCCCGGCAGATCGCGAGCACGCCCAGCTCGTGGTGGAAGTACGCCTGGTCGGCGACGAAGCCGGCCGCACGCGCGCACTCCTGCCCGGTGCGCAGCATCCGCTCCCAGACGCCCCATCGAAGCGCCTGCGCCAGCTTCGGCGCGGCGGCCCGCACCAGCGAGGCCACCGCCTCGTGGTGCCCGGCCCGCTGCGCGGCCCGCGCGACAGCCAGCAGCGTCTCCGCCTCGGCCGCGACCGGGCGCGGCCCGGGGTCGGCGTCCGAGAGCCACCAGGCGTAGTGCTGGGCGGCGCCCAGGGCGCGCTCCGAGGCCCCTTCGGCATAGCCGGCGGCGGCCAGTGCCCGGCCGACCCCGCCGGCGATGCGGACGTGGTCACCGGTGGTGGAGAGCAGCCCGGCGCCGTGCAACCGGTCGTGGTCCGCGAGGACGGTGTGGTCGCCGGTCAGCGCGGGCAGTTGCGCGGCGGCGGGAAGCGCGCCGCCGAGGGCGACCGCGATCCGCAGCGTCTCGCGCGCACCCTCGGGGAGCGCCGCGGCGAGCGCTGCGACGAGATCGCCGGGCTCCGGCAGGGGCCCCGGGGCGCGACCGCCGTCACGGAGCCGCAGGAGCTCGCCGGCCTGCGCGAACCGGACGGGGAGGCCCTCGGTCGCGGACCAGAGGTCGCCGGCCCAGTCGGACTCCTCGTCGGTGAGGGGGCGCCCGGCGAGGTTCTCCAGCAGTTCGAGGCAGCCGGTGCGGCTGAGCCCGCCGAGGACGATCTCCTCCAGCCGGGAGTCGGCCCCGGCGCCGTGGCTCCCGGGGGTGGCCGTCAGGAGGAAGGCGCATTCGGGGGTGGCGTCGAGCAGCTCCTCCAGGGCGTTGCCGGTGAACTCGACGTCGTCCACGAGGACCACGGCGCCGACGCCGCGCAGCGCGGCACGGAGCTCGGCGGGGGCAGGGCGGTGGCCGGGGGCGTCGTGGGCGGCGCCGTACAGCTCGTGCTTGATGTCCGTGGCGGTGCGGTGGTGGCCGCTCAGGCGTATGAGCCCGTCGGGCGCGAGGTCGGCGCAGTCGCGGGCCACGCCGTCCAGCAACGCGGTCCGTCCACTGCCGGCGGGTCCGGTGAGGCGCACCGAGCGACCGCGGGAGAGCAGCCGGGCGAGTCGCTCGCGCTGGTCCTCGCGCTCCAGCAGGACCGGGCGCGGACCGGGGACGGACGGGTCGGGGAAGCTGCGCCCCGCCACGGGCCGCCGGCCGGGCGGGCAGGACTCTATCTGACTGCCGTCGACGGGGTTCAGGGTGAGGAGGAAGTCGCCGGCGATCAGTTCGGCGGGGCGCCGTGGACCGCCGCCGTTGTCCCGCGACTCATGACCGTCGGGTGCCGGGTGGTCGGTGTCCATGGTGTCGTTCCCTCGAAGCGGAGGCGGACGCCGCCGTGGGCGGTCGTCCGGGGCGGGCCGTCGGTCGACTGGACCCACCCTGACGAGGGAGTCCAGAAGTACTGTCGTACCACCGTCGGCGGGCCGGCCGACGACCAGGGCCCGGCGGCCCCCCGATTTGCCCCGCTTCACACCCGCGATCCGCCGTCGCGCGGCCGGACACGGCCGCTCGCCGCGGCCTCCGCCCGTCGGCCGGGCGCCGCTACGGGGTGATGGTCAGGATCCGGTGGAGCCGGGTCGCCACCAGGAGGCGGCGCATGCGCGGCGGGACCTCGCGCAGCACGAGGCGCCGGCCGCAGCGGCCCGCCCTCCGATGAGCCCCCATGATCACCCCCAGCCCCGTGGAGTCCCACGCGTCGAGCTCACGGAGGTCCAGGACCAGGTCGCCGTGGCCGGAGTCCACGGCGTCGTGCAGCGCGGATCGGGCGTCCGCGGCGCTGCGTACGTCCAGGCGACCTCCGACGACCAACTCGGTGTGGTCGCCCCTGATGTGCATACGCTCTCCCCGCTCGGGCCGCCGGCCGTGGTCATCGGGCCGGTGGCTGTGTCGCCGTTCTGGCTCTGTCTGCACTTCTCGTGGCGCCCCGGGGGCACCGCTCCGCTCCCCCCGTCGGGCGTCACCCGCTGCCGCCGCCCCGCGGCGCGCACCGCGTCGGACGGGCGGAGCGGGACGCCGCCGCCACCCGGCGGCACGCCGCCGCCTGTCGTCCCGATACCCCGGTCGGCGGCGGCGTGCCCTGCGGCCGGGGTGTGCTTCCTGGGTGGGTTCGTGGCGTGTGCCGTGAGGGCCCCGTCGAGCGCACGGAACGACGCCGGCGGCGGCGACCGGAGCCGGTCGCGGGGCGCCCCTCCCCAGATGTGACGGGCCTACAGGCCGACAAGTTGCCGACTCGGCCGATTCCGTCACGGAATTCACCCGTGCGTGTGAACGCTCGGACCCGCATGGTGACAAACACGGTCGGCGCCCACGACGCCGACCCCGGTTCCGGGCGCGCCCGTGACGGGGTCGGGGCGCGCCCGGGGCCGCCGCCGGCACTCGCTCCGGGGCGGCCACGCGGCGTCCCGCGTCAGTACCGGTAGAAGCCCTCGCCGCTCTTGCGGCCGATGACACCGGCGTCGACCATCCGCCGCATCAGCTCGGGCGGGGCGAACTTCTCGTCCTGGGACTCGGTGTAGATGTTCTCGGCCGCGTGGGTGAGCACGTCGACCCCGGTGAGGTCCGCCGTGGCCAGCGGGCCCATGGCGTGGCCGAAGCCCAGCTTGCAGGCGATGTCGATGTCCTCCGCCGTGGCCACCCCGGACTCCCGCAGCTTCGCCGCCTCCACGACCAGGGCGATGATGAGACGGGTCGTCACGAACCCGGCGACGTCGCGGTTGACGACGATGCAGGTCTTGCCGACCGACTCCGCGAACCCGCGCGCCGTCGCAAGCGCCTCGTCGCTGGTGCGCACGCCACGCACCAGCTCGCAGAGCGCCATCATCGGCACCGGGGAGAAGAAGTGGGTGCCCACCACCCGCTCCGGCCGCTTCGTCGCCGCCGCGATCTTGGTGATCGGGATGGCGGAGGTGTTGGTCGCGAGGACGGTCTCGTCCCCGACGATCCCGTCGAGCGCGGAGAAGATCTCCTGCTTGGTCTCCAGCCGTTCGAAGACCGCCTCCACCACGATGTCCGCGTCCGCCGCGGCGTCGAGGTCGGTGGTGGTGGTGATCCGCCCCAGGGTCTCCTCGGCCAGCTCGGCCGTCAGCTTCTCCTTGGCGACGAAGCGCTGGAGGGACTGCTCGATCCCGCCGACGCCGCGGGAGAGCGCCTCGTCGGTGACATCCCGCAGCACCACGTCCCATCCCGCTCGTGCCGAGACCTGGGCGATGCCGGACCCCATGAGTCCGGCACCGATGACAGCGAGCTTCCTTGCCACGCGAGATCCCTTCGCCGTTCGTAAAGTGCCTGCGCCGGAATGTAACCGCCCGGAAGGGTGCTTGGGGAGTGCCAGGGACGCGCGTCACGTCTCACATGGCGGACATCACACCGGCGCCGGGCGGTAGCGTTCACGCATGGTCAACCTCACGCGCATCTACACCCGTACCGGAGACCAGGGCACCACCGCCCTGGGCGACATGAGCCGCACCCCCAAGACCGACCTGCGTATCTCCGCCTACGCGGACGTCAACGAGGCCAACGCCGCCATCGGCACCGCACTCGCGCTCGGCGGGCTCGACGGCGCCGTCGCGGCCGTGCTCGTTCGGGTGCAGAACGACCTCTTCGACGTCGGGGCCGATCTCTCCACCCCGGTGGTCGCCGACCCCGAGCACCCGCCGCTGCGGGTGCTCCAGACCTACGTGGACCGGCTGGAGGAGGACTGCGACGCCTTCCTGGCCGACCTGGAGAAGCTGCGCAGCTTCATCCTCCCCGGCGGCACGCCCGGGGCGGCGCTGCTGCACCAGGCGTGCACCGTGGTCCGCCGCGCCGAACGCTCCACCTGGGCGGCCATGGAGGAGCACGGGGCCGCCATGAACGCGCTCACCGCCACCTACCTCAACCGCCTCTCCGATCTGCTGTTCATCCTGGCGCGGGTCGCCAACAAGGAGACCGGCGACGTGTTGTGGGTCCCGGGCGAGAACCGCTGAGAGCGTGTGTGAGACCCCACGTCGGCTCAGCTCGCGGCGCCAGATGCGGTCAGCTGCAAGACGGGAGGGGCACCCTCATACCGGGTTGTATTCGGGTGTTCCTGACAACGCAGCAGATGGCCGTAGTTGGCGTCGCGGGCCCGGCGTGGGGTCTCAAACACGCTCTGAGCCTCACCCCGGCCCCCGGCCGGTCGGCCCGGCGACGGGCCGACCGGGCCCTCCCGGGCCGGGCTCGGCGGTGTACGGCGGTTCGGCGGTGGGGCGGTCCGTCGGCCCGGCGGTCCACCGGTCCCCGGGTCGGGGGCGTGCCCACCAGAGCGCGGAGAGCGCCACGAGACCGTGGATCAGCGCGATCCGCAGTCCCAGGTACTGCCCGTCCCCGAGCACCCGGTCGGCCACCGCGCCGTCCGCCGCCACCGCCTTGAGCAGTTGGAGGACGGCCGAGGCGAGGACGACCGCCACCAGCGTCTGTCGCCACAGCGCGAGTTCGAGCCGGATGCGCTCCCACCCGCGAGCGGGCGGCTTCGGGGGCTTCGGTCCCCGACCGGCCCGATGGGCGGCGTGGGCGTCGGCCCAGCGCACCACGCGGTGGCCGTAGGCGACGGTGAACCCCAGGTACAGGGCGGCGACGACGTGGCGCGGGCCGGGTTCGGCGCCGCGTGCCAGGTCGACGGCGGTGGCCGTCAGCAGCAGGACGTCGACGAGGGGTACGCAGAGCAGCAGCACGGCTCCGGCGCGCGGCCGGTGCAGCGCGTACCGCAGGGCGAGCCCGGCCCCCAGGACGACCCAGAACCCGATCTCGGCGGCGACGATCAGGGCGATGATCACGGGTGACCTCCTCAGTGGTGACACCACGAGACTGCCGCCGCGACCGGTCCCGGCGCGTCGTCGGCGGTGACGAGACGGCACCGGCGGAGTGCGACCTTCGATGCAGCGACCGGGGGCGGACCGGGGCACGGAGCCGCCCCGTCCACCCCCGGTGACCGGTGACCGGTCACCGGTCGGGCCAGGTCACGGTCCACCCCGGCCGCCGGTCAGCCCAGCAGGGCGACCAGCAGAGCCACCACGGCACCGACAGCGGAGACCGCAGCCCCGACACGGAAGCCGCGCTCCTTGGTGCCCTCCACGCGCAGCAGCTCCTCCTGCGTGCGGGTAGAGACCAGGTGGAGACCCCCGTCGGCGGGTGCGCCGACCACCAGCCGACCGGTGGAGTCGTCCGCCTCCCCGTGGACGAAGACCGTCCGTCCGGGCAGCAGGGCCCACTCCTCGTAGCGGTAGCCGATGGTGCCGCTGCGCGAACCGATCGGGAGGGAGAACGAACCGAAGCTGATCGTGCCGCCGCCCCGTCCGCCGCCCTTCTCGAAGGTGTCGAGGATCTTCTCCGGCTGGTCGACGCCCTTGCCGGGGTCGACCAGCACCTCACCGGTCCGATCCCGGACCAGGAACTCCGACCCGCTGGTGTGTTCGGAGACGACACGGCTGCGCTCCTGGCGCTTGCTGTTGCCGTTGCTGTCCCGGACGGTCTCCCAGTACTTGTGGGTGACCTTGTGGCGGTGCCAGACGCACTCCCGCTGCGCCAGCTGCGAGGTGAGCGCCTGTCCCGCGGGATGGGCGGCACCGACGACCTCCACCCCGTAGCGGAACTGGCCCGGCCCGGCCGCGTCACCGGCGGCGGTGCGCAGCTGGTTCACCTCGTCGGCGGTGAAGGTCTCCACCCGGCGCAGTGCCTTGGCGCGCCCCTGGGCGGAACGGGCGGCGAAGACGCAGACCACCGCGGCCACCGCCGCTATGAGACCGATCCAGATCATGGAATCCCCCTTGTCGTACCGATGAGCACGCCACCGGGCGCCCCACCGGTTCCGGGGGTGCCGCGCGGCTCGCCCTGGTCCCGTCCGTCCGCCGGGCGCGCCCGGCGCCGCGGCCCGTCCCGGTGCGGCGACCTCAACCTATCGGGCAGCATGGGCACCATGAGTCGGCGGCGACCGCATCGTGACGACCTGGTGATCTGCGTCGCCGGGCTGGCCGCCGGGGTCCTCAGCTGGCGGCTGGGGTTGTACAACGACCCGGCGACCGGAGCTCACCGGGGCGCGCTGGTGCTGGTGCCGTTGGCGGTGATGGCCGGCGCGGAGCTGCTGCGCCGCATCGCACCGCTGACCGGCTTGGCGGTGGGCGTGTTCGCTCTGGCCGCGGACGTGCTGGCCGGATCGCTGCTGGTCACGGTGGTGATGTTCAGCGACCTGGTCTATGCGGCGGCCTGCTACGGTCCGCGCCGGGTGGCGCGGACGCTGGTACCGGCCTCGGTGGCCTGCTCGGTGGCGGTGACGGTCGGGGTCCTGGTACTGGTGCGCGGGCCGGAGGCGCTGGTGGTCGGGGCGGTGCTGGCCCTGGTGACCCTGGCGCCGACCTCCAGCGGCCTGCTGGTCCGGTCGCACCGGGAGGCGGCCGACGCGGAGCGGTTGCGTGCGGAGCAGACGGCCCTGCTGGCGGAGATGGACCGCACCCAGGCGGTGGCGGCGGAGCGTGCAAGGGTGGCGCGCGAGCTCCACGACGTCGTCGCGGGTCATCTCTCGGCCATCGCGATCCACGCGACGGCGGCGCTGTCGCGGGAGGAGGCGGAGCCCCGGCGGCAGGCGCTGGGGGTGATCCGGGAGAACAGCACCCAGGGGCTGGCGGAGATGCGGCGACTGATCGGCATCCTGCGGGAGGCAGGGGACGCCACCGGCGACGGTACGGGGCGGCCGGTGCCCACGGGGCCGGCGGACCCGGTCGCCCCGACGCTCGGCGGAGTGGACGCGCTGGTGGCACGGTCGGGACGCGGGGGCGCCGCGGCGGGGCTGCGCTTCACCCTGGTGGACGAGGTCTCCGGCGCGGGGCCGCTCCCGGCACCGGTGGAACTCGCGGGGTACCGCATCGTCCAGGAGGCGCTGGCCAACGCCGTGCGGCACGCGGCGCCGGGAACGGTACGGGTCGAGCTGCGGATCACGGACGGGGCGCTGATGGTGGCGGTGCGCAGCCCGCTGGGTGAGAGCAGGTCGCCCCGGGTGGCGAGCGCCGGGGCGGGGCTGGTCGGAATGGCCGAGCGGGCCGATCTGCTGGGCGGGACGTTCACGGCGGGCCCGGAGGGGATGGCGGGCTCCGGGGAGGCATGGTGGGTGCGGGCGCGGCTGCCCCTGGCCGGAGCGACGGCCACGTCGGGGCGCGCGGCGGTTGACGAGGGCCACGGCGGCGCCGGCGCACGGGAGGCGGACGGGTGAACGGCGAGGGCGAGGACGGCGGGGCGCGGCGATCCCCGCTGCGCGTGCTGGTGGCGGAGGACCAGTCCGCGGTGCGCGCCGGTCTGGTGCTGATCCTTCGGGGCGCGCCGGAGGTGGACGTGGTGGCCGAGGCCGCGGACGGGGAACGCGCGGTGGCCGCCGCCCGTGAGCTGCGGCCGGACGTGGTGCTGATGGACGTGCAGATGCCCCGGTTGGACGGAGTGGCGGCGACCCGGATCATCGTCCGGGAGGGGCTGGCGGACGTGCTGGTGCTGACCACGTTCGACCTGGACGAGTACGTCTTCGGCGCGCTGCGGGCGGGTGCAGCCGGGTTCCTGCTGAAGGACTCGGAGGCGTCAGAGCTGCTGGCGGCGGTGCGGGCGGTGGGACGGGGCGAGGGCGTGATCGCGCCGGCGGTGACGCGACGGCTGATCGCCGAGTTCGGGCGGACGCCCGCGCGGAGCGAGGTGGCCACGGCCCGGAAGCGGGAGGCGCGTCTCGCGCCGCTGACACCGAGGGAGCGGGCGGTCCTGATCGAGGTCGCCCAGGGGTTGTCGAACGCGGAGATCGGACAGCGGCTGGGCATGGCGGAGGCGACCGCGAAGACGCACATCAGTCGTATGTTCGCCAAGCTCGACCTGCGCAGCCGGGTCCAGGCGGCCATGCTGGCGCGGGAGTTGGGGCTGCTCTGACCCGCAGGCGACCGGTGGCGCGCGGCGGCGGCCGGGTGAGAGGCCGTCACCGGATCGACCGAGGCGCCCCGGCGGGCCGTGGGTTCCGCATGGGTCGAGACCTATTGACCGTTGGTCTGGACCAGTCCTAATCTCAACGCATCTGCTGTGAGCGCATTCATGACAAGCCGTGCTCGCGGGCGGCGCAGATTCCCCCTCGATCTGTCTGACCGACCCCCCGGGAGTTCCCTTGCTGTCGACGATCTCGGAAGACCACAGATCCAGAACCAGTCGCAGGCTGGTCACACTCCTCGTCGTCCTCGCCCTTCCGCTCACCGCGCTCGTCGCGCTGGCGAGCCCGGCCCAGGCGGCGACCGCAACCGCGTCCTTCGACCGGACCACCCAGTGGGAGACCGGCTACGACGCCCGCTGGACCGTGACCAACACGGGCAGCACCCCGCTCCAGGGCTGGACCGTCACCTGGACCTTCCCCGAGGGCACCTCCACCTCCACCCTCTGGGACGGGGCCCTCACCCGGGACGGCAACCGCTACACCGTCACCAACGCCGGATGGAACGGCACGCTCGCCCCCGGGGCGAGCACCTCCTTCGGGTTCAGCGCCCGCGGCACGGGCGACCCGATCGACTGCCGCGTCAACGGCTCCCCCTGCGACGGCGGCTCGGACCCGACGGACCCCGACCCGACGGACCCCGACCCGACCGACCCGGACCCCACGGACCCCGACCCGACGGACCCCACCGACCCGACCGATCCCGGCAACCCGGGCAACCCCGGTGACCCGGTCGTCACCGGCTACTTCACCGAGTGGGGCGTCTACGACCGCAACTACCACGCTCGGAACATCGTCACCTCCGGCTCGGCCGAGCGGCTCACCCACATCAACTACGCCTTCGGCAACGTGCAGAACGGCCGCTGCACCATGGGCGATTCGTACGCCGCGACCGACCGCGCCTACACCGCCGCCGAGAGCGTCGACGGCGTGGCCGACACCTGGGACCAGCCGCTCCGCGGCAACTTCAACCAGCTGCTGAAGCTCAAGGAGCAGTACCCGCACCTCAAGGTCGTCTGGTCCTTCGGCGGCTGGACCTGGTCCGGGGGGTTCGGTGACGCCATGAAGAACCCGCAGGCGTTCGCCCGTTCCTGCTTCGAACTGGTCAACGATCCCCGCTGGGAGGGTGTCTTCGACGGCATCGACCTGGACTGGGAGTACCCCAACGGCTGCGGCCTGAGCTGCGACAGCAGCGGCCCCCGGATCTTCGGCGACATGATGAGCGCCTTCCGGGCCGAGTTCGGCGACCAGCTGGTGACCGCGGCCATCACCGCCGACGCCTCCGCCGGCGGGAAGATCGACTCGGTGGACTACGCCTACGGCGCCGAGAGCGCCGACCTGATCCACGTGATGACGTACGACTTCTTCGGGGCGTTCGCACCGCAGGGCCCGACGGCCCCGCACTCCCCGCTGACCTCCTACCCGGGCATCCCCTCCCAGGGCTTCAACAGCGCGGACGCCATCGCGAAGCTGAAGGCGCAGGGTGTTCCCGCCGAGAAGCTCACCCTCGGCATCGGCTTCTACGGCCGGGGCTGGACCGGGGTCACCCAGTCCGCACCCGGTGGCAGCGCCACCGGAGCGGCACCGGGCCGCTACGAGGCCGGCATCGAGGACTACAAGCTCCTCAAGGAGCGTTGCCCGGCGACCGGAACGGTGGGCGGCACCGCCTACGCGCACTGCGGCAACCAGTGGTGGTCCTACGACACGCCGGCCACCGTGCTGTCGAAGATGGCCTGGGCCGACCAGCAGGGTCTGGCCGGCGCGATGTTCTGGGAGCTGAGCGGCGACACCACCAACGGTGAGCTGATCCGCGCCATCGACCAGGGGCTCAACGGCTAGCCCCGACTCCCGGCGGGTCCCACCCGCCCCGTCCCGGCGTCGGCCGGGGAGACGGACCGCCCGCCGTCTCCCCGGCCGACGCACGTCCGGCCTGCGGACCCCGCGACCACGGCGCACAGCGGCGTGCGGCCAGGCACACGGGCTCCCGCGGCAGCGCAGGCGCCGGTTGCTCCCGGCGGACACGACGACGCCGCAGGCGCGTCGCCTGCGGCTCAAGAGAATGCGGGGGGGGTGCGAACTGGTGCGGGGCGGGTGACCTGCGCCACCCGGGCAACCGGCTGCCGGGACGACCGGGCGGGCGCCGGGTCGGCGACTCAGGCGACGTTGACGCGCTGGCCGGGCGGAGCCGCCTCCAGCCAGGCGAGGAACCCGGTGAGGGCGTCCTCGCTCATCGCCAGCTCCAGGTCCATCGACTCGTGCCGACAGGCGAGGACGACGGCGCCGGAGAGGAGCGCGAGCTCCTCCTCGCCATGGGGCCTGCGGCGGTCGCGCACCTGAATGCTGTCGCGCCGCAGCGTCATCCGCGGACGGGGCGCGTAGGAGAAGACACGGAACCACTCGATGTGGTCGCCGTTGTAACGGGCGACCCCGTAGACCCACCCCTTGCCGGGCGACGTACCCGCCGCCGGGGGGGTCCACCGGGCACTGCAGTCGAAGGTCCCGCCGGGCCGCTGGATCAGCCGCCGACGGACACCGAACGCGAGCAGTCCCACCGGCACCAGTGCCAGCAGGACCGCGCACACCACGAGTACGAGGACCATCTACGAGCGACCTCCTCGACTCCGGTGGAACGTCAGGACCGCGGTCAGTTCTTCCTGGCCGCTGCCGCGAGACGGACGTGGGCACGACGCTCCGCGTGGGAGTCGGTGTCGGCCTTCGCCTTCTCCAACGCACGCTCGGCACGCTCGACGTCGATCTCGTCAGCCAGCTCGGCGATCTCCGCGAGCACCGACAGCTTACCGTCCGCGTAGGAGAGGAATCCGCCGTGCACCGCCGCGACAACCGTGCCCTCCCCGCTCTCGCCGGTGGTGCGGATCGTCACGGGACCCGTCTGCAGCACGCCCAGCAGCGGCTGGTGGTTGGGCATGATGCCGATGTCACCCGACGTGGTGCGGGCGACGACCATGCCGGCCTTGCCCGACCAGACCCTGCGGTCCGCCGCGACCAGCTCGACGTCCAGCTCAGCCACGATGGCTCCTTAACGATGGAAAGCTGATGAGTGGGAAGTGGGGCCGTCTTCCGCGAACGGCTCCGGGAGTGTCCCGAGGGGGCGGGGCGGCACCCCGCCCCCTCGGAGACGGTCCGGGTGTCAGGAGACGCCCAGCTCCTTGGCCTTGGCGTGGAGGTCGTCCAGGCCACCGCACATGAAGAAGGCCTGCTCCGGGTAGTGGTCGAAGTCACCGTCGGCGATCGCGTTGAACGCCGTGATCGACTCGTCCAGGGAGACGTCCGAACCGTCCATACCGGTGAACTGCTTCGCCGCGTGGGTGTTCTGCGACAGGAAGCGCTCGGTACGGCGGGCACGGTGGACGGTGAGCTTGTCCTCCTCGCCCAGCTCGTCGATGCCGAGAATGGCGATGATGTCCTGGAGGTCCTTGTACTTCTGCAGGATGCCCTTGACACGGGTAGCCGTGTCGTAGTGCTCCTGCGTGATGAAGCGCGGGTCCAGGATGCGCGAGGTGGAGTCCAGCGGGTCGACCGCCGGGTAGATGCCCTTCTCCGAGATCGGACGGGAGAGCACCGTGGTGGCGTCGAGGTGGGCGAAGGTAGTCGCCGGCGCCGGGTCGGTCAGGTCGTCCGCGGGAACGTAGATCGCCTGCATCGAGGTGATCGAGTGACCACGGGTCGAGGTGATCCGCTCCTGGAGCAGACCCATCTCGTCCGCCAGGTTCGGCTGGTAGCCCACCGCGGAGGGCATGCGGCCCAGCAGGGTGGAGACCTCGGAACCGGCCTGAGTGAAGCGGAAGATGTTGTCGATGAAGAACAGCACGTCCTGCTTCTGCACATCGCGGAAGTACTCCGCCATGGTCAGACCGGCGAGGGCCACGCGCAGACGGGTCCCCGGGGGCTCGTCCATCTGGCCGAAGACCAGCGCGGTCTGCGGGAGCACGCCGGAGTCGGCCATCTCCTCGATGAGGTCGTTGCCCTCACGGGTGCGCTCGCCGACACCGGCGAACACGGAAACGCCCTCGTGCAGCTTGGCCACACGCATGATCATTTCCTGGATGAGGACGGTCTTGCCGACGCCCGCACCACCGAACAGACCGATCTTGCCGCCCTTGACGTACGGGGTCAGCAGGTCGACGACCTTCAGGCCGGTCTCGAACATCTCGGTCTTGGACTCGAGCTGGTCGAAGGCCGGGGCCTTGCGGTGGATCGGCCAGCGCTCGGTGACCTCGGCCTCGGCCTCGGGCTCGTTGAGGATCTTCCCCAGGGTGTTGAACACCCGGCCCTTGGTGACGTCACCGACGGGGACGGTGATCCCGTTGCCGGTGTTGGAGACCGTGGCCTGGCGGACCAGACCGTCGGTGGGCTCCATGGAGATCGCGCGGACCAGGCCCTCACCGAGGTGCTGCGCCACCTCCAGCGTCAGGGTCTTGGTGGCGCCATCGGCGGTGGGGTCCAGCACCTCCACCGTCAGCGCGTTGTAGATCTCCGGCATGGCGTCGACGGGGAACTCCACGTCGACGACCGGGCCGATGACCCGTGCGACGCGGCCCGTCGCCGTCTCAGCAGCAGTAGTCATGATTACCTGTCACTCCCCGCGGTCGCGTCGGCCAGGGCGGACGCACCGCCGACGATCTCGCTGATTTCCTGGGTGATGTCGGCCTGGCGGGCCGCGTTCGCAAGCCGCGTGAGCGACTTGATGAGGTCCTGGGCGTTGTCGGTCGCCGACTTCATCGCGCGGCGGCGGGCAGCGTGCTCGGAGGCGGCCGACTGCAGCAGCGCGTTGTAGATCCTGCTCTCCACGTAGCGCGGCAGCAGCGCGTCCAGCACCTGCTCGGGGCTCGGCTCGAACTCGTAGAGCGGACGGGCCTCGACACCCTGCGCGAACACGGCCGCGGAGTCCTCGGCGCTCCTGGAGAACGTCAGCGGCAGCATCCGGCGCTCGACCGGCGTCTGCGTCATCATCGAGCGGAACTCGGTGAAGACGATGTGCAGCTCGTCCACCCCGCCGTCGGACGTGTCACGCTCTATCGCCTCGATCAGCGGAGCGGCCACGGCCTTGGCGTCGGAGTACTCCGGGCTGTCGGTGAAGCCGGTCCAGGAGTCGGACACCGGGCGCTCGCGGAAGGTGTAGTAGCCCACGCCCTTCCGCCCGACCACGTAGTGGTCGACCTGCTTGCCCTCGGCGACCAGCTGCGCGGTCAGGTTCTCCGACGCCTTGATGGCGTTGCTGGAGTACCCGCCCGCGAGCCCGCGGTCGCTGGTGATCAGCAGCAGCGCCGCCCGCGTCGGCCGGTCGGCCTCCGTGGTCAGCGGGTGCTTCACGTCGGTGGCCGCGTAGGCCACCGACGTGACCGCGTTGGTCAGCTCCTCGGCGTACGGGGAGGAGGCGTCCACCTTGCGCTGGGCCTTGATGATGCGCGAGGCGGCGATCATCTCCATCGCCTTGGTGATCTTCTTGGTCGCAGTGACGGATTTGATCCGCCGCTTGTAGACCTTGACCTGGGCTCCCATGCTCAGCCCTCGCCCAGGAGCTGGCCGTCCGAGGTCTCGAACTGCTGCTTGAACTTGTTCACCGCGACGCCGACGGCGGTGATGGTGTCCTTGGACATCTTCGCGCCCTCGCGGATCGAGGTGAGAAGGGCCTTCTCCTCGCGGCTCAGGTGGTCCAGGAGCTCGCGCTCGAAGCGGCGGATGTCGCCGACCGGGATGTCGTCCATCAGACCGTTGGTGCCGGCCCAGACGGAGACGACCTGGTGCTCGGTGGGGAAGGGGTTGTACTGCTCCTGCTTGAGCAGCTCCACCATCCGCTTGCCGCGCTCCAGCGCGGACTTCGACGCGGCGTCCAGGTCGGAACCGAAGGCGGCGAACGCCTCCAGCTCGCGGAACTGGGCCAGGTCGACACGGAGCGAACCGGTGATCTGGCGAATCGCCTTGTGCTGCGCGGAGCCACCGACACGGGAGACCGAGATACCCACGTTCAGCGCGGGACGGACGCCCGCGTTGAAGAGGTCGGACTCCAGGAAGCACTGGCCGTCGGTGATGGAGATGACGTTGGTCGGGATGAACGCCGAGACGTCGTTGGCCTTGGTCTCCACGATCGGCAGACCGGTCATCGAACCGGAGCCCAGCGCGTCGGAGAGCTTGGCGCAACGCTCCAGCAAACGGGAGTGCAGGTAGAAGACGTCACCCGGGTACGCCTCGCGCCCCGGCGGGCGGCGGAGCAGCAGGGAGACGGCACGGTAGGCGTCGGCCTGCTTCGACAGGTCGTCGAAGATGATCAGGACGTGCTTGCCCTCGTACATCCACTGCTGGCCGATGGCCGAGCCGGTGTAGGGGGCGAGGTACTTGAAGCCCGCCGGGTCGGACGCGGGGGCCGCCACGATGGTGGTGTACTCCAGCGCGCCGGCCTCCTCCAGGGCACCTCGCACCGAGGCGATGGTGGAGCCCTTCTGGCCGATGGCGACGTAGATGCAGCGGACCTGCTTCTTCGGGTCGCCGGTGCGCCAGTTGGCACGCTGGTTGATGATGGTGTCGACCGCGAGGGCGGTCTTGCCGGTCTGCCGGTCGCCGATGATCAGCTGACGCTGGCCGCGGCCGATCGGGGTCATCGTGTCGACGGCCTTGTAACCGGTCTCCATCGGCTCGTGCACCGACTTGCGGTCCATGACCGTGGGCGCCTGCAGTTCCAGCGCGCGGCGTCCCGAGGTCTCGATGTCGCCGAGACCGTCGATGGGGGCGCCCAGCGGGTCGACGACCCGGCCGAGGTAACCCTCGCCGACACCGACGGAGAGCACCTCACCGGTGCGCTGCACCGGCTGGCCCTCCTCGATGCCGCTGAACTCGCCGAGCACGACGGCACCGATCTCGCGCTCCTCGAGGTTGAGGGCGAGGCCGAGGGTGCCGTCCTCGAACTTCAGAAGTTCGTTCGCCATCGCCGAGGGAAGACCCTCGACCTTCGCGATGCCGTCACCGGCAGCGCTGACCGTGCCGACCTCTTCGCGCGAGGCGGCGTCCGGCGTGTACGACTGGACGAAATTCTCCAGCGCGTCCCGGATCTCATCCGGCCGGATCGTGAGCTCCGCCATCTGGGTTCCCTGCTCTCCTTGTTGGGACCGTAAGTCTTCGTACGGCCCAACTCGGGCCGCTGAACACTGCTTCTTGAGTTGGTAGGGCGCGCTATCCGCCGGCCCGCGCACGGGCCGGCAGGACGTTCGCGCTCAGCCCGCCATCCGGCGCCGGACCTCGTCGAGGCGGTCGGCGACGGTGCCGTGGATGACCTCGTCCTCGACGCGGACGGAGATCCCGCCGAGCACCGAGGGGTCCACATCCAGGTTCAGCTGGATGTCCCGGCCGTAGATCCGGCCGAGCGCGCCGGCGAGCCGGCGCTTCTGCCCGTCGCTGAGCGGGACCGCCGAGACCACGACGGCGACCGAGCGGTCGCGCCGCTCCGCAGCCAGCCGGGACAGCGATTCCAGGCCCGCCTCCAGGCTACGTCCCCGCGGGTGGAGGACGAGCCGGGCGATGAGCCGCTGGGTGGTGGGCGCCACACGGCCGCCGAGCAGGCGCTCGACCAGACCGTTGCGCGCGGAGCGCAGCGCTTCGCCGGACTCCTTGCCGCTGAGGGAGGCACGCAGCTCCGGGGAGCCGGCGACGATGCGGCCGAACCGGAAGAGTTCGTCCTCCACCGAGTCCAGCGTCCCGGCGCCCTCGGCCGCGATCAGATCGGCGGTGTCCGCCAGTTCCTCCAGCGCGTCGACCAGGTCGCGCGAGGCGGACCACCGGGCACGCACCATTCCCGAGACCAGGTCGACGGCTTCGCCGCCGATCTGACCGCCGAGGAGGCGGCCGACCAGGTCGGCCTTGCCCGCACCCGGCTGGGAGGGGTCGGTCAGGACGCGGCGCAGCGAGACCTCGCGGTCCAGCAGCACCGTGACCTGCGCCAGGTCGTCTGCCAGGGAGGTGGCGTCCACACCGGTGGAGTCCACCAGGGTGTTCAGCCGTCCCCGCGCGGCGACCAGCGCCTCGCGGCTCACTCCACCGGTCATCGGCCCGCCTCGGCCTTCTCCTCGAGGTCATCGAGGAAACGGTCGATGGTGCGGCTCTGACGGGCGTGGTCCTCCAGGGACTCCCCGACGAGCCGGCCGGCCAGATCGGTGGCGATCTTGCCGACGTCCTGACGCAGGGCCTCGGCCGCCTGCTGGCGCTCCGCGGAGATCTGGGCGTGGCCGGCGGCGATGATCTCCTCGCGCTGGCGCTGGCCCTCCTCCCGCATCTCTGCGATCAGCGTGGCGCCCTGCTCCTGGGCCTCCTGACGCAGTCGGGAGGCGTCCCGCCGGGCGTCGGCGAGCTGCGCGCGGTACTCCTCAAGGGTCTGCCGCGCTTCGGCCTGGACGGCCTCGGCCTTCTCCATGCCGCCCTCGATGGCTTCCCGCCGCTCGTCCAGCGCCTTGTTGATGGCCGGGAGGAGCTTCTTGTGGAAGGCGAGGTAGACGACACCGATGCAGATCAGACCGATGACGATCTCAGGCCAGACGGGCAGCAGCGGACTCTGCGGCCCGTCGGCGGCCAGCTGAATCATCATGGTGGACCTTTCGTCGTGAACGGCTCGGGGGGAGAACCCGTCAGTTGAAGATGAACGGGGTGACGAAGCCGATCAGGGCCAGGGCCTCGACCAGGGCGGCACCGAGGAGCATGTTCTGGCGGATGAGGCCGGCAGCCTCGGGCTGGCGGGCGATGGCCTGCACGCCGTTGCCGAAGATGTAACCGACACCGATACCGGCACCGATGACGCCGATGCCGTAGCCGATGGTGCCGATGTTGCCGTTGACGGCGGCGAGGGTCTCGAAAGCAGCGGACATGTCCGTGGTTCCTTCTCTGTGGTAGGCCGATGGACATGTGTCCACCGGTCGTCTGGCGGCCGGGGGCCGCGAGGGCCCCCGTCGGGTGGGTCAGAAGAAGCAGGTCAGTGCGGCTCTTCCAGCGCGCCCGAGATGTAGGTCGCGGTGAGGATCGTGAAGACGTAGGCCTGGAGCGCCTGGATGAAGAGCTCGAAGACCGTGATCACCAGGGTCATGAACAGCGAGCCGAAGGCGAAGAAGGTGCCGACGACGGTGCCGAGCATGTACCAGGCGCCGATGAGGAAGACCAGGATCAGCACGTGGCCGGCGAACATGTTGGCGAACAGACGCACGGCCAGCGTGAAGGGCCGCAGGAAGACGTTCGACAGCAGCTCGATCGGCGTGACGATCACGTAGATCGGCTTCGGCAGCCCACCCGGGACGCAGAGGTTGCGGATACCGCCGACGAAGCCGTTCGTCTTGAAGGTCACCGTCATGTAGGTGACCCAGACCACCAGCGCGAGCGCGATGGGGTAGGCGATGATCGACGACGCCGGCAGCTGTGCGACCGGGACGATGGCCCAGAGGTTGAACATCCAGACCGTGAAGAACAGCGTCACCAGCAGGGGGACGAAGGTGTCGGCCTGCTTGCCGATGACCGCTCGGCCGATCCCGGTGCGCACGAAGTCGTAGAGGACCTCGGCGACCATCTGCAGCTTGCCCGGGACGACCTTCGCCTTGCCGAACGCCGCCCAGAAGAAGCCGACGACCAGCACCGAGCCGAGGATCGCGAGCAGCGCCGGCTTGTTGAAGTCGAAGCCGCCGATGCTGAAGATCGGCTCGAACTGGAACGACCAGAGCGAAGGAGCGGGGTAGCCGCAGTCCTGGAAGAGATGGCAGTCGGTCTCGAAGGCGAGCGTCTGGTCGCTATTCACCGCGAGCTCCTTCGGCATGACGCATGGATACGGCTACCTCGCGTGTGGGCGTGGCGGCGTGCCACGGAACGGCACTGGACTGGGTGGGTGACGGGATGAGGAACCGGCCGGCTGCAACGCCACGCCGCCCCAAGGGAGTCCGGGGGGAACGCGCGGCTGTCCCGTACAGCGCGCGTGCCGACATCGGCCGAGGCTCCGGCGACGGACGATAGCAGCCCGGGTGGTACCCGCGTATGCCGCCCCCCGTAAGGGCGGCGCCGACGGCGCCCGACATCAGTCGGTGGCCTTGTCGTCGGTGCCGCGCGCGGTGGTGGCGGTGTCCTGGTCGGTCACCACATAGGGGGTCTTGACCTTCAGGTTTCCCTGGATCTGACCCGCGAGCCAGGACACCATCGCCACGAAGACTCCCGCGGCGAAGAGTTGACCGTCCAGGAACGAGGCGTCCCGGAGGACGACCAGCAGCACCAGGAGGAGGAGGATCTTCGTCGTGTAGACGAAGACCGCTGCCGCCATGAGCAGATCGGGCCGGTGGTGGACCACCTTGGCCAGCGCGAACTGCCCGGACGCGAAGAAGAGACCTCCGACGAGCACGCCGAGGCCGACGCTCACCGCTCCGTCTGTCCCGCCCAGCACGGCGGCCGCCACGAGGGCGAGCACACCGGCCACGGCAGTGAAGAGCGCGGCGCCGCGGATGATCCGGGCGTCGTTGGGCTGCATGAAGTGGTTCTCCGGCAGGCGTCAGGGGGGGTCTTCGTTGACGGGGAGCCCCAAGAGCGAGACGTGCTCCATCGGGACTACGTGAACGCTATCACAAACTATTTGATGAGGTCTTTACCTAGTTCGTGTGCAGGAACTCACACGGTCGGGGTAACAGCGGCCCCATCAGTTGACGGCTGCCCGGCGTACCCCGACAGCGCCCCTGGTGCCACGCCGCCGCAGGCCACAGCGGTCAGGAGCTCCGCCGCGAGGAACCGCCCGCGACGCTGTGGTCGCCCCCCTGGGAGCCCTTGCCATGGCCCTCGTGACGCTCCTCGGCAGTGGGCCGGTCACCTTCCGGGTGCTTCTCCGCGCCCTCGGGGTGCGCCGGGCGCGCAGCAGCCCGCAACGCGCCCCGGTGGCGGGCCGAGGGCCGGCGCGTGAACCGCCGCCGCTCCCCCACCGCGGTCGCGCCGCTCAACCCCTTGCCCACCGCTTCCTCGCGGTCCGCCGTCAGTACGGGCTCCGGCCGCCGGTAGCGCGGCGGCACCAGCCGCTGCGCCCAGAGCGGGGCCCGCGGGGTGAACCGCGGCAGCAGCAGCAGCACCAGCCCCACCGCGGACAGCAGGACGATGATCGAGACCACCAGCACGCTCTCGCCCTGCACCGTGAAGCCGACGGTGCCGAAGGCGATCAGCGCCGACCAGAAGTACATGATCAGCACCGCGCGGCTGTGGCTGTGGCCGATCTCCAGCAGCCGGTGGTGCAGGTGCCCCCGGTCCGCCGCGAACGGCGACTGCCCGTTCCACGTCCGGCGCACCACCGCCAGCAGCAGGTCCGCGACGGGCACCGCGATGATGGTCAGCGGCAGCAGCAGCGGGATGTACACCGGGACCATCTCGTGGACCGTCTGCCGCACCGAGCCCGGGAAGAGGTTCAACCGGTCCGGGTCCACCTGGCCGGTCACCGACGCGGCGGAGGCCGCCATCACCAGGCCCAGCAGCATCGACCCCGAGTCACCCATGAAGATCCGCGCGGGGTGCATGTTGTGGGGCAGGAACCCCAGGCACATACCGATCAGCACGGCGGAGAACAGTGTCGCCGGCGCCGCCGCCTCCACGCCGTGGCCGTACCAGAGTCGGTAGGTGTAGAGGAAGAACGCCGCCGCGGCGATGCACACCATGCCCGCGGCGAGGCCGTCGAGGCCGTCGACGAAGTTGACCGCGTTGATGGTGACGACGACCAGCGCGACCGTCAGCAGGATCGACTGCACCGGCGTCAGCGCCACGACGCCCACCCCGGGAATCGGCAGCCAGAGGATCGCCAGCCCCTGCATCACCATGACACCGGCGGCGATCATCTGGCAGCCCAGCTTCACCAGGGCGTCGACACCCCACTTGTCGTCCAGCACGCCGAGCAGCCAGATGAGGCCGGCGCCGGCCAGCAGGGCCCGCGGTTCGCTGGAGGAGGTGAACACCTCACCGATCTTGCTCAACTGCGAGGCGACGAGCAGGCCGGCGCAGAGCCCGCCGAACATCGCGATGCCGCCGAGCCGGGGGGTCGGCTCCCGGTGCACGTCCCGCGCACGGATCTGCGGCACGGCACCGACGGCGATCGCGAACTTCCGCACCGGGCCGGTCAGCAGATACGTCACGGCCGCTGTCACGCAGAGCGTCAGCAGGTATTCGCGCACGGGCTCCCCTGTGTGATTCGGACCTCAAGCCCCACACCCTAGCCCCAGACCACGGGGCCCCCGCACGCTCCCACCTGCCGTGGACGGCCGACCGCCACCCTCGGTGCGGCGTGCGGCCCAGCGGTCACCGCGGGTGACCACGGTGCGGGTGCGTCCGGCGGGAGCGGCTCACTCCCCCGGTGCGCCGGGGACACCGGTGATGGCGGTGACGACCGGGTCGAGCGCCGTCCGGATCTCCTCGCCCACGCTGCGGAAGTACGGGATCGGAGCGCCGTACGGGTCCTGCACCTCGTCGGCCTCCGCCGTCGGCGCGGCCAGCCAGCCGCGCAGCGCCGCCGCGGCGCGGCTGAGCGCGCGCGCCCGGATGACCAGGCCCCCGGGCTCGCGGGCGTCCGGCAACTGCCCCATGTCGATCACCCGGACCAGCCGGGTGAACTCCTTGAGGGTGAACGTCCGCAGCCCGGCCGAGTGGCCCATGGAGATCACCTGGGCGCGGTGGTCCCGCGTCGCGGTGAGGACCAGGTCGGCACGGATGACGTGCTCGTCCAGCAGCTCCCGGCCGGTGAAGTTGTCGGTGTCGGCCCCGAACTCGTCCAGCACCTGCGCGGCGTGCGCCTCCATGGGCGCGCCGACATGGCCCCACGTCCCCGCGCTCTCCACCACCAGTCCGGCGTCGGAGCCGAGCCGTTCGACGACCGCGAGCCGGGTGAGTCGCTCGGTGATCGGGGAACGGCACACGTTCCCGGTGGAGACGTGCAGGATTCGGAAGACCTGGTCGGCCTCGGGGGGCCGGAACGCGGCTATGCCGGCGTCCGCGTCACTGGCAGCCGCGGTCAATGGGGGGTCTCCAGATCGGGTACCACCGAGCGCAGCTCCTCCTCGCTCACCGCCCCGGGCCGCAGCAGCACCGGCACGTCACCGGTGATGTCGACGATGGAGGAGGGAACGTCGCTGGGGGTGGGGCCGCCGTCCAGGTAGACCGCTACGGAGTCACCGAGCATGCGCTGCGCGGCATCGCAGTCCTGCGGCGCCGCCTCGCCGGTGAGGTTGGCGCTGGAGACGGCGATCGGGCCGAAGTCCTTGAGGACCTCCAGCGCCACCGGGTGGAGCGGCATCCGCACCGCGACCGTCCCGTGGGTCTCGCCGAGGTCCCAGGTGAGGGACGGCTGGTGGCGGGCGACCAGGGTCAGCCCACCGGGCCAGAAGGCGTCCACCAGCTCCCAGGCGCTGTCGGTCATCCCGGTGACGAGGCCGTGCAGGGTGTTGGGCGAGCCGACCAGGACGGGGGACGGCATGTTCCGTCCGCGTCCCTTGGCCTCCAGCAGGTCCCCGACGGCACGCTTGTTGAAGGCGTCCGCCCCGACCCCGTAGAGGGTGTCGGTGGGCAGGACGACGAGGTCCCCGCGGCGGATGGCGGAGACGGCCTCCCGCAGGCCGTGCTTGCGGTCCGCCGCGTCGGTGCAGTCATAGCGCCGTGGCATCGGTGCGTGCTCCTTCGATGCGCCCCGCGTCAGCGGGTGACCCGGCGAGCCGTGGCGAACCGGGGTCGGTTGTTGAGATCGGGGTGGTCCGCCGCGTCGGCCCAGCCGCGGTCCTCGGTGAAGATCCAGGGCACCTGTCCGCCCTGGGTGTCGGCGTGCTCGACGACGACGATGCCGCCGGGGCGCAGCAGCCGGTGGGCGGCGCGTTCCAGGCCGCGGATGGTCTCCAGACCGTCCTCGCCGGAGAACAGCGCCAGTTCGGGGTCGTGGTCGCGGGCCTCGGGTGCGACGTACTCCCACTCGGTGAGCGGGATGTAGGGCGGGTTGGAGACCACGAGGTCGACCTGCCCGTCGAGTTCGGGGAGGGCGGTGAGGGCGTCGCCGTGGTGCAGGGTGACGCGGGCCCCCTCGGCGGTGTTCGCCACGTTGCGCCGGGCCCAGCCGAGGGCGTCCTCGTCCAGTTCCACGGCGTGGACGCGGGAGCGCGGCACCTCCTGCGCGAGGGCGAGCGCGATGGCGCCCGACCCGGTGCACAGGTCCACGATCAGCGGCTCGGCCACGTCCATCGCACGGACCGCGTCTATCGCCCAGCCGACGACGGACTCGGTCTCGGGCCGCGGTACGAACACGCCCGCGCCGACCTGGAGTTCGAGGTAGCGGAAGAACGCGCGGCCGGTGATGTGCTGCAACGGCTCGCGGGCCTCCCGTCGGGCGACCGCCTCCCAGTAGCGGGCGTCGAAGTCGGCGTCACCCACCAGGTGCAGCTTGGCGCGGTCGGTGGCGTGCACGAACGCCGCCAGTTCCTCGGCGTCGAACCGGGGGCTGGCGACCCCCGCGGCGGCGAGCCGCTGGGTGGCCTGGGCCACTTCGGCGAGCAGCAGCGAGCGGGGCGGCGGGGAGGTCGGAGTCACGGAACCCACCCTACGTTCACCGTGTCCCTTCGTTTCTCACGTCGCCGCGCGTGCGGCGGTCGACGCCCGGGCCCGTGCGGTGCGGGGCCGCGGGCGGTCGCCCGCGGCGCGTCCCCCGACCGTCCCCGGTCAGCGGTCCTCGGCGAGCCGAGCGGCCGAGTCCGCGTCCACGCACGCCTGGATGACCGGGTCGATCTCGCCGTCGAGGACCTGGTCGAGGTTGTACGCCTTGAACCCGACGCGGTGGTCGGAGATCCGGTTCTCGGGGAAGTTGTAGGTGCGGATCTTCTCGGAGCGGTCCCCGGTCCGCACCTGGCTGCGGCGGGCGTCGGACGCCTCGCGCTCGGCCTCCTCCCGCGCCGCTGCCAGCAGGCGGGAACGGAGGATGCGCAGCGCCTGCTCCTTGTTCTGGAGCTGGCTCTTCTCGTTCTGGCAGGAGGCCACGACACCGGTCGGCAGGTGGGTGATGCGGACCGCGGAGTCGGTGGTGTTGACCGACTGGCCGCCGGGACCGGACGAGCGGTAGACGTCGATCCGCAGGTCCGCGGGGTTGACCTCGACCTCCACCTCCTCGGCCTCGGGCGTGACCAGCACGCCGGCGGCGGAGGTGTGGATACGACCGGCCGACTCGGTGGCCGGGACGCGCTGCACCCGGTGGACGCCGCCCTCGAACTTCAGCCGTGCCCAGACCCCCTGGCCCGGTTCGGCGCGTCCCCTGGCCTTCACCGCGACCTGGACGTCCTTGTAGCCGCCCAGCTCGGACTCGGTGGCGTCGATGATCTCCGTCCGCCAGCCGGTGCGCTCGGCGTAGCGCAGGTACATCCGCAGCAGGTCAGCGGCGAACAGCGCCGACTCGTCGCCGCCCGCGCCGGCCTTGATCTCCAGGATGACGTCCTTCTCGTCCGCCGGGTCGCGCGGGACCAGCAGCAGCCGCAGCCGCTCGGTCAGCTCCTCCGAGCGCGACTCCAGCTCCTTCACCTCGGCGGCGAACTCGGAGTCCTCGACGGCGAGTTCGCGTGCCGTGGCGATGTCGTCGCGACAGCCGCGCCATTCCTGGTAGACGGCCACGACGGGCGTCAGCTCCGCGTAGCGCTTGCTCATGGCGCGGGCGCGCCCCTGGTCCGCGTGGACGTCGGGGTCTGCGAGCTGCCGTTCGAGGTCGGCGTGCTCGCCGATGAGTTCCTCGACCGCCTCGAACATGATCGGTGGCTCCCGGGACGCTGGTGTCGGTGGCTGGGTGCGGATCGCTGGGGCCGGCGGGGTGGACACCGCCGGCGCGGGCCGCCTGCGGGCGGCCCCGGTCCGTGCGTGCCACGGGTTCCCCGCGCGGCACCGTACGGAAAACGCCGGTCCGGCCGCCCCCTCGCGGGGAGCGGCCGAGCCGGCGTACCGTGCGCTACTTCTTGGCGTTCTTGCCGAACCGCGCCTCGAACCGGGCCACCCGGCCACCGGTGTCGAGGATCTTCTGCTTGCCGGTGTAGAACGGGTGGCACTCGGAGCAGACGTCGGCGCGGACGCTGCCGCTCTTGACGGTGCTACGGGTGGTGAACGAGGCGCCGCAGGTGCAGCTGACCTGGGTCTCCACGTATTCCGGGTGGACGTCGCGCTTCACGGGGATCTCCTATGTCTCACGGGAGGGCTCCGGGTCGCTCCGCCGAGTGCGTCGCGTGAACCGGGGCCGATCCACCAGTCTGCCAGGACCGGTCGTGACAGCCAAAACGTGATCCCGGGGCCCGGTATTCCCCGCCGCTGCCCGCCCCCGCGGACGGACGGAGGCCGGCGGTTCGCGCCGGGGGCGGCGATGGGCTCAGCCGCTGATCGCGGGCGGCTCCGCGTCGCGCTTCGGCTCGGCCTCGGAGCCCTCGGTGAGACGCTCCGGTACCGGCTCGTCGGCCCGGAGCGCGTCCCACACCCCGGACGCCTGCGGCTCCAGGGGGACGACCCGGTTGGGGTCGGTCGCGTCGTACCCGACCGGCAGCGTCACCGTCTGGAGGCGGTCGGGGTCGACGTCGCCGAGCCGCCGGGCGAGAGCGGTGAGCTCCGACACGGAGGCGAGGGCGCTGTCGGTGGTGACCGCGCCGGTGGCGGTGTCGGCCAGCCGGTAGAGCCGGCGGGGGTCACCGAGCACACCGACGTCCTTCACCTCCTCCGCCAGCGCGCGGATGAAGGAGTGCTGGAGTGCGATGCGCTCCAGGTCGCTGCCGTCCCCGAGGCTCTTGCGGGTCCGCACCAGCGCCAGCGCCGTCTCGCCGTCCAGCCGGTGGGACCCCGCGGCGAGGTCGAGTCGGCTGTCGGAGTCCCGCAGCGGGCGGTCGAGGGTCACCTCGACGCCGCCGAGGGCGTCGATCATCTTCTCGAAGCCGCGGAAGTCGACCTCCACGTAGTGGTCCATCCGCACCCCGGTCATCGCCTCGGCGGTCTTCACCGCGCAGACCGGTCCGCCCACCGCGAACGCCTCGTTGAACATCACGCGTTCCGCCGCGGGAACCGGCCGTCCGTCCTCGTCCCGGCAGGCGGGCCGGTCGACCAGGGTGTCCCTCGGGATCGACACCACGGTGCCTCCCCGCCGGTCCTCGGCGAGGTGCACCACCATCGCGGTGTCGGCGCGGGGCCCGCCCTGCTGCCGGCCGTACACCTCGTTCTCGCCCTCCCTGCTGTCGGAGCCCAGCACGAGGATGTCGAGGGATCCCCCGGGTTCGTCCTCCGGTCGGTCACCGCCGAGCGCGGCATCGATGTCGATCTCGGAGATGTTGCCGTCGAACCGCAGGTAGAGCGCGGTGGCGCCGCCACCGGCGAGCAGCAGCATCGCGAGCAGCGCCCCGGTCACCGCGTACACCGCCTGCCGCCGGCGGACCGGCGGCGCGCGGTGGCGCGGGGGCCGAGGGCCCCAGCCGGGGAACTGCTGTGCCATGGTCACCGTCCCGTCCTCGGGCACGCCCGGCCCGGGAGGGCCGACGGGGCCGCGCGGGACGACCCGGATCACCCGATTGTGGCCCGCTCACCGGGTCGGCGCCGCCCGTGGCGGTCCGGCGTTACGGCGAACGGGGGACGACGACGGGGCTGCCCCACCAGCGGTGGTGGGGCAGCCCCGGACGTGGTATCCGGCACGCCGCGGGCCCCCGGTCGGGGGCGACGCGGCGCGGCGGTCAGTCGCCGCTGCTGGGCGAGGGGGTGTTCTTCTGGATCTGCATCAGGAACTCGGCGTTGGACTTGGTCTGCTTCATCTTGTCCAGCAGCAGCTCGATCGCCTGCTGCTGGTCCAGGGCGTGCAGCACCCGGCGGAGCTTCCAGACGACGGCCAGCTCCTCGGCTCCCATCAGGATCTCCTCCTTACGGGTACCGGAGGCGTCCACGTCCACGGCCGGGAAGATGCGCTTGTCGGCGAGCTTCCGGTCGAGCTTGAGCTCCATGTTGCCGGTGCCCTTGAACTCCTCGAAGATCACCTCGTCCGCGCGGGAGCCGGTGTCGACCAGGGCGGTGGCGAGGATGGTCAGCGAGCCGCCGTCCTCGATGTTCCGCGCCGCGCCGAAGAACTTCTTCGGCGGGTACAGGGCGGTGGAGTCCACACCACCGGACATGATGCGCCCGGAGGCGGGGGCCGCCAGGTTGTAGGCGCGGCCCAGTCGGGTGATGGAGTCCAGCAGGACAACCACGTCGTGCCCCAGCTCCACGAGGCGCTTGGCGCGCTCGATGGCGAGTTCGGCGACGACGGTGTGGTCCTCGGCCGGCCGGTCGAAGGTCGAGGAGATGACCTCGCCCTTCACCGACCGCTGCATGTCGGTGACCTCCTCGGGCCGCTCGTCCACGAGCACGACCATCAGGTGGCACTCGGGGTTGTTGCGGGTGATCGAGTTGGCGATCGACTGCATGATCATCGTCTTGCCCGTCTTGGGGGGCGCGACGATCAGACCGCGCTGGCCCTTGCCGATGGGCGACACCATGTCGATGATCCGCGGGGTGAGCGAGCCCGGCTCGCACTCCAGCCGCAGCCGCTCCTGCGGGTACAGCGGTGTCAGCTTGTTGAACTCCTCGCGACCGCGGCCGGAGTCGGCGCCCATACCGTTGACGGAGTCGAGGCGCACCAGCGCGTTGAACTTCTCGCGGCGCTCGCCGTCGCGGGGCTGGCGCACCGCGCCGGTGACGTGGTCACCCTTGCGCAGGCCGTTCTTGCGGACCTGGGCGAGCGAGACGTACACGTCGTTCGGGCCCGGGAGGTAGCCGGAGGTCCGCACGAAGGCGTAGTTGTCGAGGATGTCGAGGATGCCCGCGACGGGGATCAGCACATCGTCGTCGGCGACCTGCGGCTCGCTGAAGTCCTCGCGACCGCCGCTGCGGCGTCCGCGGCGGTCGCGGTAGCGACCGCGTCGGCCGCGGCGACCGCCCTCGAAGTCGTCGTCGCGGTTGGCGTCCCGGCCACCGTCGCCACGGCCGCCGCCGTCACGGTTGGCGTCACGCCCACCGTCGCGGTTGCCGTCGCCCCGGTTGCCCTCACGGTTGCCCTCACCACGGCCACCGTCGCGGTTGCCGTCGCCCCGGTTGCCCTCGCGGTTGCCCTCACCACGGCCACCGTCGCGGTTGCCGCGACCGCCGCCCTGCTGGTTCTGGCCGCCGCCCTGACCCGAGTTCTTGCCGCGGCGCTCACGCTTGCCCTGGCGCTCGCCGCCGTCGTCCTTGGACGATCCATCAGCGCGCGAGGAATCACCCTTGCCGCTCTCGGACTTGGCGGCCTGGCCGCCGTCCCCCTTGGCGGTCTCCCGCTCCCTGGGCGCCTGGGCGGCCTCCTGCGCGGAGTCGGCTCCGCCCTCGTCGCCCTCGGAGCGCGCCGGGGCCTCGGCCTGACCGGCGGCCTTGGCGTCGGTGCGGGCGCGGGAGGTGGCACGCCGCTTCGGCTTCTCCGCCGCGGGTGCCTCCGCGGCGGGCGCGGACTCCGCGGGCGCGCCGCCGGAGCCCTGCTTCTCCTTGATGACGTCGATCAGCTGGCTCTTGCGCATCCGCGCGGTGCCCCTGATGCCGAGGCCGGAGGCAACCTGCTGCAGCTCAGCCAGCACCATGCCGTCGAGGCCGGTGCCGGAACGCCGACGACGCGGCGCCTTGGCAGCACTGTCCGTCACGGACGCGGGGGCAGCACCGGCAGTCTTGTCGGCGCTGTCGGCACTCGCGCCCATCAGATCGGTGGTGTCGCTCACGAAGGGTCCTTCCCTGGAGCGGACGTCGGCCTGTCTGGCTCGGCGACCGGTCGTGCTGTCCGGCTGCGGTCTCGTCTGATGGACCGGCCGGGGCGGTGGTCCGCCTGCTCATGGCGGCGGTGAGAACGGGTCGAAAAAGTACGGAATGGTCGATGGGACCGTCGTACCGGATCCGGAGCGTGCCGAGCTCTGCCAGGCAGGCTGCTGAGGCAGAGGGAGCTCCCGGAAGAAGACGCGGCCCCTGACGACGGGGCCCCGGCGTACCGTGCCGCCCGGGTGCCCCGGGGACGATGCCACCGCGGATGCCGCGACGGCCACCCCTCGGAGTGATCCGCAGGGACGGTACGTGTAGACCTGAGATTAACACTACCGGATACTGCCGGTATTCCCCCCTCTCCATGCCCTCCATGCATGCCCACCCTGGGGCCCGGGCTCACACCGACAGCCGGGTTTCTCACCCGGTTCCGGTGCCGGCGGCGAGCGGGAGCACGCTCGCCCCCGCCGCGTCCAACTCCAAGCGGTTGGCGGCCCAGCCCTCACCGGCCAGCCGCGCCACCCGCTCCGCCTCCACGGCCCCGACCAGCGCCAGCACCGTCGGGCCCGCACCGGAGATCACGGCGGGCACGCCCTCGGCGCGCAACCGGGCGACCAGTCGCACGCTGCCCGGCATCGCGGAGGACCGGTACTCCTGGTGCAGACGGTCCTCGGTCGCCGGCAGCAGCAGTTCCGGCCTGCGGGTCAACGCCTCGACCAGCAGCGCCGAACGGCCTGCGTTGAGCGCGGCGTCGACGTGCGGGACGGAGCGCGGGAGCAGGCCGCGAGCCGTCTCGGTCCGCAGCGGCTGCGCCGGGACGAAGGCCACGGGCGCCAGGCTCCTGTCGGGGTCGAGCCGCACCGCGCGGGCCGCGCCCGCGTCCGACCAGGCGATGGTGAACCCGCCGAGCAGGCACGCCGCGACGTTGTCGGGGTGCCCCTCGATCTCGGACGCCAGCTCCAGCAGCGCGCGCTCGCCCAGCCGGGCCTCCCCGCCGCTGGTCACGGCCCTGGCTGCCATCAACCCGGCACAGATCGCCGCGGAGGACGAACCGAGCCCGCGACCGTGCGGGATGCGGTTGGCGCAGACCACCTCCAGACCGCGCGGCTGCCCGCCGAGCAGGTCGAAGGCGGCACGCATCGCACGCACCATCAGATGGCTCTCGTCGCGCGGCAGGGTGTCGGCGCCCTCCCCCGCGATGTCGATGTGCAGCCCGGACTCGGCGACACGGACGACCACGTCGTCGTAGAGCCCCAGCGCGAGACCCAGGGCGTCGAAGCCGGGCCCCAGGTTCGCGCTGGTGGCGGGCGTCCGCACCCGGACGGGCGCGGCACGGAATGCGGGGTGCGCCATCGCTCGGCGACTCTCCTTGCTGGTTGCGGTCCCGGCCGGCCGACGTTGCCGGCGGACGGCCGTGGGGTGGTGGCGGATCCGGGGGTGGCGGTGGAGCAGTACGGGGCTGCCCGACGGGCGGCCCCTGGGGGTCGGGGCGCCGGCCCCGGTCGATCCCCCGGAACGGCGGCCGGCCACCGGGACCGTCGTCGTCATCGACGGTCCCGACGACGCGGAGGTGCCGGTGCGGTGCCGTGGTGCGTCCCGGCCCACGGCCCGTCGGGGCGCGCGGTCGGTACGGGCGCACCGTCCGCTGGGTGCGACGGGCACACGGGCCCGCGACACCGCGGAGCCCTTCCCGCGGGCAGCGGGGCGGCGCCCCCTCCGGCGTCCCGGTCGGGAGCCGTTCGGGCAGAGCCGCTCCGGCCTGCCGGAACGCGGACCAGCCTACCCAAGGCCGACACCTCGGCCGCAGAGGGTGTCCCGGTGGGGCGCCGTGTCGCGGCTGCGATCCGACCGGGTGGCCGTGGCGCGCGAACGGGGGGCGCCCCGCGCCGAACCCCGCGGCGACAGCGGCGGCTGACCCGCCGTCGGGCGGCGCGCGGGTCAGGCCAGCCCGAGCCGCTCGGCCGCCGCGTCGGCGTTCACCGGCACCGTGATGGGCTGCGGCGCGCCGGCCACCGCCCAGTCCGGGTCCTTCAGCCCGTTGCCGGTGACGGTGCAGACGATGCGCTGCCCGCGATCGACGTCGCCGCGTGCCGCCGCCTTCAGCAGACCGGCGACCGACGCCGCCGAGGCGGGCTCGACGAAGACGCCCTCCTGCGCCGCCAGCAGCCGGTAGGCGGAGAGGATCTCGCGGTCCGTCACCTCGTCGATGATGCCGCCGGACTCGTCGCGCGCCTCCTCGGCCTGCGTCCACGACGCCGGGTTGCCGATGCGGATCGCGGTCGCCAGTGTGGCCGGGTTGCGCACGGGCTCGCCGCGCACGATCGGCGCGGCGCCCGACGCCTGGAACCCCCACATGCGCGGGGTCCGCGTCGCGGGCGCGCCCAGCGGCGAGGTGGTGTCGGCGTACTCGCGGTAGCCGCGCCAGTAGGCGGTGATGTTGCCGGCGTTGCCGACGGGCAGCACGTGGATGTCGGGGGCGTCACCGAGCATGTCGACGACCTCGAAGGCGCCGGTCTTCTGCCCCTCGATGCGGGCGGGGTTCACCGAGTTGACCAGCGCGACCGGGTACTTCTCCGACAGTCCGCGCGCGAGGTCCAGGCAGTCGTCGAAGTTTCCGTCGACCTCCAGGATGCGGGCGCCGTGGACCAGCGCCTGGCCCATCTTGCCGAGGGCGATCTTGCCGGTCGGCACCAGCACCGCGCAGACCATGCCGCCGCGCACCGCGTAGGCGGCGGCGGAGGCGGAGGTGTTGCCGGTGGAGGCGCAGATGACGGCCTGCGCCCCCTCCTCCTTGGCCCGGGAGATGGCCATGGTCATGCCGCGGTCCTTGAAGGAGCCGGTCGGGTTGGCGCCCTCGACCTTGAGGTGGACCTCGCAGCCGGTGCGCTCGGAGAGCACCTGCGCCGGGACCAGGGGGGTGCCGCCCTCACGCAGCGTCACCACGGGCGTCGTCGTCGAGACGGGCAGCCGCTCGCGGTACTCCTCGATGACTCCCCGCCACTGGCGGCTGGTGGTGGCCTGCTGTGCTTCCATGACGTTCACTGCTTCCCTGACTCTCCGGCCTTACGACTCTCCGGTACAACCGCCCCGCTGCGCCACCCCGGTGGGCGGCGCCCCGGGTCATTCGCCCTCGACCCGCATGATGCTGGCGACGCCCCGGACGGTGTCCAGTCCGCGCAGCGTCTCCACCGTCGCGGTCAGCGCGGCGTCGGGTGCGCGGTGCGTGACCACGACCAGCGACGCCTCGCCGTCCTTGCCCTGCTGGCGCACGGTGTCGATCGACACTCCGTTGTCGGCGAAGACCGCGGCCACCTGGGACAGCACGCCCGGCTTGTCCGCCACGTCGAGGCTGATGTGGTAGCGGGTGACGACGTCGCCCATCGGGCTGACGGGGAGCATGGTGTACGCCGACTCCCCCGGGCCGCGTGCGCCGCTCACCTTGTTGCGGCAGGCGGCGACCAGGTCGCCGAGGATCGCCGAGGCCGTCGGCACGCCGCCGGCGCCCTGGCCGTAGAACATCAGGCTGCCGGCGGCGTCCGCCTCGACGAACACCGCGTTGTACGCCTCCCGGACCGAGGCCAGCGGGTGGGTGAGCGGGATCATCGCCGGGTGGACCCGGGCGGTCACGGAGCGGCCGTCGGCGGCGCGTTCGCAGATGGCGAGCAGCTTCACGGTGCAGCCCATGCGGCGGGCGGAGGCGATGTCCGAGGCGGTGACCTCGGTGATGCCCTCGCGGTGCACGTCGTCCAGGCGGACCCGGGTGTGGAAGGCGATCCCGGCGAGGATGGCGGCCTTCGCCGCGGCGTCGAAGCCCTCGACGTCGGCCGTGGGGTCGGCCTCCGCGTAGCCGAGGGCCGTGGCCTCCTCCAGCGCCTCGTAGTAACCGGCGCCGCTGGAGTCCATGCGGTCGAGGATGAAGTTGGTGGTGCCGTTGACGATGCCCAGCACGCGGTTGACGCTGTCGCCCGCGAGGGACTCCCGCAGCGGGCGCAGCAGCGGGATGGCGCCGGCGACCGCGGCTTCGAAGTAGAGGTCCGCGCCGTACTTGTCGGCCGCTGCGTACAGCGAGGGGCCGTCCTCGGCGAGCAGCGCCTTGTTGGCGGTGACGACGCTGGCGCCGTTCTCGAAGGCGGTGGAGATGAGGGACCGGGCGGGCTCGATGCCGCCGATGACCTCCACCACGACGTCGACGTCGGGGCGGGAGACCAGCCCCTGCGCGTCGGTGGTGACCAGTTCGGAGAGGACCCCCTCCCGCAGCCGTCCGGGGCGGCGGACCGCGATGCCCGCCAGTTCCACGGGCGCGCCGACCCGGGCGGCCAGGTCGGCGGCGTGCGTCGTCATCAGGCGTGCCACCTGCGAACCGACCACTCCGCAGCCCAGCAGCGCCACTTTCAGCGACCGCCCATCCGTCATCGCCCGACCTTCTCTCTCCGCTCGCGTACCGCACGTACCGCCGCTCGCGCGGGCCCGGCCACGACCGCGCCGCTTCCGGGGCCCGGCACGCGGCGACTCCCGCCCCGCAAGTCTCGCCCACCGGGGGCGGGTACTCACGGCCGGTGTCAGTATGCGAGATGCGCGGGCCGCCCGCCGGACACCGCCCGCACGGGGCCGACGTGCGACGGGCGACGCGACGGGCACAGAAGTTCGAGCGGGCGCGGAGGTGAAGCGGGGCGGGTGCGCGCCCCCGGAAGGCGCGTCTCCCGCCCCGCGCGCGGCTCAGCCCACGTCGAGGCGGAGCAGGTCCTCCTCGGTCTCGCGGCGCAGCAGCACCCGGGCCTGTCCGTCCCGGACGGCGACGACCGGCGGCCGGGTCACGTGGTTGTAGTTGCTGGCCATCGAGCGGCAGTACGCCCCGGTGGCGGGGACGGCCAGCAGGTCGCCGACGGCGGTGTCGGCGGGCAGGTGGGCGTCGCGGACCACGATGTCCCCGCTCTCGCAGTGCTTGCCCACCACGCGCGCCAGCATCGGGGCGGCGTCGGAGGTACGGGAGACCAGGGCCACCGAGTACTCCGCGTCGTAGAGAGCGGTCCGGATGTTGTCCGACATCCCGCCGTCGACGCTGACGTAGGTGCGCAGGCCGGGCAGCTCCTTGACCGTTCCCACCTCGTAGACGGTGACGGCGGTCGGGCCGACCACGGCCCGGCCGGGCTCGACGGAGAGCCGGGGGCGCGCGAGCCCCGCCGCGTCGCACTCACGGCTGACGATGTCGCGGAGCGCCCTCGCGATCTCGTGCGGTTCCCGGGGGTCGTCGGCCGGGGTGTAGGCGATACCGAGGCCGCCGCCGAGGTCGATCTCCGGCAGCTCGACACCGTGCTCGTCCCGGATCTCCTTCAGCAGGCCGACCACACGGTGCGCCGCGACCTCGAACCCGGCGGTGTCGAAGATCTGCGAGCCGATGTGCGAGTGCACCCCGACCAGCTCCAGGCCGTCCTGGGCGAGTACGCGCCGCACCCCGTCCGCGGCCTGGCCGCCGGCCAGCGCGAGGCCGAACTTCTGGTCCTCGTGGGCGGTGGCGATGAACTCGTGGGTGTGGGCCTCGACCCCGACGGTGACCCGCAGCTGCACCCGCTGGCGCCGGCCGAGGCGGCGCGCGGCGGCGGCGACGCGGTCGATCTCCTGGAGCGAGTCCAGCACGATGCGACCGACGCCCGCCTCGACGGCGCGGTCGATCTCGGCGGCGGACTTGTTGTTGCCGTGCAGCGCGATCCGCTCGGCGGGCATCCCGCCGGCGAGGGCGGTGGCCAGTTCGCCGCCGCTGCACACGTCCAGATTGAGCCCCTCCTCGGTGAGCCAGCGGACCACGGCGCGGCACAGGAACGCCTTGCCCGCGTAGAAGACGTCGGCGTCCGGGCCGAACGCGTCGCGCCAGGCACGACAGCGCTGCCGGAAGTCCTCCTCGTCGAGGAAGTAGGCGGGGGTGCCGAACTCCTCCACCAGCGCGCGGACGTCGACCCCGCCGATGGCCAGGGCCCCCTCGGAGGTGCGGGCGGCCGTGCGCGGCCACACCCGCGGGTCGAGCTCGTTGAGGTCGGCGGGGGGCGGGCCGTGGTGGCCCTCGGGGAGGACGTCGGCGTGGCGGGGCCCGGCGGGGTGCGCGGAACGGCTCATGGCTGCTGCTGTCGCTTTCTGGACTGGGTTCGCGGGTTCTTCTGCTGGGACGCGGGTCCCCACGGCGTGTCCGGTGGTGGCGCCCGCGGTCAGGTGGTGGTCGTGGAGGGAACGGGGGCCGGGGGCTTCCCGTCACGGCGGGCGCGGGCACGGCGGCGCGCCGTGGGCCCGGCGTTCGCCGCGTGCCTTCCGCGACCGGCGACGTCGGCGGCGTGGGAAGGGCGGCGGTCGGATCGCCCGGGTCGCCCTGGTCGCCCGGCGGGGCCGTTTCGGGGCGGAAGGGTCCGTCGCCGTCGTGGCCGCCGGGGCTCAGAGGTGGTCGGGCGCCCCGATGCCCAGGAGGAACAGGCCGTCGGCGAGCACCGTGGCGGTGGCCTGGGCGAGAGCCAGCCGCGCGTGGTGGACGGCCCCGGGTTTCTCGGGGCCGTGCGGGAGCACCGCGGCGGCGGTCGTCGCGTCGAGGTGCGCGTCCGCGAGCCGGACGAGCCAGCCGGCCGAACCGGCACGGTGGCGCTCCCCCAGCAGCGCCAGCACGGCGCGCTCCGACGGGTGCCGCAACGCGTCCGCGGCTGCGGCGTCCGGGGCGAAGCCGAGCCGCGTCGCACCGCGCAGGAAAGAACGCGCGCGGGCGTGCGCCAGGCGCACCCGGAACAACGGGTTCTCGGCCCGCTGGCAGAGCAGGCCGGTACCGGCGGGGGGCCGGTCGTCGGAGGCGGCCTGCCACGCGCGGACGTCGCGTGCGGGGTCCTCGGGCAGCGCCGGGGAGGGGGGCGACGCGAGGATCTCGGCGAGCAGCGCGGCGGCGGCGCCGTCGGCGAGGACGATGTCGAGGAAGCCGGGGCCCGCCACGGTCGCCGACGCGATGCCGGGGGTGACCGCCAGCCGGCGCCGGAGCACGGCGGCCACCGTGTGCGGGGGCGCGGCGGCGGGGCC
>NZ_JAAVJB010000320.1 GCF_012034385.1 Streptomyces spiramenti
GCTCGGCGGCGCCGCACCGGCCCGCGCGCGGGGACGTCCGCGCGGTCCGCCGCGCCGGTCCGGGGGTGGGCGATCATCGCTGCTCCTGCTCCGTGGCGTGACTGGTGCACCGGCCCGGTCGGACGGCTGCACCGGCCATCCATCCAGCGCGGGGCGCCCCGGCGGTGGCAGCCGCGGGTCCCCGAGGTGGCGGCCGGATGAACTCCCCGGTGGCGGCTTACCGGACGCGGCCGGGTCAGACGGCGGAGGAGCGGAGCGGGTCGAGGAGATCCGTCGCCGTCGCCGACCACCGGTCGTGAAGGGCTTCGGCGCCCCGGGCGCGCTTCCAGGCGGCCTCGTGCGCCGTCATGGGAAGCAGCGGCAGGACGCGGACCGGTTCGGCGGGCGCCGGCAGCGGGACGTCCGGAACCGGGTCGGGGTCGCCGACGAGGACGGAGGTGAACCGCGCACCGGGCCAGAGGGGTTCACCGAGGTCGAGGGAGGCACCCGGCGCCACGACGACCCCCTCGACCTGCGGGCCCGCCGCGAAGACCGCGAGGGCGCGCAGCACCCGGTCCACGGGCGCCCCGGGAGCGGGCCGCAGGGTCAGGAGGAGTTCGGCGCGCGGTCCGCGGTCGGGGTCGGCCACGACGGCGGTGGGGTCGGCCATGGGCGCGTCCGACATGCCGAGGGTCGCGTAGCGCACGTACGGGCGGGGCTCGTCGCGGGTGAACCGCAGCACCTCGATGCGGTCGGTGCCGAGGAAGGTGACCGACGCCCGGGCGTCGGGCTCACCGAGGGCGTCCGTCAGGGCGGTCTCGACCAGTGCTCGTGTCTCCACGACACCGACCCTACGGGCAGTGCCACTCGCCGCCGCCCGGCGGGGCGAGCGGCACCGCGGTCGGAGGCGACGGGCTGCACGGAGCCTCTCGCCCGCGCGGGGGCGTGGGGATCGACCACCCGAACGAGTGACATGGGGCGTGTTTGAGCAATTCACGCGCCACGTGCACGCCCTGCGCACCCGCGGGGTGAACACCTCGGCCGGGACCGGCGACACAGTTGTGACCTGCGGTGCTTCCGGTGCCCCGTGCGTCGGCCGCCCAGCGCGGACGGCCGGAATCAGGCGGCGCTGCCCGGGCGAGCATGCTTGACGGGGGCACGTTCCCCGGGGACCGTTGTCGTTCATGAGGGGCGAACCCAGTTGCCCGAAGTGCGGTGGCCGGGTGCGAGCGCCCGGCCTCTTCGCCGACACGTGGCAGTGCGACGGACACGGCGCGGTCCATCCGCTCCAACCTGTCATCCCACCGAGCATCGACGCGCTGGCCGTGGTCCTCGGCCGTACCCAGGTCCCGGTGTGGATGCCCTGGCCCCTTCCCGTGGGCTGGCTGTTCACCGGGGTCGCCTGCGCCGGCGACGACCGCAGCGGCGGTCGCGCCACCGCCGTCGCGTGCTCCGGACCCGCTCCCCTCGGCGGCGGCGGTGAACTCATTCTGGTCGCCGAGGAGTTGGGCGTCGGATTGGGAGCTGCCTACGCCGGTCTCGCCGGGCCCGACCCGACGCCGCACATGGACGTGTCCAGCACCCCCCAGGCGCGGATAACAGCCACCGGGCGGCCCACCCCCCTGTGGAACGTCACGGAGGTCCCCCCGGACCGGGCCGTCTTCGCGGGCGAGGCACGCGGCCTGTGGCTGTGGGCGATCAGCTGGCCGGCGGAGTCCGGCCCGCTGCTCTACGACGAACTGGTGCTGACCGACCTCCGCGAGGCGGGGTCGGAGATAGACCTCATCCCGTGCGGCGCGCTGTCGCCCAAGCTGCTGTCGCCGCACCGCTGAGAACGCTCCACCGAGGCCCCGGTCGGCGACGGGCGGGGCCCTTCGCCGTGCGGGCGGCGGGGACGGACCTCCCGACGGCACACGACCGGGGCTATCCTGGCCACGGCTTCCGGCGGGCCGACGCGGACCCGGTCGGGGCACCCTCGCCGGCGGCGGCGCGGCCACCCGGGCGACGCCGTCCCCGCGGCGGAGGTGCGACCCGTACGGTGCGGGCGGTGCCCGCCCCCGACGACCGCAACGGAGAACGCCGACGTGCGCATCGACCTGCATGCCCATTCCACCGCGTCCGACGGCACGGACTCACCCGCCGAACTCGTCCGCGCGGCGGCGGGCGCCGGCCTGGACGTCGTGGCGCTCACCGACCACGACACCGTCGCGGGGCACGCCGAGGCACTCGCGGCCCTCCCGCCGGGGCTGACGCTCGTCACCGGTACCGAGTTCTCCTGCCGACTCGGCGAGGTGAGCCTGCACATGCTCGGGTACCTCTTCGACCCTGCCGAGCCGGCGCTGGCCCGGGAGCGCGAACTGCTGCGGGACGACCGGGTACCGCGCGCCCGCCGCATGGTGGAGCTCCTCCGGGAGGACGGCGTGGACATCGAGTTCGAGCGGGTCCGGGAACTCGCCGGCCCGAACGGCAGCATCGGGCGTCCGCACATCGCGACCGCCATGGTGGAGGCCGGGGTCGTCGCGACCGTCTCCGACGCCTTCACCCCGCAGTACATCGGGGACGGCGGGCGGGCCCACACCGGGAAGCACGAACTCGACGCGGCGGACGCGGTCCGCAGGATCCACGCCGCGGGCGGGGTGGCGGTGTTCGCCCACCCCTTCGCCTCCTCCCGGGGCCGGATCGTGACCGAGGAGGACCTCGCCGCCCTCGCCGAGGCCGGACTGGACGGCGTCGAGGTCGACCACTTGGACCATGATCCGGCCACCCGTGACCGGCTGCGGTCGATCGCGAAGGAGCTGGACCTGCTGCCGACCGGGTCCAGCGACTACCACGGCAGCCGGAAGCTCGCCGCGCTCGGCGACGGCACCACGGACCCCGAGGTGTACGCGGCGCTCGTGGCCCGCGCGACCGGCGCCCGTCCCGTGACGGCGGCGGGCCGCCCCGGCGGTTCCTGAACCGGCCCGCCGCCGGCCGTCCCGGCAGGTCCTGCCACGGGGCCCACACCCGGCGAGGGCCGACCCGCGGCAGGTGACGGCCGGCCGGCGGCCGGGCGGGGTGAGGCCGGAGCAGCGACGGCGACCGGTCCACCCCGGGCGGGCCGAGCCCGGGCATGGCTCAGCCCCGGGCCCGCCCTTCCTCGACGTCACGCCAGAACGCCACGAACGAGGCGGCCGTGGGCCCCGGCCGCTCGGCGTTGGGCGAGTGGTCCGCGCCCTCGATCACGGTGCGGCGGGCGCCCAGCCGCGCGGCCATGTCGTCCATCAGCGGCAGCGGCCACGCGTCGTCCCGCTCGCCGGAGGCGACGTGCACGGGGACGCCGGACGCCGCCAGGCGTGCCACCCGGTCGGGCTCGTAGCGCAGTTGTCGGCCCAGCGCCCGCAGCTGGCCGTCGTCGGTGGTGAGCCAACGCCGCCGCATGAAGGCGCTCACCGGGTCGTCGTCCTCCCCGCGGTGGAGGGCCCGCCAGATCCGCTCCGGCCCGACCAGCGGCAACGCCGCGCCGAAGGCGCGGGTCCGCCAGCGAGGCACCCGCGCCACCCGGGCGGGCCCGGAGGAGAGCAGGGTCAGCGAGAGAAAGGGCGTCGCGTCACGGAGCACCGCCCCCCGCGAGATGAGACCCCCCAGCGAGTGCCCCACCAGGTGCAGGCCCCGGGGGGACGGAGCCGGGGAGCCCGTCGTCCCGTGGGCCCCTGCGTCGGTCGCGGTGTCCTCCACCGAGGCGGGGGCGTCGGGGACCTCGCACCCGGGGGGCCCGGGTGCGTCGGTTTCGGCGAGCAGCGCGGCGGTTTGCGCAAGGACGTCCTCCGCCAGGGCCCCGATCCGGTAGCCGCTGCGGTCCCGGGGCGGCCGGCTCTCGTACTGGCCGCGGCCGTCGACGGCGACCGCACGGTAGCCCGCCTCCACCAGCGGGGGCAGCAAGGCGATGAAGTCCTCCTTGCTGCCGGTGAAGCCGGGTACCAGGAGCACCGTGCCGCGCCGCGGTCCGGCGGGAACGCCGTCCAGCACCGCGAAGGCGCCGCGGCGGGTGGACAGCGACCGGTCGGTCACCTGCGGCGGCCTGTCGAGATACGGCGGTCTGCTCACCGCTCCACTGTAACGAGCGGGCGCCGCCCGCCCCGTGGTCCGGGGAGGACGGCGCCCGTGGTCGTCACGGCGGCGGTACCGCGGGAAAACGGACCGCTCAGAGGGGGTTCGAGACCCCGAGTCGGATCGGCTCGCGGCGTCGGATGCGGTCAGCTGCAAGGCGAAGGGGCGCCCTCACACCGGGTGTACTCGGGTGTCCCTGACAACGCAGCAGATGGCCGTGGCCGGCGTGGCGGGCCCGGCGTGGGGTCTCGAACACGCCCTCAGGCCTCGGCGGTGGCCGCCGGGCCGCCGCTTCCGCCACCGGAGCGGCTGCGGCGACGGCGACGAGGCCGCGGAGCCCGCGGGCGCCGAGACCGAGGAGGG
>NZ_JAAVJB010000321.1 GCF_012034385.1 Streptomyces spiramenti
CCCACCCGCGATGCGGGTGGGCGCCGGTCCTGCTGCCTGTGCACGGCCGTGGGGTCGGTCAGCGCCCGCGGCCCGGCCGCCGCCCCCGGGAGGCGGCCGTGGGAAGAAGCGGCCCGCCCTCAGGCCGCCGAAGCGAGTTCGGGACGCCCCACCAGCTCGGGGCGGCCGAACAGCAGCGCGTACCCGGCGGGCAGCGCGGCGATGACGCGGTCGAGCACCGGGCGGTCGGCACCGCGCGCCAGGACGTGCAGCACGGCGCCGACGTCCCAGCGGTTGGTGGCCGGGCTGCCGCCGCAGCGCTCGGTCATCTCCTGGACGAACTCCCAGCCGGAGAGGCCGCGAGGGGCGGCGGGCGCCCGGGTGAGCAGCCGCGCGGCGGGGCCGGGCAGGCAGCCTGCGAGGGCGGCGCGGTCGGCACGGTCGAGCTGGCCGCCGAGGGCGGAGAGCACGCGGCGCACGGACTCCTCGGCGCGCTCACGAGTGGGGTAGGCGCCTTCGTACCGGACCTGTTCGAGGAACTGGTGGAAGGCGGCCGTGTCGTCGGAGGCGAGGCGGACGGTGGTGGGCTGGGCGGCGAGCGGGCGGGGGTGCGTCACAGGCGGTGCCTTTCGCGTCAGAACCGAGGCGGAAGTGAGGGCAGCACGCGGATCACCGGGCGGAGCGCAGCGGGAAGGACATGCTCCTTCCTGCCGTCGCGTCACGCGTACCGGGACTCCGGCGGCTGACGGGCCGGCAGCGACGACGGCCATGACTCGTCGCTGCCCGTTCCGGGGAGCGGGGAAACCAGATTCGAGCGCGGTGCGGTCGACATCACACCGAGTGAACCGGTCGGGGTGGTGCGCCCGGCGGCCGACGGGCCCAACTCGCGCTCGGAGTGGGCCACACGGCCCCACACCGTTCGGACCCGATCGGACGGTCGGCGACGCGCTGTGACGGCGGCGCCCGGTTCGTCCCCCCGCAGGCGAACGCGTCGACCATGACCCCGCCGCCGCGTCCTGCGGCGCCACGGGGTCCGGAGGGGCCGAGGTGCTCGAATCGCCCGGCGGCGCCCCGGCGGAGGTGCAGGGCGACGAGGGCGTGCGACGCGGGCCCGGCGGAGACGGACAGCGCGGTGGGCCTCTCGCCGTGCGGCACCGACCCTGCCGGGAGCGATGGGGATCGCCCGGACCCGCAACCGGAAGCCGTGGCGTTGGGGGCGCGGGGTGGTGCCGAAGGCCCGGGGCCACGGCGACCGGTGGGACGACCGCGCCGCCGGCCACCGCGGCTGTCCGGCGGCCCGATCGCGCTCACCGACGACGGCACCGCCGTGGGCGGCCGGAGTGGGACGGCCGTGCGGGAGACCGGGTGGCTCGCTGCCCGACGGGTCGGGCCGTCGGCCCGACCGGCCCGGAGCGGGGCGGGACGGAGGGCGCGCCGGACGCCGCCCTCCGCCCGACGCCTCAGGCCGACTCGCCCCGCGAGGACTTGGCGGGCAGCGACGCCTCGACCGCCGCGAGGATCTCGGTGACCCGCGCGCCGAACCTCGCGTCGCAGGGGTGCGGTTCACCGTCCACCGCGCGCAGCAGTGCGTCCACGGCGTTGCCGAACGGCACCTGCGGGTCGTTGCCGTCCCAGTCGGGCATCCGGGAGACGCCGGACTCCCCCCGCACCTCGGCCAGGACCTCGGTGGCGGCCTGCGGCACGGTGTGGCTGGTGGTGACGGTACTGACGGCGCCCGAGGTGTGGCGCAGCAGGAACTGCACGGTGTCGCCCGGTCCGGTCTGGCCGCGCACCGCGTCGAGTTCGGCGACGTCGCCGAGGACCGGCAGCAGCATCGACAGCGCGTGCGGGCCGACGTCCCACAGCGCGCCGCGGTCGTGGCGCCACGGCGAGGCCGCGTAGGGGCTGTCGCCACCGGCGAAGATCGAGGAGAGCCAGCGGGCGTCACCGGTCCACCAGCCGCCGGCCGCCTGCTGCTCGCCCACCCAGCGCGCCGGTCCCTCGCTGAAGCGGAGCGTGAAGTAGACGACGGAGGCGACGCCTGTCTCGGCGACGACGTCCGAGAGTTCACGCGCACCGTCGACAGAGGTGGCGATCGGCTTGTCCAGGAGCAGATGCTTCCCCGCGCGGGCGGCGCGCACCGCGAGCGGCGCCTGGACGTCCGGGGGAAGGGCGATGGCGACGGCGTCGCAGTCGTCCAGTAGCGCGTCCACGTCGTCGTGGGCGCGGGTGCCGAGTGTGTCGGCCAGGTCACGGGCGGCCTCGGGGCGACGCCCCCAGACCCCCGCCAGCTCCACGGAGGGGTGGGCGGCGAGGGAGGGTCCGTGGGTGCGGCGGGCCCAGGGGCCGGTGCCGAGCAGTCCGATGCGCATACGAGGTCTCTCCTGTTCGGCGGCCCCGCCGGCGGGCGGGGACGGTTACCTCTGTTTAACAGGCGGGCAACTGGCGGGAAAACCGGTGGCTGGATCGTGGCGGCAGCGTATCCGCACCCGCCCGCAAGGCCCCCGGAGGACCCGACGTGAGCTACAAGGCCGAGTACATCTGGATCGACGGCACCGCGCCCACCGCGAAGCTGCGTTCCAAGACGAAGATCGTGGCCGATGGCGTCGAGCCGCCCGAGTGGGGCTTCGACGGCTCCAGCACCAACCAGGCCGAGGGCCACGCGTCCGACCGCGTCCTGACGCCCGTGGCGGTCTTCGCCGACCCGATCCGCGGCGGGGAGGACAAGCTCGTGCTGTGCGAGGTCTTCCACACCGACGGCACCCCGCACGAGTCCAACTCGCGTGCGCTGCTGCGCCCGGTGGCGGAGCGGTTCGCCGGACAGGAGCCGCTGTTCGGGATCGAGCAGGAGTACACCTTCTTCGAGGGCGCCCGCCCGCTGGGCTTCCCCGAGGGCGGTTTCCCCGCGCCGCAGGGCGGCTACTACTGCGGCGTCGGCGCCGACGAGATCCACGGCCGGGAGATCGTCGAGGCGCACCTCGACAACTGCCTCAAAGCCGGGCTGGGGATCTCCGGCATCAACGCCGAGGTCATGCCGGGCCAGTGGGAGTTCCAGGTGGGCCCGCTCTCCCCGCTGGAGGTCGCGGACCAGCTGTGGGTGGCGCGTTGGCTGCTCTACCGCACCGCCGAGGACCACAAGGTGTCCGCGACGCTCGACCCCAAGCCGGCGAAGGGCGACTGGAACGGCGCGGGAGCGCACACCAACTTCTCCACCCGCGCGATGCGCGAGGGGTACGACGCGATCATCGTGGCGGCCGAGGCCCTCGGCAAGGACGGCAAGCCGCTGGAGCACGTCAAGCAGTACGGCGTGGGCGTCGAGGACCGCCTCACCGGCGCGCACGAGACGGCGCCCTGGGACCAGTACAGCTACGGCGTCTCCGACCGGGGCGCCTCGGTCCGCATCCCGTGGCAGGTCGAGCGCGACAAGAAGGGCTACATCGAGGACCGGCGCCCCAACGCCAACGTCGACCCCTACGTGGTGACGCGCCTCATGGTGGACACCTGCTGCACCGAGCTGGAGTCGGCCGGACTGGCCTGACCCCGGAACGCGGCCCCGGCGGGGCCGCGTTCACCCTCCTGACGGCCGTCACCGGCCGCGTCGCCATCCCCCGGCGGACGCACCCGGCGGCGGCCGTCGGGCATCCCCGGGAGAGGGGCGTGCCCGGGAGGAGGGCGGCCCCGGGCCCGGGAGCCGTCCCCTGGCCGGGCGGCGGGCCCTCGGAGCGTGTTCGAGACCCCGCGTCGGATCGGCTCGCGGCGTCGGATGCGGTCGGCACAGCGGACGGGCGCCCACATACCGGGTCGTCTTCGCGCGTTCCTGACAACGCACCAGACGACCGCAGCCGGCGTCGCGGACCCGGCGTGGGTCTCCACCACGCCGCTCTCAGAGGGCGTCGGCGGCGGCCCTCGCCACGGCGCTGTCCTGCTCGCCGCTGCCGCCGCTGACCCCGACCGCGCCGACGACGCGCTCGCCCCGGCGCAGCGGCACCCCGCCCGCGAAGATCATCACTCGGCCGTGGTTGGAGGCGTCGATGCCGTAGAACTGGTCCCCGGGGCCGGCGTTGTCCGCGAGGTCGGCGGTGCTGAGGTCGAAGGCCCGCGCGGTGAACGCCTTGTTGATCGAGATGTCGATGCTGCCGATCCAGGCGCCGTCCATGCGCACATGGGCGACGAGGTTGCCCCCGACGTCCACCACCGCGATGTTGCAGGGCTGACCCGCCTCCCGTGCCGCCCGCTCCCCCGCGTCGATGACGCGCCGCGCGTCGTCGAGGGAGACCGTCTCCACCGTGATCATGCCGTCGCTCCTTCCGTGGGCGCCGCCCGACCGGCGGGAGACCACCGGCCCGACGCCGGGGCGACCGCCGCCCGCGCCGCGGCCACCGTCGCAGCGCCCCGGCGACGGCGGGCGGACGGCGTTCCGGGGCCCGAG
>NZ_JAAVJB010000322.1 GCF_012034385.1 Streptomyces spiramenti
CCCGGACGCGGGCCCGACCGCGTCCGGGGTGCCGAAACGTTACCTCCCGGGTGTTTGGCGGTGGTGACGCGCGGCTATCCCAGGGGGACGTACCAGTCGTGCTGCTGAAGGAGCACTGCCATGGCCCTCATGACGACCGCCCCGGCCACCGCCGACGCCGACCGGGCCGCGTTCACCTGTGGTCCTGACGGCGCCCCCGTGCCGGAGACCACCGCCATCGGCGGCCTCGCCGTGGCCGCGCCGTCCGACTCCGAGGACACGCGCACCCCCGCCGGATGGTCCTCCTTCGTCTCCGCCGTGATGGGCGGCACCCTGGGCGCCTGACGCGGGCGCCCAGGGCCGGGCACCCGGGGCGCAGCCCGTGCGCGGGCCTGCCGGGCGGCGGCTCACCCGCACTCCCACCCGGCCCGGTTGGAGTACGACTCGTAGGTGTACCGGGTGTCCCGCTGCCACTCCTCGCCGGTGAGCCGCCGCCACGCCCGGCCGGGCACGGACAGCAGCGACCCGGCCCGTACCGGACCCGTGGCGAACGGGGCGAAGCGCACCGGGTCGGCCCGTACCGTCCGGTAGGCGCGCTCCCCTGCGGCGACCACCGCGGCGCGGGTGTGGAGGAAGGAGTCGGAGGACTCGTCCTCCCCCAGCTCACGGCGGTCCAACTCCCAGAGCAGTCGCGACAGCGTCTCGGCGAACGCCGCGGTCACCGTCGCCGGTTCCGCCGTCAGCCGCTCGACCAGGGCCGACGACAGGTCGTCCGCGTCCGGATCGGGCCACGGCGGGCGGCACTCCTCGACCAGCCGCCAGAATCGTTCCTCGTCCATCTCCGCCGTCTCGCTCATGCGCCGAGGATGCCGGACGGCACCGACAACGGGTCCGGCCCGGGGCGGTTGTCGGTGGCCGCTGCGAGACTGACGCGGTGATCGTGCGACGTGCCTACGCCCATGTTCCCGACGGCTCCGCCGGGGAGTGGCCCTGGACGGTCCCCTGCGTCCGGCAACTGCTGGGGGAGGGAATGCGGTTCACCGCACCGGTCACCTTCCTGGTGGGGGAGAACGGCTCCGGGAAGTCCACGCTGGTGGAGGCGGTCGCCGAGGCGTACGGGCTCGACCCCTGGGGCGGTGCGGCCGGCCGCCGTTACGCCGGCCCCCGCGAGAAGTCCCCGCTGGGCGAGCGGATCCGGTTCGAGGCCGCCGGCGGCGGCCGACGGATGCTCGGCTCCCGTGCCGCCCGCAGAGGGTTCTTCCTGCGGGCGGAGACCGCCCGCGACGCCCTCGACCGCGCGGGGTTCGGCCCCGACTTCCGCAGTCACGGCGAGGGGTTCCTCGCCGCCTTCCGCGAGGAGTTCCGGGGGCCGGGGCTCTTCGTGCTCGACGAGCCGGAGGCCGCGCTCTCCTTCACCTCCTGCCTGGAGCTGGTGGGGCACCTCGCGCAGGTGGTCGAGAACGGCGGCCAGGTGGTGTGCGCCACCCACTCACCGCTGCTGACCGCCATGCCCGGTGCCGACATCCTGGAGCTCGACGAGGACGGAGCGCGACGTGTCGCGTGGCAGGACCTGCGGCTCGTGGACCACTGGCGCCGCTATCTCGCGGACCCCGGGAGCTACCTGCGCCACGTGCTGGAGTGATCCCCCCCGGCCCCGACGGGTGGTCGGTCCCGGGCGTTCACCGGGCCCCGGCGCCGCTGCCCAGCGCGCCCGAGGGGCGTCGCCGCCGTGCGGCGGCGGGCGGGACCCCGTCGTCTGCCGTGCCGCCGCGCGGCACGACGAGCCCTGACTCGTAGGCGAGGACGACCGCCTGCGCCCTGCTGCTCACCCCCAGCTTCTGCATGATCCGCTTGACGTGCGTCTTGACGGTGGCTTCGCTGAGGACCAGCCGGTCGGCGATATCCGCGTTGCTGAGGCCCGCCGCCACCAGCCGCAGCACGTCCGTCTCGCGGTTGGTGAGCGGACCCAGCCGCGAGCGCCCCAGGGCCAGCGCGCGGTGGTGCCGGGCGTAGGTCTCCACGAGGTCGCGGGTGATGACGGGGGTGATCAGCATGTCCCCGGCGGCCACGGTGCGGACCGCGGAGGCGATCCGGTCGGGCGGGGTGTCCTTCAGCAGGAACCCGGAGGCGCCGACGCCGAGCGCGGTGTACACGTACTCCGGGGAGTCGAAGGTGGTCAGCATCAGGACGCGGGGCTGCTGCTCCGGCGAGGAACCGACGATCAGGCGGGTGGCCGCGATGCCGTCCAGAACCGGCATCCGAACGTCCATCAGCACGACGTCCGGGTGCAGGGTGGCGGCGAGTTCGACCGCGCGGCGGCCGTCGCCGGCCTCGCCGACGACATCGACCCCCGGGGCCGCGCTCAACAGGGCGACCAGGCCGGCGCGCATCAGCGCGTGGTCGTCGGCCACGACGACGGTGACGTTCACCTGGTACCGCCGATCCTCGTGGGGTGGACGCTGCGGACGTGGGGGGCGGGCTTCGGCCACGGAGCGGACCGCCGACCGGCGGGTCGCTCCGCCACCCCGGTCGGGAGCTCGGTCGGCAGCTCGGGCGGCCCCTGGGCCACCCTCGCGTGCCCGAACGTGCCGATCACAGTTGCCCGAACGTAGCGCACATCCGGTCAACTTAGACGGGTCGTGCGCCCCCCGCCCACTTCGGGGGACGTAATTCGGATACCCCCGTAGGGGTAGTCGGGATCCCGCTCTGGTGTGACGACATGGCCGGCGGGCACCACTAGCGTCGAGCGGGTCAGACGCCGCCGCGCTCCGGTGGCGTACCCGGAAGCTTGGGGGGAAAGTGCACAGTTCTCACCGGGGTGGGGAGCCGGTCGCCGTCGGAGACGGCTCGTTGGCTGCCGCCCGCGTGGTCCGGCCGGCGGTGCCCTCCGCCCGGACGCCCGTCACCGTGCACGCGCCCGATCCGATCACCCGCGAGGGCGCGCTGGTGCAGTTGCGCCGCAACCCCGACATCGAGATCAGGAGCGAGACGGACACCAGGCCGGGGACCGTGACGATGGTGGTCCGCGACGCCCTCGACGAGGACGTGCTGGCCCGGCTGCGCCGCGTCGTGCGGGCCGACGGGGGGAGAGCGGTGCTGGTGGTGGGCGCTCTGCGGGAGGCGGAGCTGCTCGACGTCATCGAGTGCGGGGTGGGTGCGGTCGTCTGGCGGAACGAGGCCACCGAACACCGTCTGGCCCAAGCCGTCTTCGCCGCGGCGCGGGGCGAGGGGGACCTCCCGGCCGATCTGCTGGGGCGGCTGATCGACCAGGTGGGTGTGCTCCACCGCGTCAGCACCGGCCGCTCGGGAGCGCCTGCCGGTGGACTCTCGCCGCGCGAGGTGGACGTGCTCCGACTGATCGCCGACGGCCGCGACACGGTGGAGATCGCCGTCAAGCTCGCGTACTCCGAACGCACGGTCAAGAACGTGGTGCACGGCCTCACCACTCGACTCCATCTTCGTAACCGCGCGCACGCGGTCGCCTACGCCATGCGCGAGGGCTACATCTGATCGAAGGCGTCCGCATCTGACCGAAAGGACTCCACTGATGTCCTGCCAGGGAAACCACGGTGCCCCCGACCCGACCCCGGCGGGCGTGTGACCGGCGGGGCCCAGGGGGTTTGATGGAAACCGCCCGCGCGCACGCGCCCGAGCGGCGGCACGGCAACACGGAAGGCACCGACCGGTGATCCACGAGATGGACGAGGTCCTCAAGGGGCTGCTCGGCCGCGGCGCGCTCGCCGGTTCCGGCATCGACGTCTCCTTCGACGCCCCCACCCGGGACTGGGCGGCACGCCGCAACGGCCCGGTGATCAACAGCTACCTCTACGACATCCGCGAGGAGACCTCGCTGCGGCAGCGCGGGCACACGCCCGTCCACGACGGCGGGGGGCTGGTCGTCAAGCGCCGCCGGCCGCCCCGCTGGTTCCGGCTCGCCTACCTGGTGACCGCGTGGACCAAGCGACCGCAGGACGAGCACCGCCTGCTGGCAGCGGCACTCACCGCACTGCTGCCGCACGAACTCCTCGCCCCCTCCGTGCTGCCCGGCGCGCTCGGCGCGCAGGGACTCAGCGTCCCCCTGAATGTCGGGGGATCGCAGACCGAGTCGCGGTCGCTCGCGGAGATCTGGAGCGCCCTCGGCGGTGAACTCAAGCCCTCGCTCGACGTGGTGGCGACCGTGCCGTTCCCGTCCCACCCCGACGACGACGCCGGCCCGCCCGTCACCGCGGGAGCCGCGGTGCGGCTCGGCGGCATCGACGGCACCCCGCCGCAGGGCGAACGCGGTCACCGACCGCACCAGATCGCCGCCGCCGAGCGCCCCGCCTTCCGCGCCCGGCCGGGACGGCAGCGATGACCCCCGGCACGCCCGCGGCACCCGCGGAGACGGCGCCGGAGACGGCGCCCGGGACGGCGCCGGAG
>NZ_JAAVJB010000323.1 GCF_012034385.1 Streptomyces spiramenti
CTTCGCCGTGGCCTTCTTGGCGGTGGTCTTCTTCGCCGTGGCCTTCTTGGCGGTCGCCTTCTTCGCGGCGGTCCCGTCGCCCTCGGCGGTGTCGCCCACCGAGGCGGGACCGGCCGGGGGACCGCCTGCGGGCCGGCACGGTGGGCGGCCCGCGACGACCGGGGCGCCGTGCTCGTCGAGTTCGCCGGAATCTTCCCCTACGTGCTGCTGATGCTCGCCGTCATCTGGCAGTGCATCCTCATCGGCTACACCTTCTCCCTCGCGGGAAACGCCGCCGACCAGGCCGCGCGGGCCGGTGCCGCCGCGCGCGGCGGGGCGGCCGGAGCGTGCGCCGAGGCCGCCGCCCGGCACGTGCCGGCCGCGTGGAGCGTCAACGCCTCGTGCGGACAACAGGGCGACATCTACCGGGCCGAGGTCACCCTCCGGGTGCCGGCGCTCTTCCCCGGGGTGCTCGACATGCCCTTCGACGTGCCCGGACGCGCCGGCGCCGCCGCGGAGGGACGACCGTGAGGCCGCCGGACACCGACACCGCCGAGGCAACCGCCACCACCGCGGGCCCCGCCGTCGTCGGGGGCCCCACCACCACCGTCGCCGGTTCCCCCCGGGGGCGGGACGCCCAACGTGGCATCACCGCGGTGGAGTTCGCCGGATGGCTCCCCGTCCTGCTCGTCGTCGCCCTCGCCGGTGTCCAGCTCGGACTGGTCGGCTACGCCGTCCAGCAGGCCGGAACCGGCGCCCGGGCCGCGGCGAGGGTCGCCTCCCAGGACGACATCGCCGACCGCTACCAGAGCGCGGGCCGGGCCGCGGTCAGCGACTGGCTGGCCGTCGGCTACTCCCTGGACGCCGGCTGCGGCGGCTCCGCCGACGTCGCGACCGTCACCGCCCGCATCCGGATCCCGTCCGTCCTGCCGTTCGTCGACGGATTCGGCACGGCCACCCGGTCGGTGACGATGCCGTGCGACTGATCACCCCGCCCCCGCCGGGCCACCCACCGCCGCCCGGCCACCCCCGCCGCACCGCCCCCGCGAGGAGGAGCACCCCATGGGCCTGAGGTCCCGGCTCGCCGCCCCGGACGAACCGACCGGCACCGACCAGGGCGACAGCCGACTCGTCGCCGTCTACCGCGCCAAACTGCTGCAGGAGACCGACCTCGCCGAGATGTCGGCGATGCCGACGCGGGAGGAGCGCACCGGCGGGCAGCGCAAGTTCGTCCTGCAGGCCGGCGTGCTCTTCGAGGAGAGCGAGGCGGATCTGAGCGAGGAGTCCCTCGCCTCGCTGGAGGCCGTGGCCGCCGCCATCGAGGAGGAGCAGCCCGAGTGGGTGAACATCTTCGGTTTCACCGACAGCCAGGGCTCCTACGACTTCGGCGTCCAGCTCTCCAACGAGCGTGCGGAGAACACCCAGCTTGCGCTCATCGACCTGATGGGCGACGCGGGTGACATCACGTTCAACATCAACGGGTACAGCGAGGAGTACTTCCTCTACGACAACAGCACCGACGAGGGGCGACAGAAGAACCGGCGGGTCGAGATCTCCTGGCCCACCGGTGGGTAGCCGCCGTTCGTGAGACCCACCCCGGATGCCCCGGCCCTCGCAGGCCGGGGCATCCGCCTCTTCCGACCGATCGGCGTGACGGTCGCCCCCGTTCCGGTCCTCGGTCCATCGCGGAAGCGAAGGGTGCGGGATCGACGCGGAATGTCGCCGTGTACGGGGGGTGACATTACCGGCAAGGGATGTTACTCTCGGTGTTCGAATCGATGGGGCCTCGCGTCCCGGCCCCGGTCGGAGTGCGAGAGAGCTGCGGGGAGAGGTGAGAGCAGTGCGCTGTTGGAGGTGCCGCGCGAGTGAGGCCGACGCGGCCACGGGCGTCTGCGCGAGGTGCCGGCCGCTGCGCCGCTTCAAGTCGCTTCGATGGCTGACCGTCGCCTCCTCCGCGCTGCTGGTTCTCTGCGCGGTGCTCTCCTGGCAGCGGCTGCTCGCCGCCCGGGAGAAGCTCGCCTACCTCGCCCAGTCGCACGACATCGACCCCTCCGGCATGACCGTTGAGCAGTGGCGGTCCGCAGAGCGGGCGCTGCTTCCCGAGGACACCCGCATAGCGGGGCTGATGGAGAACGCCACCGGCCCCTGGGTGGTCGTGGGCACCCTCACCGCCGGCTTCTTCCTGCTGTGGTTCCGGCGCGCGCGGAGCAACGCGCGGTTGCTGGCCGGCGCGGATCCTTCCGTGCGGCGTGGCTTCGCCTACGCGGGCTGGCTGGTGCCGGTCGCCAACCTCGTCGTGCCACGCAGGACGCTCGCCGAACTGCGCCCTCCGGGCGCCGGTGGTGGCCGCGTCGTGCTCCACGTCTGGTGGCTGCTGTGGATCGCGACGGTGACGGTCAGCGCGTCGGCCTTCTGGCTGTGGTGGGAGGCCGCGCCGCAGGCCGGCGGGCGCCTGGCCGAGGGCAAGGTCCCGGCGGCGGCACCGCTGGAGAACGCGGTGCGGGTGCTCACGGTGGCGGACGGTCTGCTGATCGCCTGTGCGTTCGCCACGGTCGCGCTGTTGTGGCGCACCACCCGACTGCAGGAGCGGGCTCTGGCCGCCGGCCCCCCTGACGGGCCGCGGCCGATGGCCGTCGCCGAACTCGACCGCGAGCAGTTGCTCGGTCGCGTGGTGGCGCGCTGGGGAGCGGAGGCCGACCCCGACCCCCGCTCCGGCCCCGATCGCGGCGCGGTCCCGCGCACCGGAGCCGGTACCGATGTCGACCACGGGCCACGGGGCGAGGAACCGGTCTCGGGTGAGGGCGTCCCCCGGCTGTCGGAGGTGCCGCAGCCCCGGCCGGGCGCGCCACGCGGTCGCCCCGGCGGGTCGGGCACCTCGGGGGATCGCTTCCGCAGCCCCGGAGGTGTGGGGCGGGCCGCGCGTCGCGGCCGACCCCCGCATCGGGGCCACGGTCACGGCCAGGACGGTTGACCCCGGCGGCGTCACTGTCGGCATGTGGCGTGCGGGCGAGCTGTCGCTACGCTGCGACGCATGGGCGACTTCGATGATCCGCCGGCGTCCGAACCGACTCCGGGCTTCACCTATGCCGAGGTCGGGGCCACGAGAGAGCCGGGCCGGCTGCCACCGCCCGGCTACCACCTGATGCGCGTACGCACCCGCGTCGGGTCGGGTGAGGACGCGTTTGTCACCGCCTCGCGTGCCCTCATGGAGTGGCGGCTGCACCGCGCCGTCGGGGTGGGGATCGAGGCCGGGCGGTCGCGGGCGGCACTCGGGGTGCCGGTCGCCGTGGTGGTCCGCCTCGGCCCGCTCCGGCTGCTCCGTGCGCCCTGCCGGGTCGTCTGGGTGGTGGAGGAGGACGGTCTCGCCGGCTGGGGCTACGGCACGCTGCCGGGGCACCCGGTCCGGGGCGAGGAGTCGTTCCTCGTCGAACGCGATCGGATGGGCGCCGTGTGGCTGACCGTGACTGCCTTCAGCCGTCCAGGGGTCTGGTACACGCGTGCTGCCGGGTCACTGGGACGTGCGGCGCAGCACTACTACGCGCGACGGTGCGGTCGCGTGATGCGACGACTGCTCGCACCCCGCTGACCAGCCGGGCACCCTCCATGACGAGCTCATCACGCAACATCACCGCTGTTCGGGAGGGGTGTCGTCCCCCACATCTGTGCGGGTCCGGGGTGCCCTGTCGCCATTCCTGACCGCGAAGCCTTGGGGTATTGTTTAACGGTCACCAACTGCCAGCGTCGTCACACCCACCCCGGCGACGGCTGGCTGGGCCGGACGTGAGCAACCCCCCCCGCTCCGTCCCGCCCCGCGCGGGCCGGTCCGCTCTCCCCCCCACTCGAGCGGGCCGGCCCGCTGCCTCTTCCGTGGGGCGGACGCCGACACCGGCGTCCCCCCGCACGTTTTCGTGGCACCGGCCGCATGCGCCCCTTGCGCCGCCTCTCCTCGATCCCTCTCCACCCGCTTCGCGCGCCCGGCGTGCGAGCCGGTCGGGGATCGCCGCCGGTCCGGGCGTGCCCGTCGTCGATGTGCGCCGCCGCCGTCGCCGTCACGCCCCGCGCCGCAGCCGACGGGCGGCCCGTGTGGCCGTGCCCCCCCCCGTCACCGTTGCGCCGTGGGAGACCCGGAGCGCGCTGTGGGCCGTGCCCACCGGGGGAGCGGAGCCCGTACGCTCAGCTCGTGTCTGTGCCGCTGATCGTCGCCGCCGCCGTCTACGGAGCCGCCGCCGGTTCGTTGCTCCCGCGAGCCGTCCATCGACTCTCCGTCGAGCCCGACGAGCCCTGGCGGCCGACGTGCCCGCAGGGCCACCCCTGGCCGGGCGGAGCCCGCGGCTGGCTCGGGCCCGCCGGTCGCTGCCCTGCCTGCCGGGACGGTCGCCCCGCCGGGCCGAGGGCCGCTGCCCCACCC
>NZ_JAAVJB010000324.1 GCF_012034385.1 Streptomyces spiramenti
GTCCGGGCGCATGTGGCGCCCGGACCGCCTGAACGCGTCCGCCGGCTCCCCCGGCACCGCACTTCCCGGTCGCGTCCCGCTCGCCCGCACCGCACGTCGGGCCCCGCACCCGCGCGGCGCCGAACCCGTGGCCCGATCGGACGCACGGGCGTTGACGTGACGTCACCAGGATTCCTATGGTCTGACAAAGGAATCTCGGGGTGCCGGGCACCCCGCGGAGCGACCGGTGGAACACCGGGGATGCCGAGGGCGCGATGACCGACCACCAGCAGGCGCGGACGACGGCCGAGGCAGCCGTGACCGAGACCGACCCCACCGGACGCCCCCTTCTGAGCGGCTTCGGGAACGAGCACCAGAGCGAGGCCGTACCCGGCGCGCTCCCCCGGGGCAGGAACTCACCGCAGCGCGCTCCGCTCGGCCTCTACGCCGAGCAGCTCTCCGGCAGCGCCTTCACCGAGCCGCGGGCGCGCACCCGCCGCTCGTGGCTGTACCGGGTGCGCCCCTCGGCGGTCCATCCCGCGTTCTCCCGCACCGACAACCGCGACCTCCGCTCGGCACCGTTCGAGGAGACCGTTCCCGACCCCAACCGGCTGCGCTGGGACCCGCTGCCGGAGCCGCCCGCGGGGACCGACTTCGTCGACGGCCTGTGGACGCTCGGCGGCAACGGCGACGCGCGGCAGCGCAGCGGCATGGCGATCCACCTCTACCGCGCCGACACCTCGATGCCGGACCGGGTGTTCGGCAACTCCGACGGCGAGCTGCTGATCGTCCCGGAGCGCGGAGTGCTGGAGCTGCGCACGGAGTTCGGCCCGCTCACCGTGACTCCCGGCCACATCGCCCTGGTGCCGCGCGGCGTGCGGTTCGCGGTCGACGTGGCCGAGGGGACGAGCTCCCGGGGGTACGTCTGCGAGAACTACGGCGCCCCCTTCGAGCTTCCGGAACTGGGCCCGATCGGCGCCAACGGCCTGGCGGACGCGCGGGACTTCCTGGCCCCCTCCGCCGCCTTCGACGACGTCGACCGCCCGGTGGAGGTGGTCAACAAGTTCGGGGGCAACCTCTGGACCGCCGTCCTGGACCACTCACCCCTGGACGTCGTCGCCTGGCACGGCAACCACGTGCCGTACGTCTACGACCTGCGACGGTTCAACGTCATCGGCACCATCAGCTACGACCACCCAGACCCCTCGATCTTCACCGTGCTCACCTCGCCCTCCGATACGCCCGGGCTGGCCAACGCGGACTTCGTGGTCTTCGCTCCCCGCTGGCTGGTCGGCGAGGACACCTTCCGTCCGCCCTATTTCCACCGGAACGTCATGAGCGAGTACATGGGGCTCATCGAAGGGGCGTACGACGCGAAGGCCGCGGGCTTCCTCCCCGGGGGCGGTTCACTGCACAATATGATGTCCGCGCACGGCCCCGACCGGGAAACCTTCGACCGGGCGAGCGGCGCGGACCTGGTGCCGCAGAAGGTGGACGACGGACTGGCGTTCATGTTCGAGACGCGCTGGCCGGTCACCCTGGCCGGACAGGCACACTCCGCCGGGCACCTCCAGCAGGGCTACGACACCGTGTGGGACGGTCTCCGGCGGAACTTCCGTTCCTGAGCCACGCGCCCCCGGGAGTACGGCATGAGCGTCTTCGCCCCCGACACCGTCGAGCTGAACCGCAAGCTGCCGCTGTGGTACCAGGTCTCGCAGTCGCTGCGCGCTTCCATACTCGGCCGGCGTCCGCAGGACCCCCTGCGGCTGCCGACCGAGGAACGCCTCGCCGGTCACTTCGGCGTCAGCGTGCTCACCATGCGGCAGGCGCTCAAGGAGCTGGAGACCGAGGGGCTTATCAGCCGCCACCGGCGCCGCGGGACCTTCATCGAGCCCGACGTGCCGCGTGGGGCGCCGGTCCCCCTGCTCGGCTCGGTGGACGCCATCGTCGCGCAGCAGTCCGGGGAGCTGAGCACCCTGCTGGCCCGGCAGACCACAGCGGTGCCGCCGGAGCTGGCCGAGCAGTTCCCTGGGCTGGACGAGGTGGTGGCGTTCCGGCGGCTGCGGCGCGACCCGGAGAGCGGGGAACCGACCAACTGGGCGGAGAACCTGCTGCCGCCCGACATCGCCCGGCGCGTGGACCCGGCACTGCTGGAGCGCTGGCCGATGACCAAGGTGCTGCGAGATGAGGCGGGGGTGGCGGTCCGCCGGATCGACAACACGGTGCAGGCCAGGCTCGCGGACCCGGGCACGGCACGACTGCTGGAGGTCCCGCTGCTCAGTCCGATCCTGCACTGTACCGGCATCTCCTACGACGACCGGGGCCGAACGGTGGACGTGGTCCGGATCCACTACCGGGGGGACCGCTTCTCGTTCGGGGTGTCGGTGGACGCCGATCCGCGGTGAGCTCCCGGCCGCCGCACACCGTCGGTCGCGGCGACGGACGCCGGGAGAGCGGGCACGACGAGAGCCCGTCGCCGGCCTCGTGACCGCGTGCCGACGGCCCGTCGGGGCGGGGCCCGTCCGAGGACGGGCCGCCACCCGCCGACGGGCCGTCGGGCGGAGTGTCGTCGCCGGTCAGTCGCGACCGCCGAAGAGCGTGCGGCGAAGCCGCCGCAAGGGGGCCAGGAGGTGCACCCGGGCCCCGCGGGACGCCGGCGAGCTGCGCTCGTCGCGCCGGGTCAGCTCCCGCATCAGCTCGGTGGCGTCCTCCACGTCCCGCTGCGGTACGGCGGGTCCCGCGAGCACGCTCAGATGGCGCTCAAGGCGCGGTCCGGACGCACCGCTCCGGCACTCGACCGCAGGCACGCGGGCCCTGCTGCGCACTGTTATCCGATCCATGCCTCTCCCACCCGTAACTGGGCCACCCGGTCCGGGGCGATCCACCCTAACGCCCCGCCGAGGCGGCAGAGTATCCCGGACCCATGATTCACCTTTCCCGCAAGGGTGTTGACGAACACACCGGGGTCGCCACCGTCAGGCGCACTGCCAGGGCGCACCACCCCACGGCGTGCCGCCGGACGCGCGCCGTACCGCACATCCGTTCCTCGGGGAGGTACACCCTCGCACACCCGGCCTCGCGACCTGACGCACGGTCACCCGGCGCGCCGCCGCAGGCCCGGACGGAGGTGCGGCACCGACGGAAGCCGCTCACCGCGCGCCGCGGGACGGAGCGACACCGTACCTCGCGCATAAGTACGTGCGCCGGGGGCGTCCGATGGCCGATCATGGGCGGTATGCACGCCGATCCCCGCCCGTCCCGCTCGGAGGAACAGCCGCCCTTCGGTCTCGTCATCAACGACCCCACCTCACCCGGGGAGGTGATCGACGCCCTCCTCGTCGCCGGCTACGCCTCGGGGGACTACCCCTACGCCCGCAGCAAACGGCTGCGCCAGGTCAAGGAGGAGCACAGCCTGCTCCCGGCCGACGTCCGGGTCCGCCACACCTCCCGGGGCTCCGACAACGACTCGGTGCTCGCCTGCGGCACCGACTTCCTGGTGCGCTCCCAGCGGTGGCAGTTCGGGGCGCAGGTGACGGTGGTCGCCCGCAGCGACGAGGTCGCCGAGCGGGTCCTCAAGGAGGCCGTGGACGGGGCGGAGAAGCCGGAGGAGACCGAGGCGACCTCGGTCTCCATGGGTTTCTGGCACTTCTCCCCCAGCAACGGGCCGGTCCGCACCACCCGCACGATCAGCGCCGCGTCGTGGGAGGAGGCCCGGCCCAACTACGCGGCGCCGGTGGCCGGTGCCATGGACCGGCTGATGACGACCACCGCCGAGGACGTGGCGGGACGGCTGGTGCTCCTCCACGGCCCGCCGGGCACGGGGAAGACCTCGGTGCTGCGCACCCTGGCGCGCTCCTGGCGCGAGTGGTGCCAGGTCGACTGCGTGCTCGACCCCGAGCGGCTGTTCAACGACGTCGGGTACCTGATGGACGTGGCCATCGGTGAGGACCCCGACGACGAGGACGACGGCAGATGGCGGCTGCTGCTGCTGGAGGACTGCGACGAGCTGATCCGCGGCGGCGCCAAGGACGCCGCGGGCCAGGCGATGTCCCGGCTGCTGAACCTCACGGACGGACTGCTGGGCCAGGGCCGCCGGGTCCTGGTCGGCATCACGACCAACGAGGACCTGGAGCGGCTGCACCCGGCGGTGGTGCGTCCCGGCCGCTGCCTGGCCCGCATCGAGGTCGGCCGGCTCTCCCGGCGCGAGTCGGTGGACTGGCTGGGCACCGAGGAGGGGGTCGGCCGGGAGGGCGCCACCCTGGCCGAGCTGTTCGCGCTGCGCCGCGGCGCAGACCCGACGCAGCTGCGGGACCGGGTCGGGACCGGCGACGGCCTGTACCTCTGACCGCTCCCCGACGAGCGCCGTACCGCCGTGGGCCCGCGGCGGCAC
>NZ_JAAVJB010000325.1 GCF_012034385.1 Streptomyces spiramenti
CTCCGGAGCCGCCGCCCGGGGCCGAACCCCCGCCGGCGTCACCCGACCCGCCGGGGCCCCCGGAGCCGCCCGGTCCACCGGGCCCGCCGGAGCCGCCGCCGTTGTCGGGCCGCACCGGGGCGACACCCGGCTGCGGCGCGTCGTCCATCTCGCGGTTCATGGAGAAGGACCAGCCCTCGAACGTCCCCTGCTGCGGGGTGCGGTACGTGGCGCCCCGCTGGCTGTAGCTCCAGTTTCCGCCGTTCGGCGCGTGCCAGTACGACCAGTACGCGGAGGCCGGCGGGGTGTCCACGCAGTCCTCGGAACCCGTCCCCGGGCGGCCGTTGATGCGGCAGATGAACGATTCGCCCCAGCGGGCGGTGCCGGCTATCTGGAACCCGGCGTTCTTCAGCGCGGAGAGGCCGTCGGCCTGCGCGCCGGGGGCGCAGCGCACCACGCGTCCGCCGCCCAGTTCACGGAAGTCGACGATGACCGTCACGCCGGTGGCACCGGGACAGAAGCCGGGAGTGCCCGCCTGTGCGCGGAACGCCTCCGCGAAGCCGCCGACCGGCGCGATGCCCGCGGCGGGCGGCGCCTGGAGTGCGGTCGCCGACGGTGCGGCCACGAGCGGAGCCGCCAACAGCCCGAGCAGCGCGACGAGTGCCTGGACCGAGGTGATACGCGCTCCGGTGGCGGGCATCTGGGGCCTTTCCCCTAAGGGCCCCGCGCGGCACCCAGCACCGCTTCACACACGGACCCCCGACACGTTCCCACGAACACGGCGAGGGCCAGGACGGCCGGCAGGCTGAGGGCTCCACGCTGTAGACCATGACAGTGAGAAGCAGTGCACGTGACCCGCCGGGTGTTCCGACTCACGGCCGAACGGCCGTTCACGGTTGCAGGTCAGTGCCGGATTCCCACCGGCTTCCCCCCGCGGCCCACGCATGAAGTTGTGAGGCCCGTACAACGGGCCACCGCAACGATACGGCGGCCGGAGCGCGCGCCGCCAGGGTTCGGACCGGGTGACAACCCCCACAGCCACGCCGCCACCACGCCCCTCAGCACCGCCATGACCACGACGACGCACCGCCGTGAGGGGGTACGCGAGGCGCCCGCACGGAAACGGCGCGGGCCGGTGAGCCCCCGTCAGGGATGCTCACCGGCCCGCGCCGTCAACGTGGTGCGGCGCCGCGAAGGCGCCGCACCGGATGCTCAGTCCTCGCGCTTGTAGCGGGGGCGGTCACCACGACGGTCGTCCGTGGGACGGCCGCCACCGCGGTGGTCGTCGCGGCGGAAGCCGCCGCCACCACGCCGGTCGTCGCCTCGGTGGTCGTCACGGCGGAACCCGGGGCGGTCGTCGCGACGCTCACCACCGCGGAACCCACCGCGGTCGCCATCACGCCGGTCGTCACGACGGAACCCGGGACGGTCGTCGCGACGCTCACCACCGCGGAACCCACCGCGGTCGCCATCACGCCGGTCGTCACGACGGAACCCGGGACGGTCGTCGCGACGCTCACCACCGCGGAACCCACCGCGGTCGCCATCACGCCGGTCGTCACGACGGAACCCGGGACGGTCACCGCCGCGGTCGCCGTCACGCCGGTCGTCACGGCGGAAGCCGTTGCGGTCGCCACCACGGCCGTTGGGACGGCGGTCGTCACGGCGGAAGCCGCCGCGGTCGCCGTCGCGACGGTCGCCGCGGTCCGACCGCTGCGCCTCGCGCTCGGCGTCCTGCCTCTCCCGCTCCAGGCGGCGGGTCTCGCGGCGCGCCTCGCGCTCCGCCTCGGCCGCCTCCTGCGCGGCGTTGGCCGCGGCGATGGCCTCCTGGGGGTCCTCGCCTCGCTCACGGGCGGCGCGACCGGTCAGCTGCTCGGCCTCCGAGCGGAGTTCACCGGCACGCTCCTGGGCGCGCTCCAGCTCGCGGACGAGGCGCTTGGCCTCGCGCTCGGCGTGGAGCGCCGCTCCCATGGCCGCCTCCGCGTGCAGCTCGGTCAGCGACCGGGCGCCGGTGATGCGGGTGATCTCCTCGTCGAAGAGGTCGCCGCGACCGATGATGTGGCGCGAGGCGTCGACGCCCGCGTCCTCCATCAGCCGGAAGACCCCGCGACGCTGGTGCGGGAGCGCCAGCGAGACGACGGTGCCCGACTCACCGGCACGCGCGGTGCGGCCGGAGCGGTGCAGGTAGTCCTTGTGGTCGCCGGCCGGGTCGACGTTCAGCACCAGGTCGATGCCGTCGACGTGGATGCCGCGGGCCGCGACGTCCGTGGCGACCAGCACGTTGATCTTGCCTTCCTTGAAGTCGGCGAGGGTCCGGGTGCGGGCGCCCTGGGTCATGCCGCCGTGGAGGGCGTCGGAGCGTGCGCCCGACTCGCGCAGCTGCTCCGCGACGCGGTCCGCACCGAGCTGGGTGCGGACGAAGATGATGGTGCGTCCGCCCTTGCGGGCCGCGATCGCGCTGGTGATCGGCGCCTTGTCGCGCGGCTTCACGATCAGCACGTGGTGGGTCATGGTCGAGACGGCGCCCTGGGCCGCGTCGACCTCGTGGCTCACGGGCTCGACGAGGTAGCGCTTCACGAGGGAGTCGATCTCGTTCTCCAGCGTGGCGGAGAACAGCATCCGCTGGCCGCCGGCCGGAACGAGGTCGAGCAGCTCGGTGACCTCGGGCAGGAAGCCGAGGTCCGCCATCTGGTCGGCCTCGTCGAGGACGGCGACCTCGACCTCGTCCAGCGAACAGGCGCCGCGGCCGATGATGTCGCGAAGGCGGCCGGGGGTGGCGACCAGCACGTCGACGCCGCGCTCCAGCGCGTAGATCTGGTTGCCCATCGAGGTGCCGCCGCAGACGACCTTCAGCTTGAGGCCGAGGACGTCGCCGTAGGGCTGGAGGGCGTCGGAGACCTGCATCGCCAGCTCACGGGTGGGCGTGAGGATGACACCGCGGGGGCGCTTCCGGGCGGTGGAGCCGCCGGAGAGGCGGGCGAGCAGCGGCAGGCCGAAGCTCAGGGTCTTGCCGGAACCGGTGCGGCCACGGCCGAGGATGTCGCGACCGGCCAGCGCGTCCGGGATGGTCGCGGCCTGGATCGGGAACGGAACGGTGACGCCGTTCTGCGCGAGCTTGCGCACCACGGCGTCGGGGAGTCCCAGGTCGCCGAAGGTGGTGGTGGGCTCGTCGTCCGCCAGGACGTCCGCGGCGGCCTCGACCTCAAGGGCGTCGAGGGGCTCGGTGACCTCGTCGAGCACGATCTCGGGGACGTCGAGGGATTCAACGGGTGCAGACATGGGTGATGCAATACCTTCCGGAGTCAAGCGGCACGCGCCTGAACTCCGTAGGTAGATTCGAACCGCCTTGTTGCGGTCAGCCACGGCTTCGACGAGGAACGCGCCACACGGCGCAAAGATGGCGCGCCGGGCAAGTGGGATCAAACGATCTACAAGGATACGCACGGCGACCGGAACGACGCAAACCAGTGCGGGGCCGGAGTGGCGGGCGCCACAGCAACCGCCGGCCCGCGCCCGCCTCGGCCGCGGCGTGCTGCGGCCGGGGCGGGGTCGGGGGCCGCCGTCGGCCCGCCCGTTCAGCGGGCGCGCTGCCGGAACTCCTCCGGCTCGCCCTCGGTCTCGCCCGGATCCGGCTCGGGCGGCTCGGGCTCCGGCTCCGGTTCGGGGTCCGGGTCCGGCGGGGGCACGGAGGGCACCGGTGGCGGCGCGGGCGGCGCGGACGGCACAGGCCCCGCGGGCGGCGGCGACGGCGAGGCCGGGACCGTATGGTCCGGGTCGGGCCCGTGGTCGGGCTGGTCGGAGGAGCGCGGCGCCTCGTCCGGCCGGTCGTCGTCGGGCTCCGGGTCGGTGGGCGAGGAGTGCGGGCGGGAGCCACCGCCCTTGTCACCGTGGCCGGTAGCCGTACCCGAGGGGTCGACCGCCCCGACGTCGTGATCCGTCTCCGCTCCTTCCGGCCCCTCGACCCCCACGGACACCCCGGGAGGCGGCGGCGCTTCGGGCGGGCGGCCGTCGACGGTGACGCACCCGGAGGCGGTGGCGAGCAGCGTCAGGGCGGCCCCCAGGCAGGACGAAACGGTTCGGGACGGCGGGCGGCGCACGACTCCGGGACCTCCACGCGGTGCGGTCGGGTACGACCCTGCCCAACTGCCGCGGGGGGAACGAGGACACGGCCCGACGCGACCGGCCGGGCGCGCACCCCGCACGGCGCGGGCGTGAGGCACGGGCGGTCGAGGTGGACGGCGAGGCTCTCCACGGCGGCGTCGACGTAGGACATGTCGCAGGCGTACTCGCCGTGCTTCTGCGGGGTGTTGACGCAGACGAAGTGGACGTCGC
>NZ_JAAVJB010000326.1 GCF_012034385.1 Streptomyces spiramenti
GGCGGCACCACCGAGAGGTGGCGCCGCCCCACCGCCGCGGTGCGCGGCGGCGGGTGCCACCCCCGGACCGCCGCGCCCGCGCCTGCGGTCAGCTCACCGGCGGGTGGGCGTTGGCCAGCAGCTCCTGGAACTGCGCGGGGAACCAGTGACCGGAGATCGGGGCGTCCGGCAGCGAGCCGGACAGGCTCCACCCGTTGCGGGCGTTGCCGCCGTAGGTCGGGTCGCACATCTCGTCGAAGCCCTTGCCCTCGTCGTTCGGGATCTCACGGCTGGCGCCGTCCGACTCCCCCGGGGGCTTGATCCAGACGTAGGCGTCGATACCGGTCTCCGGCGCGGCGACCGGACGCTCGCCGAGACCCGCCCCGGACTGGTTGCACCAGTTGCCGAGGTGGATGCGCTGGTCGTAGCGACCGCCGTCCACGTAGGCGTTGACGCTGGTCTGCGGACCCGGGCCGGTGGGACGGTCGGCGCCGCCCCAGCCGTTGCGGGAGGTGTCGATCAGCATCCCGATGTTGGAGGGGAAGCCGAGCTGAACCAGCTGGTTGCGCAGGGCCTGGGAGAAGGACAGCTCGTCGGTGTACCGGTTCCAGTCCACCCACGAGGACTGCCGTACCGGCGTCCCGTTGACCACGTCGTTGATGGAGAAGTGGTCCTCCTCCAGCGCGCTGTAGTTCGCGGTGTTGGCGATGAACCCCGCCACGTCGGAGGGCGAGGCCCCCTCGGCGTTGGCCGCCTGGTAGAAGAGCTGCGCGGCCGGGCCGAAGTTGTCGTCCCACCCGAGCCAGCCGTGGTGCCCGGCGTCGACGTAGTTGTAGACGTTGTCGATGTCGCCGAGCGTCGCGAGCGCGTAGCCGACGCCCTTGACGTAGTTCCCGTTGGCCAGCATCTGGTCGCAGAGCGGTGTGGCCGTCGGCCGGCTACCGACGTTGGTGATGAGGTTGGGCAGCGAGTCGATCTCGATGACCGTCACGATCCGGAGGTCGGCGTAGGCCGGGTCGGAGAGGATGTCGGCGATCGGGTCGATGAAGTCGTTCTTGTACGTCGCCAGGTCGTTCGGGCCGAGCTCGCCGTTGGAGGCGAGCGCGGCGCAGTCGCGGCCGGGCAGGTTGTAGACGACGACCTGGAAGACGAACTCGTCGTGGCCCTGGGCCTGGATGACGGCCTCGTCGAGGTGGTCGGCGAGCCCCATGGTGCGGCCGGCGCCCTGGCCGGTGCCCTCGATGGCCGCGGTGCGGTCCATCCAGACGCCGGTGGGCTGGTCGGCGATGGCCGAGCCACCCGGCTCCGCGGCGGCGTTGGCCGACCACTCGGGGTTCACGTAGACGCCGGCGCCGACGTAGGGGTTGTCCACCCGCTGCATGGTCTGCGGGCTCTCGTCGGCACTCGCGGTGCTGAGGGTGGAGACGGTGAGGGCCGCCGCACCGACGAGGGCGCCGGCGACAAGTGCCGGCTTCCTGCGTCGGTGGGGGATGCGGTCGGTGCGGCTCATGTGGTTCCTCTCATGCGTCGTGTCGTGCGGGCACTGCCGTCCGTTCGTCCCGCGCGGGGCGGGTGGGGAGGTGCGGGGCAACGCCCGTCGCCGCGGTGACAGCCGCGGTGTGGCGGGTCGTGCCGTGGTGCCCGTCGGCGAGATGTGGCTCCGCGGCCGGGCCGCGGAGCGGACCGGGACGGGGCGACGTCGCGAGGTGGGGTGGCGACGGTGGAGGCGACTCCTCCCCGGCCGTGGTGCGTCCGACAGCCTCCGCCGGTGCTCGGGCGGCGGGGCGTACCGGGATCGGCGCGGGGTGGTGAGAGATGGTGCGGCTCGGAGCGACTCCGGTGTCACGACCCGCCCTCACGGCGGACCCGACAACCGTGGAACCGCTCCCACTAGTTGGATGGGAACGTACAGCCAACTCCGGGACGCGCCAAGAGGGTTGACAAAGATTCCGCTCCGACCTGCGGTGACACGGGAATGTCGCCGCGGGGGGTTGACGCTCTGCGATCCACCGTTCACCGTGGGAGCGCTCCCACTAGTTCGGTGCGGCGGGACGGCCGCACCGTGCCCCGCGCTCGCTCCTCACCACCCCCACACCCGAGCCGCTGAGGAGGCACGATGCCGATCCACTCCGGATCACCACCCCCACCCGGGCCCTCCGGCACCACCCGGCCCGCCCGCACCCGCTCCCGCCGTCTGCCACTGCTGGCAGGCGCCCTCGCGCTCTCCCTCCCGCTGGGCCTCTCCGCCGCCTCGCACTCCGGGGCCCAGCCGCACGCCGCTCCCGCAGGGGTGGCGGCCCAGCAGTACGAGGACCGGTTCCTCGCGCTGTACGACCAGATCATGGACCCGGCCAACGGCTACTTCTCGGCCGAGGGCATCCCGTACCACTCCGTCGAGACGCTGATCGTCGAGGCGCCCGACCACGGTCACGAGACGACCTCCGAGGCGTACAGCTACCTGATCTGGCTCCAGGCCGCCTACGGCAAGGTCACCGGCGACTGGGAACCGTTCAACGACGCGTGGCAGGTGATGGAGGACTACGTCATCCCCGGCGCCGCCGACCAGCCGACCAACGGGTTCTACAACCCGCAGTCCCCGGCGACCTACGCCTCCGAGTACGGGGACCCGTCCTCGTACCCGGCGCCGATGGACAACGGCGTGTCGGTGGGGGTCGACCCGCTCGCCGGTGAACTCGCCGCCACCCACGGCACCAGCGACATCTACGGGATGCACTGGCTCCAGGACGTCGACAACGTCTACGGCTTCGGCAACGCGCCCGGCGCCCCCTGTGCCGGCGGCCCCGACACCCCCGGCCCGTCCTTCATCAACACCTTCCAGCGCGGCCCGGAGGAGTCGGTGTGGGAGACGGTGCCGCACCCCTCGTGCGACGACTTCTCCCACGGCGGCGCCAACGGCTACCTCGATCTGTTCATGGACGACGACGGCTACGCCGAGCAGTGGCGCTACACCAACGCGCCCGACGCCGACGCGCGCGCGGTGCAGGCCGCGTTCTGGGCCAACAAGTGGGCCACCGAGCAGGGCAACGAGAACGAGATCGCCGCGACGCTGGAGAAGGCGGCGAAGATGGGCGACTACCTGCGGTACGGCCACTACGACAAGTACTTCAAGCAGCCGGGCTGCACCAGCCCGTCCTGCGCGCCCGGCACCGGCAAGGACAGCGCCAACTACCTGCTCTCCTGGTACTACGCCTGGGGTGGTTCCACCGACACCTCCGGTGGCTGGGCCTGGCGCATCGGCAGCAGCCACAACCACTTCGGCTACCAGAACCCGATGGCCGCCCACGCGCTCTCCGCCGACCCGGACCTCGTGCCGGCGTCACCCACCGCGCAGGGCGACTGGGAGACCAGCCTGGAGCGCCAGGTCGAGTTCTATCGCTGGCTCCAGTCCGCCGAGGGCGGGATCGCGGGCGGCGCCACCAGCAGCTGGGACGGTGCCTACGGCAACCCGCCGGCCGGGACCGCCACCTTCCACGGCATGTACTACCAGGAGGCGCCGGTCTACGTGGACCCGCCGTCCAACCAGTGGTTCGGCATGCAGGCCTGGTCGATGCAGCGGCTCGCCGAGCTGTACCTGGAGACGGGCGACGCCACCGCCGGGGAGGTCCTCGACAAGTGGGTCCCCTGGGTGCTCTCCGAGGTCACGGTGGGCACGGACGGGGACTTCGCGATCCCCGCCACCCTCGCCTGGTCGGGGCAGCCCGACGACTGGGACCCGGCCGCCCCCGGCGACAACGCGGGGCTGTCGGTGACCGTGACCGACCACAACCAGGACGTCGGGGTCGCCGGCTCGCTCGCCAACGCGCTGGCCTTCTACGCGGCGGCCACTGGTCACACCGCGGCGCAGGCCACCGCGGCCGGGCTGCTGGACGCCCTCTGGGAGCACCGCGACGACATCGGCATCGCCACCCCCGAGTCCCGCGGCGACTACAGCCGCTTCGACCAGGAGGTGTACGTCCCGCCGGGCTGGACCGGGATCATGCCCAACGGCGACGTCGTCGACTCCGACTCGACCTTCGCCTCGATCCGGGGGTTCTACGAGGACGACCCCGACTGGCCCAAGGTGCAGGCGTACCTCGACGGGGGGCCGGAGCCCGTCTTCGAGTACCACCGCTTCTGGGCGCAGGCCGACGTGGCGCTCGGCCTCGCCACGTACGCCGACCTCTTCGGTGAGGACGGCTGAGGCAGCCCCGAAGCACGCCGCCGTGCGGCGTGCCACCGACGACGGCGGCGGGCCACTCCGCCCGACCCGCCGCCGTCCCCCGCCCGCCCGGGCACCGGAGCCTCGCGCCCGGTGCCCGGG
>NZ_JAAVJB010000327.1 GCF_012034385.1 Streptomyces spiramenti
GGTGCCGCCGGACACGACGGCCCCCGGTCCGGCGGCACCTGCCGGCGACGAGGTGCCACCCGCCCACCTCGGCCACGCGCTGCTCGCGGAGTGGACCAAGATCCGCTCGGTGCGGTCGACCATGTGGACCCTGCTGGTGATGATGGTGGTGACCGTCGGCATCGGCACCGCGGTCGCCGGTGTCGTCTCGATGACCGACGAGCAGGGCTTCGACCCGCCGATCGCGGGATTCATCGGCATCCTGCTCGGTCACATCGCGATCGTCACCTTCGGCGTTCTGGTGACCTCGACCGAGTACACCACCGGCATGATCCGCACCTCGCTGGTGGCGTCGCCGCGGCGCGGTCGGCTGCTGGTGGCGAAGGCCGTGATCTTCTCCGCCATCAGCTTCGTCGCCGTCTCCGTCGCGCTGGGCGTCACCCTCGCGCTGAGTGCGGCGCTGCTCGGCGACACCGAGGCCGCGCGTGCGATGCCCGGGGAGGCGTGGACGACCCCGGTGCTGGGCGTCGCCCTCTACGTCACCCTGCTGGGACTGCTCGGGCTGGCGATGGGCTCGCTGCTGCGCTCCTCGGCGGGCGCGATCACCGTCATGCTCGGGGTGGTCCTGCTGCCCACCATCGCGGCGCCGTTCCTGTACCTCTCCGAGAGCATGCGCGACCTCGCCCAGCACATCGACGCGTACTCCGCCATCGGCGGCATGTCCTCGCTCTCGGTGAGCTACACCGGCGACTTCGACCACAGCGGCTGGCCGCAGACGGCGCTGCTCGCGGCGGTGGTCGCCGCCGCGCTGGTCGGGGCCTGGGCCCGGCTGCGCACCACCGACGCCTGAGGCCAGGGGCCGCGCCGGAGCCCGGTCAGTACCGGGGCGCGTTACGGGACCGCTGGGGACGAGTTCCCCGGCGGTCCCTCGCGTTCCAGCAGGCACGGTGCCAGTGGCGCCGGTCGTCGACGGTGCCGTGCTGCTCCCAGGCCACCACGTGGCCGGTGCCCGGGGGGATGACCTGGTCGCACCCGGGGCAGCGGTAGTGCTTGCCGCTGCTGCCGGCGACCTGACGGACGGTCCAGGACTCGCCCCGCCAGTGCTCGGTGCTCTCCAGGCCGTAGCGGTTCGGGTCCTCGCCGCGCCCCTCCGGGCGTGGTCGGGCGTTCCGGTGGTTGCGCCGGGGGGACACCTGGCACCTCGCTCGTCTCCGGGCGCCCCTCGCGGCGCCGTCGCCCACCAGCGTACGCAGTCACGGCTCGCCGGTGCGCGCACCGCGGGTTCGCACAGAATTCTCCGGTCGCACCGTGCCTTTGGCACGTGTCACGCGTTAATACCATCACCGGATGATGCGCCGTCGCGGCGGCGGGAGGGGCACGCGAGATGCGGGTAGGCACGTTCGTCCTGGCGGGACAGTTCGCAGGTCAGGCACACGACGAGGTGCTGCATCGTGTGGTGCGGTCGGCCGAGGTCGCCGAGGAGGCCGGGCTCGACGCGGTATGGCTGGCCGAGCACCACTTCATCCCGTACGGCATCTGCCCGTCCGCCGCCACCCTCGCCGGTTTCCTGCTGGGCCGCACCCGACGCATCGGGGTCGGGACCGCCGTCAGCGTCCTCCCGACCACCCATCCCGTCTCCCTCGGCGAGCAGGCCGCGCTGCTGCACCTGGCCTCCGAGGGCCGCTTCACCCTGGGGGTCGGTCGGGGCGGCCCCTGGATCGACCTGTCCGTCTTCGGGACCGGCCTGGCCGCGTACGAACGGGACTTCCCGGAGGCGTTGGACCTGCTGCTGCGCTGGCTGCACGAGGAGCGCGTCGGCGCGGAGGGCGAGCGGTTCCGGTTCCCCACCGTGCCGGTGGTACCCCGCCCGGACACCGGACCGCAGGGCGCGGGGCCGCCCGTCGTGATGGCGTGCACCTCGGCACGCGGCGTGCGGATCGCCGCACGGCGCGGCCTGCCGATGCTGCTCGGCATGCACGCCGGGGACGAGGAACGCGCCGAGATGGTGGCGCTGTGGCGCCGCACCGCCCTGGAGGCCGGTGCCGACCCCGCCGGGGTCCGGGCCGCCGCACACGTGTCGGCCGGCGTGGTGCAGGTGGGCGACTCCCAGAGCGAGGCGGTCACGGCGCTGCGCCGTTCCATGCCCGAGTGGTTCCGCAGGGGGCTCGCCGCCTACCGGACGGTCGACGGACGCCCCCGGACGATGCGGGACCCGCTGGCCTACACCGAACTCCTCTGCGAGTTGCACCCGGTGGGCTCCCCGCGGCTGTGCGCGGACCGGCTCGCCAGGACGGCGGAGCGGACCGGCGTCACGCGGTTCGCACTGCTCTCGGAGGGTTCGGGAACTCTGGACGGGACGGAGGAGAACCTGCGCCGGCTGGGCGCGGAGGTGCTGCCGCTGCTCCCGCCCCCCGCGACCGGTGCCGCCGCCCCGAACGTCGGGAGGGGGGTGACGGCACCGTCGGCGGCCCGGGCGGCTTCCGGCCGCGCCGACGTCTCGGTCAGCAGTCGCGCAGTTCGGGCGACTGGTTGAGCAACTGGCCCCGGACGGAGGTGAAGCGGCCGAGCCGGTCGTCGGCTTCGGCGCCGGTCGGGAAGACCGCCACCCGGTGGCAGTTCTGGAAGGCGAGCCGGACACCGAAGTGCCGCTCCAGCGAGCCGCGGATGGCATCACTGGCGAGCGCGCGCAGCAGCTGACCACGGGCGGCCTCGGTCGGCGGCGGCGTGGTGTTGTCGGCGAACTCGCCGCCGTCGGTCTCCAGTCGGGTCGCGAGAGAGCTGATCATCTCCCAGGCGTACGGCAGGGACGTTCGCACGCAGTCGACGAACTCGGCCTCGTCGACCTCTCCTCGCTCGGCCTGCGCCAACAGGGCAGGCGTGACATCGAGCGACATGTGGTTTCTCCTCTCGCGATCCCCGGGTGACGGGATCTGAACGGATGGAACCGGGGCTGCACCGCTGTGACATCTGTGATCGTGCGCGTTCGTACGGCGACATCCTCGTTGCTGCCAAGGTAAGCCGGTTGGCCGATCATGTCAGTGGAGCGCGCTTATAGTCAGCCAATTGCAAAACGATTCATTACCGGGCATATGAGCGGACTGCCGGGAAGGTGGAGGCGACTTCGCCTCACGACGTCCGGACCGGTAGCGTGACCGACCATGCGTCTCGTCATCGCCCGCTGCTCCGTGGACTACGCCGGCCGGCTCACCGCCCATCTGCCCCTGGCCCCGCGCCTGATCCTGGTGAAGGCCGACGGTTCGGTGTCGGTCCACGCCGACGACCGCGCCTACAAGCCGCTCAACTGGATGTCACCCCCGTGCACCCTCAAGGAGGGCACCGAGAACGACGTCGCGGTGTGGACCGTGGTGAACAAGGCAGGCGAGAAACTGATCATCACCATGGACGAGATCCTCCACGACAGCTCACACGAGCTCGGAATCGATCCCGGGCTGGTCAAGGACGGCGTGGAGGCACACCTCCAGGAGCTGCTGGCCGACCGGATGGAGACCCTCGGCGACGGCTGGTCGTTGATCCGGCGCGAGTACCCGACGGCCATCGGCCCCGTGGACATCCTCGGTCGTGACGCGGACGGGACCACCATCGCCGTGGAGATCAAGCGGCGCGGCGAGATCGACGGGGTGGAGCAGCTGACCCGCTATCTGGAGCTGCTGAACCGCGATCCCCATCTCGCCCCGGTGAAGGGCGTGTTCGCCGCTCAGGAGATCAAGCCGCAGGCGCGGGTGCTCGCCACCGACCGCGGCATCCAGTGCGCGGTGCTGGACTACAACGCGCTGCGCGGCATCGAGGACGACAAGCTGCGGCTGTTCTGACCCCCCGTCGGCGGGCTTCCCGGAGGAGCCCGCCACGGACCGGAGGTACGGCCCCGACGGCGCACGCCACCACGGGGCACGCTCGCTCCGTCGGCAGAACGTCAGGCGCCGGCCACGTCGCCCGGCGGCCCTCTCCTCGCCCGTCACCACGCTCCCCAGCCGACCTCGGCGGCCCCATGGGCCCCGCCGGAAGCGCAGCGGGAAGGTGCCGGATGTCACTCCTCGCGGACCGGGCGGTGCCCCTTCGCGGCGGCCGGAACCGTGCGGCACGGCGCGATTACGTGCCACCGGCCCACCCGATCGCGCCGCTTCCGGGCAGCGAGGAGTGACCGCGCACTCACCGGTCCGTGACGCGCCCGGCGCGCGCGGGTGGAGGGCGGGCCCGGTCCCGCACGGCTCCGACGAGGACCCGGCCACCGCGGACGCGCCGAGCGCCGCGAGGACCGCCCCCGTGTGGCCGTGGGGGGGGGGGACCCCAACCCC
>NZ_JAAVJB010000328.1 GCF_012034385.1 Streptomyces spiramenti
GTCGCTTCACTCGCTTCCCGGACGGCTCCCCGGACGGCCGGCCTTCCGGGGCGTTCGCACGGTGCGGCCCCGGCCCGCACCGCGACGCCCTCGTGGTTCGCCCCGGGTGTGTCGCACGGGGCAGTCGCGCGCGGGGCCGTCGGCTGACGGCACGGGGCGGCCGTGCGGCCCACCGGAGCTCGGTCCGACCGGCGGTCCGTGATACTGAGGACTCAGTCAGGAATCGTCACCTCCCCCCAGCACCGGGGCGAACGCTAGGGAACCGATGGAAATCCTCATCCTCGCCGTGGTCATCGCCGTGGTCGTGCTCGGCACGGTCAGCGGCCTCGTCATCACCGGCCGACGCAGGAAGGCAGGCCCACCGGACGAGGGAAGCGCCACACGGACCGGTGCCACGGCCGCACCCCCGGCGGACACGAGAGAGGCGGACTCCGCTCCCGCGCCGGCCGGTGACACGACGACCGCCCCGCCCGGGGCCACCGACGACGTGGTCGAGGCTCCCGTCGTCGAACCGGCGGCACCCGTGGTGGAGACGCCGGCCCCGGTGGAGGGGCGCCTGGTCCGGCTCCGTGCGCGCCTCGCCCGTTCCCAGAGCTCCCTGGGCAAGGGGCTCCTCACTCTCCTGTCGCGCGAGAACCTCGACGAGGAGACCTGGGAGGAGATCGAGGACACCCTGCTGCGTGCCGATGTCGGCGTGGGGCCGACCCAGGAGCTCGTGGAACGGCTCCGTGAGCGGGTGCGTGTCCTGGGTACCCGTACCCCCGAGGACCTGCGGACCCTGCTCCGGGAGGAGCTGCTCAAGCTGGTGGCGACCGACGCCGACCGGGCGGTGAACACCGCGGGGGGTGTCTCCGGGGCCGGCGACGAGCTTCCCGCCATCGCGCTGGTCGTCGGCGTGAACGGCACCGGCAAGACCACCACCACCGGCAAGCTCGCCCGCGTGCTGGTGGCCGACGGCAAGTCGGTCGTGCTGGGAGCGGCGGACACGTTCCGAGCCGCGGCGGCCGACCAGCTCCAGACGTGGGGCAGCCGCGTCGGTGCCCGCACGGTGCGCGGACCCGAGGGCGGCGATCCCGCGTCCGTGGCCTTCCAGGCGGTGAAGGAAGGCATTCAGGAAGCGGCCGACGTGGTCCTGGTGGACACCGCGGGGCGCCTGCACACCAAGACGGGGCTCATGGACGAGCTCGGCAAGGTCAAGCGTGTCGTGGAGAAGCAGGCTCCGGTCGGCGAGGTGCTGCTGGTGCTCGACGCCACCACGGGGCAGAACGGACTGGTCCAGGCCCGGGTCTTCGCCGAGGTCGTCGATGTCACGGGTGTCGTCCTGACCAAGCTCGACGGCACGGCCAAGGGGGGCATCGTCATCGCCGTCCAGCGTGAGCTCGGGGTCCCCGTCAAGCTCGTCGGTCTGGGCGAGGGGCCCGACGACCTGGCGCCCTTCGAGGCCGAGGCGTTCGTGGACGCTCTCATCGACCAGTAGGACCTGCACGGCAGCATGTCGGCGCCCCGCGGCATTGCTGCGGGGCGCCGACGCGTCTGTTCGCCTCCGCGTCGTGCCCCAGCGTGTCACGCACCCGGCCGGGACCCTGCCGGTTCCACCGGCCGGTCGCCCCGCGCAGCCGCGGCGGCGAGCGTGCCCAGCAGCAACCGGGCGTCGGGGAAAGCGGCGACGTTCTCGGGGTCCGGGGCGCGAAGCCACCGCATGGGCCCCGGACCCACGAGGTCCGACGGCGGCGCGAGGACGTGCCCGCCCCGCCCCACCCCGCGCAGTGAACCGACGGGGCGCGTGGCCGCCAGGAGGTCGGCGGTGCCGGGGGCGGTGACGAACCAGGCAGATCCGTCGGGGCGCAGTGCCACGGGGCCGAGTCGGAGCCCCAGCCGTTCCAGCCGCAGCACGGTGTACTCGGCGGCGGCGCTCGGTGCCTCCACCGCGTCGAACCGGGTGCCGGTCGCCAGTAGTACAGAGGCGCCCTTCCCGACCGGCGACCAGCGCTCGGCGACCTCGGCGAGAGTCGTGCCCGCCGACAGGACGGGGCCGCGTCGGGCCGGGTGTGCGCCGGGCGTGTCGCAGGGGCCGCCGCACGAGCACCGAACGCGGCCGTCCGCAGCGTGGACCGCGCGGGTTCCCATGAGCACGTCCCAGCCCCACAGGCCCGTGTACTCCGCGACGGCGGTCACTTCCGGGGGGAGGGCGCCGAGACGGATGTGTCGGGGCGCCCGCCGTATCTCGCGGATGTCGCGCATGCCGCCGATGGTGAAACCCATGCCTCCTCCAACGGGTGGGTGCGTGGTTGGTTACGCCGGAGCGTGCGAGCTGCGCCGGGCGTGCGCCGGAGTGCGCGCGCCCCCGGAACTGCTTCGTTCGCATCAGGTCGAACAGTCTGTGCCCAGTACAACTCGCCCCGTTGTCGATAACGTGCTCGAGAGGGGTGGCGAATGGTGGCGATTGCACGACGTCGACTCCGCAAGCAGTGTCCACAGCATTACGTTCGGTGTGTTCGTAGACACATCGTCATCTAGACTCGTTGTCAACAAGCCGGGCCCACCGTCGTCGGACGGTGCATGAACTCTGCCCGTGTGCGGGTGATCGGCCTGATGCGGTGGCGCGTCGGTCCCTTCCGTGTCCGCCGGTCGGTGGCGCGCCCGGAGCCGCCGCGGAGACGGTCGGTTCCGAGTCCCTGACGCGCGCGGGGCCGCGGGTCGAGGGCAACAGCAATTGCACGGACCGCCGGCGCCGGCGGACCAGGAGACGGGGGTCGACGGTGAGCCGACGCGAGATCGACGCTGACGCGGCCAAACGCCCCAACGAACGTCTCACCTCCTGGTTCCGCCGCAGCGGCTGGTCCAAGGGCGAGATGGCACGCCAGGTGAACCGACGCGCTCGGCACCTCGGCGCCCACCACGTCAGCACGGACACCTCGCGCGTGCGCCGCTGGCTCGACGGCGAGCAGCCACGGGAGCCGATACCGCGCATCCTCTCCGACCTCTTCTCGGAACGGTTCAGCTGCGTCGTGACGGTGGAGGACCTCGGGCTGCGTTCGGCGCCGCACACCGCGGCGACCACGGGGATCGACCTCCCCTGGGCGGGACCCCAGACGGTGCAGCTGATCAACGAGTTCACCCGCGGCGACCTGATGCTGGGGAGGCGGGGGTTCCTCGGCACCTCGCTCGGTATGTCCGCGGGCCCGGCGCTCATAGAACCCATGCAGCGCTGGCTCGTCCCCGCACAGCACGGCGCCGAGCAGCACCCGGTCACCGACCGCGCCGCGTCCCCCGCCGGCACGGCGAACGGGCGGCGGGGCGGCGCGGGCATCTCCCGACCGGAGCTCGAACTCCTCGAATCGACCACCACGATGTTCCGCCTCTGGGACGCCGCCTGCGGCGGCGGCCTTCGACGGAAGGCGGTCGTGGGGCAGCTCCACGAGATCACCGACCTGCTGCAGGAGTACCAGCCCGAGTCGGTGCGTCGGCGGCTGTTCCGCGTCACCGCCGAACTCGCCGAGCTCGCGGGGTGGATGAGCTACGACATCGGGCTCCAGCCGACCGCGCAGAAGTACTTCGTGCTGGCGCTGCACGCCGCCAAGGAGGCCGAGGACCGGCCGCTCGGCGCCTACGTCCTGTCCCGCATGACCCGCCAGATGATCCACCTGGGACGAGGAGAGGACGCGCTGGAGCTCGTTCACCTCGCGCAGTACGGCAGCAGGGACACCGCCACCCCCCGCGTCCAGTCGATGCTCCACGCGCTCGAGGCGCGCGCCTACGCGGCGGTCGGCGCGCCGGCCAAGGTCCGCCGGGCCGTGCGCATCGCGGAGGAGACCTTCGAGGAGGTCTCCCCGCACGACGGCGATCCGGACTGGGCCTCCTTCTTCACCGAGGCGCAGCTCGCCGCGGAGAGCGCGCACTCGTACCGCGACCTGGCGTACAACCCCGCCCGCTGCGGTATGTACACCGCCCTCGCCAAGCCACCGATGCTCCGCGCCGTCGAGCTGTTCGGGGCCGAGTGCGGGGAGCCGGGCACCGGGCACCAGCGTTCGTATGCACTCAACCTGATCGGACTCGCCACCGTGCACCTGCTCGACGGCGAGCCGGAGGAAGGCGCGGCCCGGGCCCATGACGCCGCGGACGTCGCCGAGAACCTGAGGTCCGAGCGGGTGACCACCCGGTTGCACACCACGGCGGCGACGATGGTCCGGGACTTCGGTGGGGTGCCCGCCGTCCGCGACCTCGCCGACCGGCTCCGGCACGGGCGGGCGGGCGATCACGAGGAGCCCCGCGCAGGCTGAACCGCCCGCC
>NZ_JAAVJB010000329.1 GCF_012034385.1 Streptomyces spiramenti
CGCCCGCGGGGGCGACGCCTGCCGGCGCCGTCCCCGCGGTGGCGCCGGCTGCCGCGCCGGCCTGCGGTGCGATGCCCTCAGCCATCGGTCCGCTCGTCCCCGCCGCCCAGCTCCTCGGCGACCGCCTCGGCCAGCTCCACCGGAGTCGGGTAGGCGAACACCAGGGCCACCGGGACCTCGCCGCCCACCTCGCGCTCGATGCGGCCGGTGATCTGGAAGGCGGCCAGCGAGTCGCCGCCGCACTCGAAGAAGTCGCTCGTCTCGTCGAGTCCCTCGTCCTGCAGCGCCTCGCGGTAGACCGAGGTGATCAGCTCGGTCAGCTCGGCGGTGGTCACCGCGGCGGGAGTGGCGGTCTGCTGCGTCGTCATCGTGCGCTCCAGAGGTTCGGTTCGGTGGACGGGCGGACGGCGGTCGCGCCGTCCGCCCCGAAGGACGGGGAGGACAGGGCACCCGCGGCGGCGGGCGCGCCCCGGGCGGGAAGAGCATCGGGGGAGAGGTTGCCGCCGGAGACGACGACCGCGGCCCGGCCGTGGAACCCCCGGCGCAGCGCACCGGCCAGGGCCACCGCGCCGCTGGGCTCGGCGGGGACACCGCCGCGGCGCAGCAGTTCCGTCGCGGCGAGGATCTCGTCGTCCTCGACCGCGATCAGCTCGTCGGTCCTGCGTCGCACCACCGGGAGCGTCACCGCTCCCGGCCGCTGGCCCCGCAGTCCGTCGGCCACGGTGCGGGACGGCGGCACCTGTACCGGATGGCCCGCGGCCAGCGACAGGGCGTAGCGGCGGGCATCCATCGGCTCGACGCCGATGATCCGCACGTGTCGCCGCCGGCCGACGAGCTCCGCGGCGAGGCAGCACCCCGCCAGCAGCCCGCCGCCGCCCGTCGGTACGAACAGCATGTCCAGCGCGGGAAGTTCGTGGAACATTTCCAGGGCGACGGTCCCCTGACCGGCGACGACCCGGGGATCGTCGGAGGACGGCACCAGCAGCGCTCCGGTACGCGCGGCCAGCAGCCGTGCGTGCCGCTCGCGGTCGGCGACGCCGCCGGCGACCGTCACGACGTCCGCCCCCAGGTCACGGACGCGCTCGGCCTTCAGCGGCGAGGCGCCTTCCGCCATCACCACGGTGGTCCGCAGGCCGCGGGGGCGGGCCAGCGTCGCGAGGGCGATGCCGTGGTTGCCCGAGGAGCCGGTCACCACGGAGTCGACGGCGCCGGCGGCGATCGCGTTCGCGGCGCCGCGCGCCTTGAAGGAGCCCCCGAGCTGGAGGTGTTCGGCTTTCAGCAGCAGGCCCGGCACGCCCGGTACCGGAAGCATCGGGGTGCGGTGCACCAGCCCCCGCAGCCGCTGGGCGGCCCGCGCGACGTCGGTCGGTACCGGGACCGGTACCGGCGGCAGCTCCGCCGGGGGCGCGGTCACGTCCCCGCCCCGCTCGCCGCCCCGCGGAGAGCGGACCGGTCGGCCTTGCCGGTGGTGGTGGTCGGGACCCGTCCGATGCGGTGGAACCGCCGGGGCATCATGTGGGCGGGCAGCGTCTCCGCGAGGTACCGGCGCAGCTCGGCGTCGGTCACCTCCTGGGGCGACGCCCCCGTGAGGTGGGCGCTCAGGAAGACCCGGCCGCGGTCGTCGGCGTCGGCGGTCACCACCGCGCCGGTGACCCGGGGGTGGGTGAGCAGTGCGCCCTCGACCTCGGAGGGGTCGACCCGGTAGCCGCGGATCTTGATCTGCCGGTCCGAACGGCCCAGGTACTCCAGCGTGCCGTCGGGCCGCAGCCGGCCCAGGTCGCCGGTGCGGTACTCCCGCGACCCCGGCGGGCCGAGCGGATCGGGCCGGAACCGGTCGGCGGTGAGGACCGGGTTGCCGCGGTAGCCGCGTGCCACCCCCACCCCGCCGAGGACGATCTCGCCGACCTGGCCCGCCGCGACCGTCGCGCCGTCCGGGGAGGCCAGCCGGGCCGACATCCCGTCGATGGCGGCGCCCACGACGTCGGCGCCGACCTCGGGCTCCTCCGCCACCCGGTGCCGGGTCGCGGTCATGGTGCACTCGGTGGGGCCGTACTGGTTGACGAGCACGCCCGGCAGCAGCTTCCTCGCTCCGGAGGTCAGGAACGGCAGCAGCGACTCCCCGCTGCACACCACCAGCCGCAGCCCCCGCAGCCGTTCGGCGGCGTCCTCCTGCTGGGCGAGGAAGGTCAGGAACGACGGCGTGACGCTCAGCAGGGTGTTGACGCCGTTCCGCTCCACCGTCGCGAGGAAGTCGTCCGCCCGCAGCAGCGACGCCCGGTCGGTCAGCACCAGGGTGCCGCCGGCGACCAGCGGCGCGAAGGTGTCGCGGATGGACGCGTCGTATCCGGCCGGCGCCACCTGGAGCGCGACGCTCCAGGCACCCATCGCGTAGTCGCGCGCGACGAACCGCAGGTACGAGTCGAGCCCGGCGCGCTCGATGAGCACCGCGTTGGGTGTTCCGGTGCTCCCGGAGGTGTGGCTGACGTAGGCGAGGGCCGCCCCGGGCACCTCGGGCCACCGGACGGCGGCCGGGTCGCCGGCCGCCTCGCGCGCCGTCTCCGTCTCGGCCTCCGCGGTGAGATCGTCCAGGTCCAGGACCGGCCCCGGGGCTGGGAGCGCCACCCGCCGGGCGACGGCGCCGCGGGTCAGCAGCATCTCGGCACCGCCGCTGCTCACGGCGGCGGCCAGCCGCTGGGCGGGCTGCGCCAGGTCCAGCGTCAGGAAGGCACCGCCCGCCCGGAGCACCGCGGCGACCGCCACCACGCTGTCCGCGCCGGGATCCAACGCGATCGCGCACACCCGCTCGGGTCCCACGCCGCGCGCCGCGAGGGTGCGCGCCAGTCGGTCCACCCGTTCGACGAACCGCCCGTAGCTCACCGGTCCGTCCGGGGTCCGCAGCGCCACCGCCGTGGGCCGCCGCTCCGCGTGCGCCCGGATGTCGTCCAGGAACCTCACCACGAGGGGACACCTCCCTGGACGTGTTCCTGGTCGACGGCGACGAAGCGGAGTTCGGAGGTGTAGGTGTTGTGGTGTTCGTCGGTGAGCCAGGTCTGGTCGGGGGTGGGGAGCATTTCGGTGAGGGTGAGGGTGGCGCCGGGGTTGTTGCGTGCGAGGCGTCGTGCGGCTTTGGCGAGGATGTTGATGTAGACGGGGGCGTCGAAGTCGACGTAGAAGGGGCGGGGTTCGGTGGGGGAGACGATGAAGGCGTAGCGGGGGAGGTCGTGTCGGGTGCGCCAGTTGCGTGCGCGGATCCAGCGGCGTGCTTCGTTCTTCTCGTCGGCGAAGTCGAGGTCGTCGCCGGTGAAGCGCCAGGACTCGCGCTGGACGGTCATCCGGTCGATCGTCACCCGCGGCACGTGGTCCGCGTCGGGCCGCAGTGCGAAGCGGTCCATCACCCGGTTGGTGAGGGCGTGGCCGAAGACGTCGAGGACGTCGAACTCGGCCCCGTCGGGCAGCACCGCGGTCAGGCGGCCGTCGCGGTCCGCGACCGTCACGTCCGCGCTGAGGAGGCAGCGCTCGCGGTAGGGGTCGCCGGTGTGGTCGGCCAGCGCGACCGCGTAGTCCTCGTCGCGTTCCAGCGCCGGCCTGCTGCGGGCCGACCACTTCAGCGGCAGCTCCTTGGGCAGCATCGGTGTCAGGCGCGGGCCGGGGAAGTCACGCGTGGTCTCCGCGATCAGCTCCTCGATCGCCGGGTGCTGGTGCACGAAGAGCGACGCGGCCACGGTGTTCATCGCGATGTGGAGCTCGCCGAGGACGAGGGAGAAGTCGCCGCGGGCCACGGCGTCGGTGCTGTCGGCGACGACGAGGACGTCCGGGCTGACGTAGCGGGACAGCGACCAGCCGTCTCGCGGACCGCCGAACTCCTGCGCCACCTGCTCCGCGATGTCCTCCGAGCGCAGCTGCACCCGCCGGACCCCTTCGGGGGCGTCGATGATCCGCGCCCAGCGCTCGCGCAGCTCCGCCTGGACCCGCTCGGCCTCGGCCATCGACTCCGCGTGCGGCGCGGGGAGGCAGGCGAAGTACAGCGACGCCAGGTCGGTCGTCGGGGACTCCCCGCGCACTCGGTCGAACGCCTGCCGGATGTGTGCCCGCATCGACTCGGCGTAGCGGCTGGTGAGCCAGCCGACCGCCGTCAGGCACAGCGACAGCGGCGTCAGTTCGTCGAGGATGGTGTGGCCGATGGTGGCGGTGGTGGAGCGGCGGGTGTCGGTGTAGAGGAGTGAGCGGTTGGGTGCGGTGCGGGTGCTTTTGTTGCGTTGGGATGCGGTGTGGGTGATGTC